>CAYOAC010000011.1:0-20812 GCA_964401885.1 uncultured Candidatus Saccharibacteria bacterium
ATATCCTTTTTGCATCTTATCATTAACAATTATTTTCATATTTTAAAATGTATGATTATTCATAAATAATTCTAACCCCCGTTTGTTCAGCATTCCTGTCGATAACTTTTTTGATTTTTTCTAATCCTTGTTCACTATAAAAAGAAGGTTGCAGAGAATAATTATTTTCTTTGGCAAATTTAAATATCTCTTCAATTAATTTTGAAGATAATCTTTTACCTTGATATTTTGGATCAATCGAAATAAATTTTATCCAAAAATTATTTTCATCATTAGGGTCTTGTTCCAATTCAGACAATCCAACAATCAAATTATCTACTTCAATTGCTGAATATATTATTTTATTCTTATTAAATGAACTAATAATATTCCTTAAATAAAAATATCTAAATACACCACCTTCATCAAAAGGTAAAAATCTTGAGTCTTGAGGTAGTGATTTGCCTTGATATATTCTTTCGACCAAATCTTCAGCAGACAGAAAAATTACTTCCGTTTTTATATCTTCAATATTTTCTGCTTTGGGTTTTGATAAAAAATCTTCCATAAATAACTTTAACTTACAAATACCCTCACTCCTTTATATACATTAGGGATACTCATACCTTCGGGGAGTTTATCTCTGAGTTTAACAACAAGACATGGTTTATTTTTATCACCTTCAGTGGAAGTCTTATCCATTTCTCCAACTGTTGAAGTATCAAAATATGAAATATAACTATCCATAGGAGGAGCATTAAAATCTTCAGTAAAATCTTCGTATATTTGCATAATTGTCAAATTTTCTTCCTCTTCAACTTTTTCCTCATCCAAATCTTTCAAAACACCATCCTTACCATAAATCTCTTTATAAACAGAAGATGTTTTCATCATAATAGAATCAACCCTTTCTAGAACAGCATAATAATAAGCCGGGCTACTTTTCCATAAAGTTTCGTTTGAATCAAAAAGTACATCCATAACTTCTTCATCAGACATTGATTCAACAACTTTTTGTCTTATAGACATTGTATCTGAACTCTTACCCCATCCAATAATTCCTCTCAAAAATTGTGATAATTCTAACTGCCTAGCCAAAATAACATATTCTGTTCTTTCTCTATGTTTAATTTCTACAGGAGTGACAGTTTGATTTTCTTTTTCTAATCCAATAGATTCTTCTTCTGATTTTCTAGCACCACCAAAATTATGAAAAATTACATTTTCCATAATTATTAAGAATTATTTTTTAATTTTTCTCCAAGCTCTTTTAATTTTTCAGGATCAACCATTGGGCCACTACCAGAAGAAATCCACCCTTCATATTTTTCAAACCAAAAACTTTTACCGCTCAAAAATTGTTGCCATTGTCCATTTTTTAAATTCTCTGTTCCATGCATTGGAGACAGTTTGATATGTGCATGGTCTATTCCTGTACCTTCCATAATCAAACCAACTCTACCAACATCAGAATAAAAATTTTCTATTTTTACAGAAACTTCTTTTGCTGCAATTATAAATCTTTGCAAAACATCATCAGGCATTTTTAATACATCACTTCCAAAATGTTTTTTAGGGATCACACAAGAAAATCCTTCAGTATTAGGATCAATAGAAAGAAATGCTAAAAATTCTTCATTTTGCCAATAAATTGAAGCCGGTATTTTTCCATTAACAATTTCACAAAAAATACATCTATTATCTTCTGTTTTAGGTTCGTAATTTGCCATATAAGCTATTATATCAATATATTAAAGAATATTGTATTATGTAAATACTAATTTTAATATATGAAACCGACAATAACATTACGTGAAAATCCAATAATATTTCTAAAAGGTCTTGGTGGTCTTGTTCTTTTGGCATTACTTGTATTTGTTATTTTCTCAATGATTGAAAATAAAGACGCAATTCCATATACATATCTTTCATTTTTCTTATTAATCTTTTTTATAATTTTTATCAAATCACGTAAAGCCAATCTGATTTTAAATGAAACGGGTTTTGAATATACAAAAGGTAAACAAAATATAAAAAGCGATTGGAAAGATGTAGACATGATTGGGATACAAACAAGTAGAGGTCTTACTGTAGGATTTTTTATAGGAATTGGAAAAAGCAAAACAGCTATGATTGATTTTTATGCTCTGGAAAAAATTGAAAATGGAATCACTAAAAGAATACACACTAAAGAGACTTGTACTCTATTGGAAAATTATTTAGGAAGAAAATTAGAATTTGCAGACCATTTTCTTTATGGAAAAAGTAAAAATGTAAAAAATATACTTATCTTTTGTCTTTTACTAATTATATCTTTGATTATTGGTTATTCTTTGTATTTGCTATAAGGGTACGGATTTAAAAAATTAAAATAAGGATGTAAGATTCGGTCACTCTCATGGATTTATAGTCATTTACTCCTTAAATTTCTATGCGGAGGATGTGAGATTCGAACTCACGGGACTATTTCTAGGCCGACGGTTTAGTAAACCGTTGATTTAAACCACTCATCCAATCCTCCAATATATTCGCTTCGCTCAAATTGTCGCCCTTCGGGAAGATTGGATTTGTGTTTTCCACCCTCACTTTGTTCACGGACAAATGCAAAGCAGTTTGCATTTGTCCCACTCATCCAATCCTCCAGTATTGCAATACTACCAAAGTTTTTATGTTTATCCAATCATTTAAAATTAGACCGAAAAATATCTATTTAGTAAATTCTGACATCAACTCTTCTGAATAATAAAACTCTCTCCCAAGAGAACCAAAGCTATAATTAACTCCGTCAATTGTAATTTGAGCTCCACCAGATTTTGGATTAGCATTTGGAATTGATTTTGAAAATCCAAGATTATAAATTGTTGAAATTATTTCTGGCGAATCAGAAATATCATAACCTGCTTTTCCCCATTGAGAAATAATTTGTTTAATAAATAATCCAGCGTAAAGATAACTATAATAATGATTATGTTGATCTGTCATGCGGGTAAATCTTTCTTCTTTTATATCTTCAGTTTTAAAATCTAAAATATTTTCATATTGTTCACCAAGATAATATTCTGAATCTTTATCTTTCAAATGTTCTTCTACAAGAATTGCGGCCTCTTCTTTCATACCCATAACACCCCAAGAAAACTGAGTCTGGCTTCCAAGAATTTTGAGAGGTTCAAACCATTTTTTAAAAGCCTGTCTTTCAGAAAAAAATAATCGTAATTGTTCAACTACAAGTTGTGACACAATCAATCTAGAAGAAACTCCCGAATCAACGGAAGCCTTATTAATTACAGAAACATCTTTTAATAAAGCGCTCTTGATTATCTCCCATTCATAAGTTTTATTCCAAGGTTTAAATTCTGGCTTTTCTTCCGGCACAACTTCTTTATCCTTGTCTTTATTTAAATTATCTTTTCCGTCTTTTATGAATTGATCATTTTGTTGATCTATTATTCCCGTTGTATTTGTAAAACCAAACTTAACAGCAAAATACATACCAACAAAAACAAAACCGATTATGGCAAAAATTATAACTATAATAGATATTATTTTTCTAAACATGAGGACAGTATATATTAAATTTGAAATAAAAAAATACCTTTTCATTAAAGGTATTTTTTTATATAAAATCGTCAACTTAAAAACTATTTACTAACAAAAGTGTTCTTCTTTAACATTTTATAAACTGGACACCAACCTTTAATTGCACTAAACAAAGAAAGTAGTACAAGAGCGAAAATAACCCATTGTATGAATTTATTATCAAATGAATTAATCATAGCAAATAAAACAACTCCGATGACAACCCTTATAATTCTATCTTTTTTACCAATATTTTTTACCATAGTTTAATTATAAATAATTAATAAATTTTAAGCAAAGGTCTGCAATAGATAGAAGCGCAGTGTTAATAATTTAAGTATTTGGATTCATCCCAATCATTATGTCATCTAATTTGATAATCAATTCATTTACTATCTTTGTAAATTCAGGCATTTTATCCGATCCCTGTAAAATAGGTAAAATATCTTTTCCTTTAACATTAAAATATTGTCTCATTATTTGATGATATTTTTCTGGATTAATCTGTCTTGAAAAAGATTCTTTTTTATCACGATGCTTTGATGAATACCACTTTGCATCATTTATGAAAGGTTCACCATAATAAGAGTTCTCTACGGCTTGTCTTGATTTCTGTAATGCGGTTAAAATATTTTCTATTGTTAAATCTTGATTATACAACTCACCAGCGGCAAATGCGGACAATTCATCCAATACTCGAAATGCCAAAAATTCTCGTAAATTTTCTGCAGCCACATGAGGTGTAAGATTATTTTCTCTATTTCTAATATGATGTGATTCGTGCTGATATGATTTTTCTTGCCCTGCATTATGTTTTTCAATTTTATCTTCAGCAATCTTACGATGCTCTGGAGAAAGATTTTCAGACATAACATACTTCATCAAATCAACTTCCCCATTCCAATTTGCTTGTCCGCCCTGCATTCTTAAGGCACCATTTGGCATTAAGTTTTTTTGCATAAATTCATCATCAATAATTACTTCAATATAATTAATTTTAGGACCTTGAAAAGTTTCTGACTGAGTAGAAGTCTCTTTAATTCCCAACTCCCTTCTAAGTCTTTCAATCTCTGCGTCATCTCTAATCTTATTTTGTTTAGATGTCTCAGCAAGTTCTTCTTTAGATTTTAAACCTTTTTCAATTCCATCTCTAAAAGATTCTGATAATCCATCAGTAACAGCCTCTTTTGATTCTCCCCCATTTATCCTATCTATATATTCTTGAATCTTTTTTTCTCCAGCTGATAATTCTGACATGGCGATATTTTAATTATTTAGTTGGCAGACCCTCTGATTCCCAATTTGAAATACCTCCAGATAAATTAAAAACTTTTTCATAACCCTGACTAATCAAAAATTCAGCAACACGTTGACTTCTACCTCCGCTATAACACATAACAATTATTTCAGAATCTTTTGGTAGTTCTTTATATTTATTTTGCAATTCACTGGTTGGCATAAAAATAGTATTTGAAATATCACAGGATAAATTATTGACCTCATCAGATTCTCGAACATCTAATAATAATGCGCCGTTTTCTATTTTCTCTTTAGCGATTTGAGGAGCGATATTTTCTAGTATTGATTTATTTTGCATATAAGCCATATTAACACAATCATTATTTCCTGAACATAAAAAATCCCGCGCAACATACATTACGCGGGATTGTTTCAAAAATGAAAAAGTTCAACGAACAGGTTTCTTCCAACAGTCTTGGGCAATATATCCAGAGAAGATTGGGAGATTAAAACCTTTACGCCTTACTGTCACAAAAAACGGTTTGTCAATAACAAGATCGGGTCTTGGTTTAGAAATACTTGTCTTGGCAATTCCAATCGCAACAGCACTCTCGACAATCGCACCAATTTGATCCATTTTGAATTTTGTTTGTTGCAATGCTTGAGAAATAAAGGCGACTTCATCATCTCCCAGAAATGCTGGCAAACCTTTAAGCCAGCTGATATCAACCTCTTCTTCAAGGTCAACCATCGGGAAAACGAGACCGGAAAAATCTCGACATACATCCAGAGAGCCAAAGATCCTATCAATATGACCTGTTAAGGTATCAGTGCTAAGAAAACTATCCGCAACGCTTAGCAAAACTTCGTCGCCAGATTTTGTTTTGATAGAAACAACTGGATTTTTATGCCACTCGGATTTATAGAAAGTAACGTTTTTCCCCTTAAGGTGAACTGCTGGGTATGTTTTACCTTCAACACAAATTTCACCTTCGGTTCCACTTTCAATCCAATCCTCAAGAATTTTCATAATACTGACAACCCCGAATGATTTTGGATCGTGAGGATTCTCGAGTTTTATTGAAAAACCTTTTTCCCAAAGAAAACGATTCAGAAGATCAAAATCATAAGAAACTCGAGATTCAATTTCAGGAAGATCATGGAGATCTTTTGCACCGATCACAAAGGAACCTTCCATAAATAATCTTTTTTCTAGTGAATTTGGTCTCCAAACAAAACCTTCGCCCAACTCCTTAAGTGCAGCAATTAAAGCTGCCGCAAAAGGGTGATAACATACAGTTTCACTTCGTGTTTTATTCATTTTTTTGTTTTTGATGTACAACAAGCCTTTATTAGCTTTGTTAAAAAACTACATCTTTTTAAATAAAAGTCAATGTAAGATTGAAATTAACTTTTTAATTTCTTCTTTCCAAACTCAAGCAAATATATAGAAACAAAACAAAGTGCAATTCCTAAAATCTTTAATAAATTAATACTTTCACCAAATAAAAATACTCCAGCAAAAACCAAAATAACAACGTTAAAAATAACTAAGATAATTGATGCAACAGGTATGTCTTCAGTTTTATAACTATTAATCAAAAGAATCATCCCAGCAAAATAAAATAATATTACAAAAATATAAAGATGGTTTCCCCCAAACCTAATCCATTGAGCAGCGATTATATCTCCTATTGTCAAAATAATTCCTCCAATAAACAGAAGCTTTAATGGAGATATTTTTTTATTATTTTTTGTACTCATGCTATTTCCAAAATTACAACTGCAATAATACCTACGACAATTCCAGCAATTTCTGTTTTTGTAATATTTTCTTTAAACAAAAACCTTCCAGCTAAAGTAAGTGTAACTATATTAAATATTTCCATTGTTATAGAAGCGATTGCAATATCTTCAAACTTGTAACTATAAATCAAAAAGTTCAAACCAATCATGTATAGAATTAAAGTAAGAATATAAAAACTTTTTTTATTACTAACAACCCATTTACCTGCCACGAGATCCCCTACAGTAAGAGTTAGACCAGCAATTAAGAGAATTAAAAGTGTGTTCATGTAAATATGATAACTTATTAAAAATCCCGCGCAACATACATTACGCGGGATTGTTTCAAAAATGAAAAAGTTTAACGAACAGGTTTCTTCCAACAGTCTGGAGCGATGTATCCAGAGAAGATTGGAAGTTGCAAACCTTGACGTCTCACCATGGCAAAGAATGGTTGATTGATAGTGTGATCAGGGACGATTTCTTGAAGACTACACCTCATCACACCAAGAGCAACGGCGCTTTCAACTTTTGCACCTTTTTCATCCATTGCAAACTTTGTTTGTTGCAATGCCTGAGTGATTCTCCCGACAATACCACCACCAAAAAGTGCAGACATACCAATAAGCCAACTAATGTCAACCCGTTCATCGAGGTCGACCATCGGGAATATAAGACCGGCAAAATCATGTCGCCGTTTCAGATCTCCAAAAACACGATCAATGTGAGCGTCCAAATCAGATCCCTCATAAGACGGATCTGCCATACTTAACAAGACCTCATCACCCGTTTTTGTTTTGATAACAACAACCGGGAAAGAATGGTTTGGTGAAGAGAAGAAACTGACACAATCCTTTGTTAGTTGGGCTGCTGGATACATAGTATCTTGATAACGAATTACCGTTTCCCTTCCTTTTTCCAACCATTCCAAAAGAAGTTTCAAAATGCTGACGACACCAAATTCATCCGGTTCAAAAGGATCAAGCCGAATGGAAAAACCATTATCAACAAGAAACTTATTAAGGGTAGCCGCATCATTCGAACTTTTTGTCGAGATTTCAGGGAAATTTTCAACATCCAATTCACCTTTAGTAAAAGGTCCGGCCATAAACTGCATTTGTTGATGCGAACCTGCTCTCCATCTGGAACCTGGTTTCAACTCCTTGGCAGCAGCAACAAGTGCCGCGATAATTGGATAGCTACAAACTGTCTTCGATTTCATTTCGTTTCGTTTTCTGTGGTTAATGTACAACAAGTCCGTGTGACTTTGCTTGGTAATTAAATTACATCTTTTTTGGTATTTGTCAATGCGGAGACGGAGAGGTCTGAGGCCTGTGGTTTCAAAGTTTAACCTTCCCATATAAATTATTAAAAAACATCTATTTATTAGCTAAAAAAATAATATAGTTTTAAAATACTTTTCTATCTAAAAACCATTATTTAAAAAATTTAAAAACTCTTCTTTATTCATCCTCATAGTTATTTTATTAATCCAAACACCATTTATCAAACTGTCTTGACTTAAAATCGCGTACCCTGCTTCTAATTTTGATGCATCAGCAGAATACTTATTTACAAGAACAGGTTCATTATTTATAAATTTATATTCATAATATTCATACCATGGTCCATCAACCCCATACAATATATTAATGGTTTTATCTTTTTCATCAAAAGATAAAGATCCCAAATTATGAGAAGCTATTTCTGTTAGTGAATCACTCAAATAAAAATCTTTATACTCAGGATCGTATAAATAAATATCATAAATTGGCGCAGCATCATATTCACTTAATTCGGTTTCAGGATATTCATTACGTCCCGAACGAATAGCATGATCAGGAAACCCATCAAAATTATAATCTTTTATATTGATTGGACCCGAACTTGTAAAACGACCGATATCTTTTTGTGAATTCAGATGCATTGTGTTTTTATAAAAAGCAACATCGCCAGAAATATTAACTCCTTTAAATTCTTTTGAATCCAAGTCAGAATAAATAAAATAGCCAGAACCCCAACACTCATCTTCATCACAAAGCTGAACAGATAAGTAAACTGATTCACCAGCCAAAACCCCAAGATAAAAATTATTTTCAAATAATTTAATACCACCTATTTCCAGAGTATCATTAACTTCGGAAACTAACGGTTCAGGTATGGTAGTTGTCCCCAATGAAACAATTGAAGTAGTCCCAACCAATGAATTTGTTAGAGTGTCAGGATTCTCAATTTTATTTTCTGTTGTTAATTCTGTATCTAATATTTGATCTTTTACATTTTTTTTAAAAAAATTATCTTTAAACAACAAAAAAATACTTAAGAAAACAATCAAACTAGACACAAAGATTAAAGTTGTCGCAAAAATTATTTTTTTATCTTTCATGATATTACTTAATTATACCTTAAGTAAGGATTTAAAAAATTATTTTCTTAAATAAAAAACAAACATTATATTAAGTTTTTGAATCCCTCACGCAAGCTCCCCTAGAACTTGCTCATATCCGCTAACAAAAAGGTTCCGTTGGGGCTCTTTTTGTACTTACGGAAAATGTAGGTTAAGTACCAAAGATCTTAGACAAAGTAAGAGAATTTTGGGAATTTTTCAAAGTATTCATTAAAGCACTCGGGTTGGACTAGATAATAGATAAATCGAACAAATTCAGCATAATAATCTATTATTACATATTAACTTCTTTCCTCTTCTTATCTTTAATCTTCTCAAAGATAGAATCCACTTGATCAATCACTTCTTCGGGCGTATCAACAAAAATTATGTTTTCAGATTTTTTTAGATACTCCGAAAACTTAGGAACTGCTAGAATTTTATTCCTCATATTTTCACCAACCAACACTATTGGCTTTTCTGATTTTCCTGAGTTAGAAATTTCTATTTCAATTTCAAAAGCAAAAGATGCATAGATTTCAAGATCTGTACCAATAGAACCTTCTGAAATTACAATGATGTCAGACTCTCTAATCAAAGATCTCAGTCTCTCATATGGATCGACAGCAATTTCAGTTGAAATATTTTCGCCCATGGCGGCAGATTCTGCTGGTTTAAAATCATCAGCAGAAATTACCCCTTCAATCTTTTGTTTGAACTCATTTTCATGGTTCGCTCCTTCAGATCCACCCATTAATCCCCCTTTCATGGCCCCTGTGGCATGTCCTCCTGTTCTAATACTGTAGCCTGATTTGGCAACATCATGACCGATAACTTCTGCATCTTTTTCAGATTTATTACCTCCCAATATAGAAACCACAGTTTTTGCCTTGAGATATCTTTCTAAACTCTCGGGTGTATTGATGAATAGGTCATTATATTGTTCCATGTTTCTTCTTTATTTATTTTGTCTAATTTTTTATTTTGCGGGCTATGTGGGTTAAGTACCAAATATTTCAAGTGTTGTAAGAGTGTTTTGGATAGTTTTTAGTGTGATTATTTAGGACTGTGGGTCTGGTTTATTATCTGTTGTATCAATTTCTCTAATCTTAATCATTCTTCCGTGATACGGGTCAAATATCTGATCGGCAATTTGAAGCCATTGAATACCATTACTGTTTGAATTTGGATTTAATTTAATTCCCCACACATCAGAGACATCACTGTCTTCTAAAAGTTCTTCAAAATCTTCATTTCCGTGCCCATATTGTCCACCTCGTGTAGAAAGACTCCAAACATTTTTTTTAAATCTTAGAGATGTACTATCAATTAACACTAGAGGTTTCAACACGTTATTAAATACTATCTTGTCAGCATTAACCCAGAGGCTTTTTGATACTAAACCTTCATTTATTTCAAGTGGTGTTTCTTTTATTTCAAAACCATCTGCATTATTTGGAAATCTGTTTCTCAACTTCTTCTTTGTGTCATTTTCATCCAACATGGTAGAATGATACCAATCACTACTAAACCCATCAGTATGTGCACCTACCGTGTGATACAAAACACGAGGATTACTCACGAGACCCTCTGTCATCTTTTCTCTAAATTCAACAAAATCTTTTTTGGCTTGTTCAGCTATTTTTTTTAACTCTTCATTATTGATAATAGTTCCATCATCCGTTGTTAATGGTTCACCTTTTTCTTTTTCAGCCATCTTTATATACTTTTCGATAATAAGATCAATAGAATCTAAATGATATTGTGGATCTCTGGTAATATATTCATTATATTTGCGATTTTCGGGGGTGTCATCATTATTCCGCCACCCTCTAGAAACCTCATCATCATGATAAGTATATTCAACCTCAAGTAATCTGTTCATGTCATAAATAATTTTTACCGACTCCGGTATTTGATCTGAGATATCAATAATTTCAATTTCAACTCCAAAATCTTCATTGTTACCAAAACTATTTTCGGTTTTTCCAAAAATTTTTTTCCTCTCAACCTTTCCTTTTTGATCTTCACTTTCCCTCTCGATAGAAACCTCTTTTCTCTTCTTACCATTCTTACGATTAAAATCTCTTATATGTTCAGAAAGCACAAATTTTAATTCTCTTTTCTTTTTCTCGAGAGCTTCTTTTCGTTCAGATTTTTCTGTCTCTTTCAATCCTTTGGCTGTTTCGTCTCTGTATTGTTGTGATTCAAAGCTGAATTTCATGATTTATATTATATACAATAATAATAAGAATACTATTTAGTGTTGAAATAAACCTTGTGGGTCATTATTTTCTTGGCGGGCCGTCTCGAGTTAGAACCGTAGCGGGTCAAGTCCCGTAAGGTTGGTTTAAGACTTTTGTATTATATCAAATCGACGAGTCTCGTGCAGAGTAAAAAGTGACAAAAGTGACAGTTCTTGCACTATTTTTGGTGCAAGAACATGTCACTTTTTAGTGCGATTATGCGATAAAACCCTTAGTCTGCATAGTCTTAGCACCCCTCTCTATCTGCGTCATCATATACATATGGAAACGCAATACATAAGCAACTTCGGAGTTAGAACCGAAGTGCCCCAAATAAAGGTAAAGTACGTCCTCTACGCTCGAAAAAGTACTGAGACCGAAGAACGCCAAGTATTATCAATTGATTCACAGGTTAAAGAGATGCTCCAGATAGCAGAAAAAGAAAACATGGAGATCATAGACATCAGAAGAGAATCACATTCTGCAAAGGATTCAGGACAAAGACCAGTGTTTAAAGAGATACTCTCTGATTTGGAACAAGGTCGATACAATGGAATACTGACTTGGGCACCAGATAGGTTATCTAGAAATGCAGGAGATCTTGGTTCTCTCGTTGATCTTATGGATCAAGCAAAACTGCAAGAAATTAAAACATACGGACAGACGTTCAAGAACTCCCCTAATGAAAAGTTCCTTCTGATGATTCTCTGTTCTCAAGCGAAGCTGGAGAACGACAACAAGAGTATCAATGTGAAGAGGGGTCTTCGAACGAGAGTCGAGATGGGACTATGGCCAGGACCTGCTCCAACAGGATATCTTAAGGAAAAAAGAAGTGATAGAAAGTGTGAGACATACATTGATCCAGAAAAAGGTCCTGTAATCAAGAAAATGTTTGAGAAGGTTGCATATGAGAAGTGGAGCGGAAAGAAGATATATAACTGGTTGAAGTTTGATTTGAACTTCAGGAGTGCATATGGAAAGAAACATTTAAGTCTCGGGAACATATTCAGGAGTCTGAGTAATCCTTTCTATTATGGAGAATTCGAGTATCCTCGAAACAGTGGGAATTGGTACAAAGGAAAGCATGAACCACTTATAACAAAAGAATTGTATGACATGGTACAAGCACAAGTGAAAAGCAATATACTACGAGTCGAGAATAAAGAATTTGCATTCACCAAACTCATGACATGTGGTTTATGTAGTTCTGCAATATCAGCAGATGAGAAGTTCAAAAAACTAAAGAATGGAACTTCCAACAGACATGTGTATTATAAATGTGCCAAGTCAAAAGATCACAATTGTACAAATCCTCCCATTAATGAAACTGATTTAATAAAACAGTTTGAAAAATTAATTGATGATATGAAAGTGAATGAGTTGAAAGTACGAGACAAGATTAAAGATGAGATACTCAGATTCAAGAAGTTCAATACCTCACTTCTTGGGAAAAGTACCAATATTCAGATTGAAGATATCGACATCAAGAATTATGTGAAGTTTATTCTGAAGGATGGAGATATACAGGAGAAGAGGGGTATCTTGGAGAATATTTCGGATAAAATTTTACTTAGGAACAAAAAGATATATCTTTAGATAATTTATTCTTTTGTAGCGAGCCAATTAGTGAAAAATTTTTCTTGCTTTAAGTTAGATTTTGTAAATGAAAAACCCACTTCTGTTAATAGACTCTCCATTTCCTCTTCTTTTAAATCATATGTCACATTTGGTAAGCTCTCTTCTTTTCCCGTCTCAGTATCTTTAACAATCATAGCGGCACGTCGAATTTTTTTCTCTTGATCTCGATGGGTGTAGAAAATTAATTCTTTCTTATTTTCTCCAACATTAAAGATACCTACGGTGTCCCTGTGATTGATTTCATCATCCTTAAATTTATCCACATATAAGATTCCTCCAACATCAAGCATGGAGTGAAATATCTTTAAAGTATTTTTAATGACAGAAAGTGAAGATTCTCTTTCAGGCACATATTCCTTATTCCAACCTCCTGCTGCGTACCAAAGTGATCCCTTACATATAATCGCTTTGAATTTCTTATTTTTGAAATGTTCAGGGATTTTATCCCAGGAAACCTTGTGGCTTCGAATAGAAAGATTCTTACTCTCTGCCCTTTTATTTAAAAGTCTTATTTGATCATCTGAAACATCTATACAAGCAATGTTTAAGAAGCCTTTCTCCACCATATCCAAAGCAGGAAAACCTGACCCTGCTGCCGAATCCAAAATTGCAGACACTTTTGTTACTCCATGTTTTTCTAAAAGAGATGAAAATTCATCAACAAACTTATCTGGTGTATATAACATTTCATAGACACATCTATCCCACAAATATGCAAATTCCGGATCATTTTCAAAAGTGCCTAAATTTTTTAATTCATTTCTTAACATATTTAATGTTACATTTGTACCTCCTTTCTCTTTCTATCTTTAATCTTTTCAAAAAGAGAATCTACTTGAGCAATCACCTTATCAGAACTATCAACAAAAATAATGTTTTCAGATTTTTGTAAGTACTCAGCAAACTTAGGAACAGCCAAGATTTTATTTTTCATATTCTCTCCCACAAAAACTATGGGTTTTTCTGATTTTCCTAAATTAGCAATTTCCAACTCAATTTCAAAAGCAAAAGATGAATATATTTCAAGATCTGTACCAATAGAACCCTCTGTAATAACAACAATATCAGACTCCCTGATTAGTGATCTGAGTCTTTCATATGGATCAACAGCCACTTCGGTAGAAATATGTTTTCCTTGAGTTGCAAATTCTATAGGTTTAAAATCTGAAGAAGTAACCCCTTCTATTTTTTGTCTGAATTCACTCTCAATATTTATTCCATCAGACCCACCAACCAATCCTCCTTTCATAGCTCCCATGGCGTATCCTCCAGTCCGAATACTATATCCTGATTCAGCAATATCGTGACCAATAATTTCAGAATCTTTTTCAGACTTATTTCCTCCTAATATAGAAACTATTGTTTTAGCCTTTAGATAATTCTCTAAGCTCTCAGGTGTATTTATAAATAAATCATTATACTGCTCCATGTTTTTTCTTTAGGTCGTTTATCTGATTTTTTATCTCATCAGCAATTAATATTTTATACTCAATTTTATTATTTTTACCGATATACTTTAAAAAATCTTTTATTTTAAAAGAATATTCTTTTAACAAAGTCTCTTCGTCTGGAAGCATTGATTCTCCTTTTATCATCACGGGCTTTAGTAAGAAATCCTTATTAGCAGAATAATCTTCAGGAACAATAGTATCGATAACCACCCCATTTTCTAATGTCCTTTTTATATTTTTTCTCCCTGGTAAACTCTCTTTTCCTTCCGTTAATTTAGCTTTCAAATGTTCCGTACCATCAGCGTCAATAATAAGACTAGTTTTAAAAACAAGGTCGATATAGGCACACCCAAAACAATTGATGAGATTAGTAACCACACAATATGCAGTTGTTTTACTTCCTTTATCCTCCATTTCAATTATGTCCTTTTCATCAAGACCCGACATCGCTACAATATTTACTAGTTTGAGATCGTTTTTATCCAAAGTCTCTCTAACATAATTAGTTTGTTCAAATATATCTCCACTATCAATAATTACATATATTTTTGAGAGAAGTTTTGAATCTAAATGTATTTTTTTATCAAAAATAACCTTCATTAGACTTTCTAATCCTTTCTTGTAGTCATAAGTGTCTGTCATTATTGTAAACACACCAAAATCATTTATTTTATCTAAACCAAAAACAAAAGCATCTTCTTCGGAGTCAAAAGATTTTATGAAAGCATGATTCAGATTAACTGTTCGTGAAGTTACATTTTCCAGTTTAGGATATTGAATAAAAATACTAGGATAAACAATGTCATTATTACAAAGCGGATGCGTTATTTTATTAAACCAATAGATATCATCCTTTGACTGACTTCTACCACCACCATAAAATATTCCTTTTTTATTACAAGCGTTTTTTAATCTTAAATCTTTTGTTGCTAAACGTATTGGGTACTGAAGGAAACTAAGACATAAATGAGTTAATAAATTTACACTTAAAATATCTCCCTCTATTCTTAATATAGGTTCTCCTTTGAAAAAAACATCTCCGTCAGTAAGTGAATAGATATCAACATTTGGCTTCCAATTTCTATAAAAATCTTTCTGTTTTTCTGTTTTAGCAAATCCAGACCTATTTAATGCGTCTATCATCCTTTCATCAAATTTCCAATTTGAAACAACATCAACAAATTCCTTAATTCCAAAAAATACAAAATATTCCCATTTGGATTCTGGAGAAGGTTCTCGCATTGTTATTTCAAAGACAGCTCTCTTGTTTTCATTATTCAATTCCAAAGAAAAGTCATTGAAAGAAAATATATTAAAATATTCAATTAAAGGAAATGGATTTTTATTTGTGTCATTATACATATGTTATTTATACATTATTTCTAATAATATTCAAGATTAAAAACGCTTACTGATTCAGACTCAATAAGTCCCTCATCATCTGTAATTGGTAAAAAGCAGTATGAAAACGGTAGATTGCTTCTTTAAAAATTTTATTTGTTTCAAAGACATAATCTTCATCATAGTCATCGAAATCGTGCATTTCATTTTTCCCTGCTAGATCTATAAGAGTCTGATACAAGTCTTGAGACTCCTGATCTATCCATGTTCCATCTTCATTCATTAAAAAACTTTTATAAAATTTATCTGGACCAAGCTCTTTTAATTTTTTAAGTTCTTCAAATTCAACTTCCCCAGCAACTAATGACTCTAAGATTCCGAATCGTAATTCATAAATAAATTTTTCTCTATCAACTCCCGTTAATTCTTTTACTCCTTTTAAAATGTCCTCATACACTAAGGGCTGATCTTGTTCTGGTATTTGTCTTAACGTAAGGGACCTAGCAGACCATGGATCTGGATCTGTACCTGTTTGCAAAGAATACAAATATTGTATAAAGAGAGGTTGTTTTTTGGGTAAACCAATATGACATGGAATGCACAAATCGGGGTCATGAAGTTCGATTGCCTTAGACTCCTCATATCCATTAAGAATATATTGATCGTAAATACTAAGCCAATTTAAAATATTATTTGAGAAGAATTGATTATATTCTTCTGGTGTTTCAGGTTCTACTTCTGGGAAACTATCAATTACACTTCTTAATGTTAACGATTCAGATTTTTCATCTTTAACGATTCTCTCTTTCAATTTATCCAAATATGCCTTTATGTCTTTTTGCAATGTAGAATATTTATACATTCTAGGATTTTCAAGAGGATTATATAACGGTTGTTCCATAAATGTATTATAGCAAAACCTATAGCAATCAAAAGCTTTTATATAAATAAACTCGTGCTCACACCGACCCACATTACTGCAACCTATCTCGTGCTACCTGTCAATGGCGGAGACGGAGGGATTCGAACCCTCGGTCCTTTTAACGGGACGCCTCGTTAGCAGTGAGGTACTTTCGACCACTCAGCCACGTCTCCATATATGGATTGTATTATAATTAAGAACATACTTCAATGAATTGACAAATTAAACAAACAATATTGCTAAAAACACAATTTCATGTTACATTTTCTGTCCAATGCCATTTCCAGCAAATGCCTGCAGTCAGGGTGATTCCAACGGAATTGCCGAAATTCATTCCCAAAAACCAGAAAAAGAAGGTGAGGAAAGGGCTTACAAGCCAAAACCTCCTTCCTGTTTCAAACGTTTCTGGGGTAGTTCCAACAACCTTAAAACCGGGGACTTTCATCCCTTCGCAGGATAAGACCTGCAAACCCAACCTGTCCGCGTAATACCGGACAGTTTTTTATTTGATTTTTTGGAAATAAATTGTTAGTCTTCGAAAAGAATGAAAACAACATATGCGATTCTAGAAATGGCCCTGGATTTGATTTTTGAAATTGAAAAAGAAAAAATATCTTCTCAATAAAATGTTCCAGGATAAACCCCCCCCGCATCAGCGGGGTTTTTAAATTCTAGATTCCCGCCTTCGTAGGAATGAAGTACTTCCATGTGTTAAAATGAATTTATGAATCTTCGGGACCCAATTGAATCAATAATACGAATAGACAAATCGCACAAACTAGCCCTGATGAAGCTTGGAATTTTTTCAATAAAAGATTTACTCTACCACTTCCCTGTCCGATACGGCGATACTGCCACGCTTTCATATATTCAAAATGCACAAGATGGTGATGAAATAACAATGTATGGTCGTATAAAGAATTTAAAATTAGATAAAACTTTTAGAACAAAAATCGCAAGAGCAACAGCCACAATTGAAGATGAATCAGGTTCAATAAAAGCAACTTGGTTTAATCAACCATATATTGCAAAAATGTATACCGAAGGAGAATTTGTAAAAATATCAGGAAAGATAAAAGGGTTGAATGGAAAATATATTTTTAATAATCCAAATATTGAAAAAGTAGAAACAATGCCTATCGGAGTTGGTGATGATTTATTTTCTCAAGACGGGAATAAGACCGAAGAGCTATCTCCTATTTACAAATTATCAAAAGGAATTTCATCACTTTGGATTCATCATGTTTTAAATAAAATCTTTACATCAGATTCATTTTCAAAAATTGAAGATCCTATACCAGAAAATATTTTAAAAAAATACAAACTCCCTTCCCTAAAGACTGCGTTGATTTTTATTCACGCGCCTCAAAAACAGAAAGATGCCCTCTCGGCTAGAAAGCGCTTTGCTTTTGAAGAAGTCTTTCTTATTCAAGTTCAAAAACTTAATACGAGAAAAATTCTAGAACATAAAGCAACTTATGATATTGATGTTTCCAAAAATGTTACAGCTAAATTTACAGATATGCTTCCTTTCAAATTAACTACCGGACAACAAAATACTATTAATACGATTCTCGAAGATTTAGGTAAAAACAAAAGTATGTCACGTCTTCTCGAGGGAGATGTTGGTTCTGGTAAAACAGCTATTGCAGCAACGATTGCTTATAGTGTCACAAATACTCGCCCTACCAATCAAAATTTTGGGACACTTCAAGTTGCATATATGGCACCGACTGAAGTTCTTGCTAAACAGTTATTTGAAAGTTTCATTGAATTTTTCAAACCTTTCAATTTAAAAATTGGTCTTATAACAGGAAGTGGTGCGTACAAATTTCCTTCCAAGGTCACAAGTGAAAAATATACAAACATCTCCAAAAAACAATTACTAACTTGGGTTGAAAATGGAGAAATTCCAATACTTATTGGGACACACGCACTAATTTCAAAAAAAGTTTCTTTCAAACATTTAGCATTAGTTATTATCGATGAACAGCACAGATTTGGGACCAATCAAAGAGCACAACTCGCAAACAAAGATAAATTCCTCCCACACTTATTATCTATGACAGCGACACCAATCCCACGAACTCTAGCCCTAACTATTTATGGAGACTTGGATCTTAGTGTTCTTGATGAAATGCCAAAAGGACGCAAGCCTGCCATAACAAAAATTACAACAGATGCAAAAAGAAAAGAAATGTATGAAAATATTAGAAAAGAACTAGATTCTGGAAGACAGGTTTATATTATTTGTCCAAGAATTTTTGAACCAGATGAACAAAAACAAAATGTTCTTATCGCCAAATCAGTAACAGAAGAAGCCAAAAGATTAAAAGAAAAGGAATTTCAAAATTATTCAATTGGAGTAATGCATAGTAAATTAACAAAAATTGAAAAAGAAAAAGAAATGGAGAAATTTTCTAAAGGAGAAACACAAATTCTTGTTTCAACATCTGTAATTGAAGTGGGTGTAAATGTTCCCAATGCAACAGTTATATTAATTGAAGGTGCAGAAAGATTTGGACTAGCACAACTTCATCAACTTCGAGGGAGGGTTCTGCGTTCAAGTAATCAAGCCTATTGTTATCTATACAGTGAATCAAAAAGCGAACAAACCCTGAGAAGACTTGAAGCACTTACAACTGCAAAAACAGGTTTTGATCTCGCCGAAATTGATTTACAAAATCGTGGAAACGGAGAATTATCTGGAGGAAAACAGTGGGGCGTGAGTGATCTTGGAATGGAAGCAATTAAAAATATGAAAATGGTTGAAGCTGCTCGAACTGAAGCTCGAAATATTATAGAAAATAATTTACTTCAACAATTCCCTACTCTTCAAAAAATAATTGAAATAAAAAAAGATATTCATTTTGAATAAAAATAGCGAGCAAACCCAAAGGGTTTGCTCGCTATTATGAATCTTCCAACATCCATGTCGAATATTAAGAAAAGCTCTCGCATTTTCAATCGCTTGTCTTTCAAATTGTTGTCGGAAATATTCTGTTCGGAATATAAAACCTTCTTCAGCTTGAAGTAAAAGTTTCCGAAACCAAATACGGCTTCCAGAAACTATTTCACCAGGAGTATATTCTGCAGATTCATATTCTCTTGCAATGTTGGCACGATATTGCAAAAATTCAGATTCAGGTGATCCCAAAATCATCAAATCCAAATCGCACATAACATCTCGATCATCACCAAATCCTTGAAATGGAAAAACATGAACTGTTGCATCGATCAAAAAACTAATATCAGGAGCATCTTTGCTTTGATAAAAAGCTCCTGCAAATTGTGAGCTTTTGTCTTCATTGTCTCTTGCCCCAGCAAAATAAACACTGTTATGAAACAATATTCCAGCACGCAGACGAAGTGGTGTAACAACAAGACCACAAGGGAGATCTTCAACCTTTTCAAGCATTGTATAGATATGATTCCATGAATGATGAAAACGATAAGGCGCATCCATTCTCATAATATATTCACGCACAAGTGGATGATCAACGCTCCATTTCACAGAACGATTTAAAGTCTGCAAATTTGAGAGCAAAGCCCTAATAACTGATTGTTTTTTCATAAGTTGTAGAACAAGTTTAGTTCCAAACAACAATACAATATTTTATTTTATTGTCAATTTATTTGTTTTCTTTGGTTCATCAAACCATATCCTTGCACTCATAGTATCCAAACTGTGCACAAAAGCAGCTAAAGGTTTTTGAATTCTTTTTGTTCTATGAAAGTCATCCCCTTCTCCATGAATATAATCTAATGCATTTTTATGATTAGAGTTTAATTTTATTTTATATTTTTTAATTAAAGATTCTATAAAAATATGTTTCTCAATATCATCATTAAATTCTTTTTTAGTTGGTACATATCGAAATGGTTTTTCTAAATCATGTAAAAATAAAACAAGAGCCACATCAGAAAAAGAAAAATTTAATTTTCTAAATTTATTCATTTCTTCATAGATAAGAAAACCAAGATTCATAGTTTCTTCAATATGATGAATATATCCACCTTTCCAAGCTTGATGTTTTCTAAGAGAACCTGGTGCAACTTCGAATCTCTCTTTGAAATCTTCAAAAAGTTTTTTACACCTACTTGAATTGGGTTCTTCTATTTTATTAAGAAAATAATTTAACTTTTGATACTTCATTTGGTGCACACACTAGGATTCGAACCTAGGACCGGTCGTGTATAAGACGACTGCTCTACCAACTGAGCTATGTGTGCATATTTTATTTACTTT
>CAYOAC010000012.1:0-11149 GCA_964401885.1 uncultured Candidatus Saccharibacteria bacterium
CTAATAGGGTATGTAATTTCATCCAGGGGCGTTATATTACAATATTTTTAGAAGTTTGTAAATGTTTGGTTTTTAAATAAAAAAATGCGTGTGAGGAGTTCCTCCTCACACGCTCTGAACATTCAGAATGGTTCAGTTCTGTCCGCTTGCAAGTCTTTGAATGTCTTGCCTTGCAATCTGTGCATTCGCAGCATTGTAAATTTGCTGTACTGTAAGATCTGTCATGCAGAATGCATGACCTATCGAAAGTATTTCTTTGAGCCTTGCTTTTTCAAGGTCAATGTTAATCTTCATAATTTTTCTGTCAGTTTCACTGCCAGGAAATCGTGAGGATAGAACCACATCGCTATCCTGGATTATTTCAATGGCTAGTGCAATGACATGGCCCACGAATTTAACACAGCAACGGTATGGAGGATATGGAGGTAAATCTTGTGGTCCTTTATGCAGTAAAGAAAGATCTTTTACTGAAATCTTTTGACCTTTTTTCTTTCCTGTAACAATTAATAGGAGTTCATAGAGGTCATTTTCGAACGAAGATGAGGCCTCGTAGATACTCAGGTCTTTTAACTTTTCATCGTAGAAAAACCAGACTACCTTTACCAGTAATCCTGCTGATAAGCTGGTAATAATTGTACAAGGAATCCACCATAGACCCAAACCCATCCCTTTTAGAGATATTGAGTAATTTATAATTGTTCCAATCCAGAAGATTGAGATCAATTGATAGGCAAAGGATAGCAGTTTAAACTTCAAAGAACTTTTTACTGGTTCAAGACGCTTATTTGCTTTCCAATTGAGAACCGCCCACTGAATTTTTTTATCAAAAATCAGTCTAATCAATAACATTGTTTTCATTCTTTTGTTTTTCTTTTCTCGATAGTTTAATCTTGTTCAAGAGGGCTACTAACCCAGCTTCAGTTGAGCTACTAACTCATGCTGAAGGTGACATGAATAGATAGAAGAGAGATCGAGATAGTCGCTGTTCCATTTTAAATAATAACATGAATTGACTTTAATGTCAAAAATTGCTCCAACTGATTTAATAAATATTAGGCTCTGGTTCCAATGTGACGTTAAAGTCTTTTTTAATATTGAAAATAATTTTGGAAAGTAACCCTTGGAATTCTGAAAAAGTTCCATTACCATCATGAATTAATATCAATTTATTTTTAGGATAAAAATAAAAGTGTTCTGTTTCAGTTGATTTATAATCTGTATTTTCTATTAACCAGCCAGCATAAAGTTTGTATGAATTTTCTTCTATTTGAAAAAAGGGGATATTGGGATTTGTAGATTGTATCTTTTGTAAAATATCTTTTGAAACAATTGGATTTTTGAAAAAAGACCCACAATTAGGATATTGTTTATAATCAGGGATTTTGGATGAACGTATTTGAATAATAGCTTCTCTTATTTGAGAAAGAGTTGGTGCCTTGTCTTTAAAAAAATCTTGAACATCTTTATATTCTGGGATTTTGGGTTTGTCTTTTGATAATAAGAATTTGATTGAAGTAATAATATATTTATTTTTGTTTTGTTTAAAAACACTGTCTCTATATGAAAAATTACATTCTTCTTTATCTATTTCTTCAAAAATATTTTTTTCGCAATTAAAAACTCTAACTGAAATTATTACATCAGATAATTCTGTTCCATAAGCTCCAATGTTTTGAATAGGTCCAGCACCGACAGTACCAGGGATTGCAGATAGTGCTTCTATTCCTGATAAATTATTTTGAACGCTCCAATTTACAAAATCATCCCAAATTTCACCTCCGCAAACTTCGATAATAGTGTTCGATTTATTTTCTGAAATAATTTTTATTCCTTTTATCTTCATTTTAGCAATTATGTATTTGTCATGTGTATCGTCAAAAATAGTATTAGATCCTTCGCCAATTATGATTAAAGGTTTATTTAGCTTCTGTGAATAAGAATTTATTTTTTCTATATCAGTTTCTATTTCAATGTTATATGTCATGTGTGCTTTACCACCCAGTTTAAACGTTGAATATGTGTGTAAATCAAGATTCATGTATATATCATATGTGATATATTGGTGTTATGTCAAAAAACAATAATCAATCAAATTCATTACAGCAAATCGGAATGCTTATAAAGTCCTTAAGAACTCAGAAAGGTTTAACTCAAGGTGATTTTGCAAAATTATTGAAAACTTCTCAAAGTGCTGTTGCTCGAATTGAATCCGGTAATCAAAACATCACTACTCAAGAAATTTTAAAAATTGGTGAAGTATTGCATAGAAAACTTATTTCTTTGGATAAAACTATGGATTTTAAAATTACGGGAGGACAAAAACTTTCTGGTGAAATTGTGACGAATACTTCAAAGAACGGAGCTATGGGTTTGTTGGCTGCATCTCTTTTAAATAAAGGAATTACTACTTTAAAAAAAGTTCCTAGAATAGAAGAGGTTAATAGGGTTCTGGAAATTTTTGAAAGTATTGGTGTGCAGTATAAGTGGGTTGAAAATACTCTAACTATAAAACCTCCCAAAAAATTTGAATTATCAGAATTAGATGTTGAAGCTTCCAAAAAAATAAGATCAGTTCTTATGATGATTGGTTCTCTTATTCACCATGTTGATTCATTTAAAATGCCTCATGCCGGAGGATGCAAAATGGGTGAGAGAACAATTGCTGCTCATCGATACGGACTTGAAGAGTTGGGTATCGAAATTGAAACTGAATCTGATTTTTATAAAATTTCAAAAGAAAAATTACATGGCGGAGAAATTGTTATGTATGAAGCTGGAGATACTGCTGTTATAAATATTTTGCTTGCAGCCGCTGGTATAATAGAAAAAACAGAAATATCTTTTGCCTCATCAAATTATCAAGTTCAAGAAGTTTGTTTCTTTTTACAAAAATTAGGAATTCAAATTGAGGGGGTTGGAACTCATAGACTTATTATTATGGGAAAAGAAAATATTAATATGGATATTGAATTTTCTTGTGCCGAAGATCCAATTGAATCGATGATGTTTATTTCGGCAGCAATAGTGACAGAATCTAAATTGGTCATTAAGAGATGTCCAATTGATTTTCTTGCTCTTGAATTATTGAAGTTAGAAAAGATGGGGTTGAAGTATAAAAAGACAAAAAAGTACAAATCAGATAATGAAAGAACAGATCTTGTTGATATTACAATTTTTCCTTCAAAACTTATTGCTCCGGCTGATAAAATTCATGCATTACCATATCCTGGAATTAATACAGATAATCTTCCTTTTTTTGTTCCAATTGCAACTCAAGCAGATGGACAAACTCTTATTCATGATTGGATGTGGGAAAATAGGGCAATTTATTTTACAGAATTAAATCGCCTCGGTGCAAATATAAAACTTGCAGATCCACATCGAGTTTTTGTAACAGGGAAAACTTCATTGAAAGCAACTCAAGTAGTTTGCCCGCCTGCACTTAGACCGGCCATGATTGTCCTTATTGCGATGCTTGCAGCTCCCGGAGAATCAATTCTCAGAAATGTTTATGCTATTGAAAGGGGGTATGAGGATATTGCTAATCGTTTGAATTCTATTGGTGCAAAAATTGAGATAGTTTAAATAATTTTTTTCTAAAGTAGTAAACAATTAGCTGTGGAAAACTAACTTTTTGAGTGTGATAGGATATTTATCAATGAAGAAAAAGTTATCAAAAAAGGAGAGAGAAGAGAATGTAACAAAAGGGTTTTTGACTGACTTTTTAGAAGAAGGTGGTTATGTCACTGAGAGTTTTATTGTATCTCAAAATTATGCAACAAAAGACTATGTCTCAGAGATATTTAATTACTATCAAAGCGATATGAAACATCACATTGACTCTTTAATTGAAAGACAACATGATTATTTTTGTGCAATTATCGAAACTTTAGAGGGAAGATTCGAAAGAAATGAAAGAGATATAGATTCATTAGGTAATAGAGTTTCTAAACTAGAAATTAAACCAAGTTTTTAAATAAAAAACACCCCGCTCACGAGAAGCGGGGTGCTTTCGTAAACGGGGTGGTTAGGGTTACGGATTCACATAACCGACACAGGTGCATTTAAGTTTCACAGTGGGTTCTGGGAGCCCATATGAACTGAAGTTCATTACAATCCCGAATTTCCCCGGGAGTAAACTAAGGTCCTTCATTTCCCTCAAGAGCTTAGCTTCCTTTTTGGGTAGACCTTCCATTTGGGATTCTTTTAGTTTCTCATGAAGAGCTTTCATACTTTCGTCAAAAGCTTTCACGAGAAGAGGGCGATCATTGGGTGTGCGTGGAACTGAAACTTGGACGAAGTCTTGATCTTTTTGGTTTTGAGCAATCCATTGTACGACTCCATATTTCAGGAGCTTTCGCCGGACAGGAGCCCATTCCTTTGCAATTTGTGTTCGGGTGTTGCCGGGCTTGTAAAATGTCACCAAGATGATGATCATCACAAATCCGAGAATACCGAGCACAGAGCTTAAGATAACTAACTCTCGGTTTTGATTTTGGAACATAAACATAAGAGCCACTACCAATCCTGTGAGGAAGGCTGCGGTCGTCAAATATTTCCCAAGGATATAGGCATCGAGTCTGTCTCGGCAGATTTCGGCGTCCTCGCTGAACCCATACAGTTTGGGGTTATTTTGTGATTTGATCCAAAAGTTTGAGAACATTTTGGCCGCACTACTTAACACTTTTTGTTTCATTTTTTTGTTATCGATGTACCACATTCCAAACTTAGACAAAGGGGTTCCATTACCCGGGATTGCATAAGTGGCTTCCGGCCACCGCAATCCGCAACAATGTCGCAAGAAAATGGTGGTGCATTTTCTGATTATAATATTAGCATAATTATTGTAATTTGTCAAAGATTCTATTGACATATTTTTATATTCGTGTCTACTATAAAAGATGAAAAAACGTTCCGCGCCGTGTGGTGGGCACATCGATAAGACCGATGGTTAGCTACCAAGACGACAAGTTTGCCCCGCAAACTTGTCGTCTTTTTCTTTTTATAAAACCCTATTTATTTTTCTGATATAATCTCTACATGGCTAAAAAAAATCATAAATATATTTTTGTTATTGGAGGTGTGATGTCAGGAGTTGGTAAAGGAATTGCTACCGCCTCGATAGGAACGATTCTCGAATCCATGAATTACAAAGTAAATCTTATGAAAGTTGATCCGTATCTTAATGTCGATGCGGGTACTATGAACCCCACCGAACACGGTGAGGTTTTTGTTTTGAACTCTGGTTTAGAAACAGATCAAGATATGGGTAATTATGAAAGATTCTCAAATAAAGATGTTGATGATTTTTCTTATATGACATCAGGAATGGTTTATCGAGATGTAATTGAAAAAGAAAGAAACTTAGCTTATGGAGGAAAATGTGTAGAAGCAATTCCTGATATTAGAGATGAAATAATTTATCGATTTAAAAAATCTGCAAAAAATAGTAAAGCAGATATTTCTATTGTAGAAATTGGAGGAACAATTGGAGATTTTCAAAATGCACTTTTTTATGAGGCTGCTCGTGTTATGAAAGTACAAAATCCAGATGATGTTATTTTTGTGATGGTCTCATATCTTCCAATCCCAAGAACTCTTGGTGAAATGAAAACTCGTCCAACACAAAATGCTATTAGACAATTAAATTCTTTTGGTATTCAGGCAGATTTCGTTATTGCTAGAAGTTCAAATCCAATGGATGAAAAGAGAAAAGAAAAATTAGCTATAACTTGTGGTTTGAGAAAAGAGCATGTTATCTCTGCGCCTGATATAGAAAGTATTTATGATGTTCCTATTAATTTTGAAAAAGATAAAATAGGAGAATTGGTTGCAAAGGCACTCAAAATTCCTGTTAGAAAACCAGATCTAAAAGACTGGGTGAGTTTTGTTAATAGAACCAGAAATTCAACGGAAGAAGTTTCTATTGCGATAGTTGGAAAATATTTCGATACAGGAGATTTTGTTTTATCTGACTCATATTTATCGGTGATTGAGTCGATAAAATTTTCTGCATTTTATTTAAATAAAAAAGCAAAAATAACCTGGATAAATTCTAAAGATTTTGAAAAAGACCCTATCAAGGTAAAAGAACTTTCAAAATTTCAAGGGGTACTTGTTCCTGGTGGATTTGGAGGAACTGGTATTGAAGGAAAAATAAACGTAATAAAATATTGTCGAGAAAATAAAATTCCTTATTTTGGAATTTGTTATGGAATGCAATTGATGGTTGTTGAATATGCTCGTAATGTAGCAAATCTTGTTGGTGCACATACAACTGAAATAAATCCAAAAACAAAATATCCAGTGATAGATATTATGCTTGATCAAAAAGAAAAAATATTAAAAAACAATTATGGTGGAACTATGAGATTGGGTTCTTATGACTGTGTTTTGAAAGAAAAAACAATCGCTTTTGATGCCTATACAAAAACCAAATATTGGAATATTAAAAAAGGAGATATTATATGTGAAAGACATCGACACAGATATGAGGTTAATTCGCAATATGTAGAAAAGATAAAAGAATCAGGATTAGTATTTTCAGGGACTTCTCCAGATGGTTTACTAATGGAAATCGCAGAATTACCAAAAGAAAAACATCCATTTTTCTTAGGCACTCAATTTCATCCAGAATTTAAAGGTAGACCAATTTCGCCACATCCTATTTTTACTGAATTTGTTAAAGCGGCTATCGGAAGAAAAATATAATATTAGTTTTTGACAAATATATTGAGTAATGATAATTTTTGTTGGGAGTTCAACCTAAATTGTTTATGAAAATTATTGGAACATGTGGGCATTTGTTGTATGTTGAAATTTTTTCAACATGTATGTCGGATCCTCAAAGACGAGATTTCTTGGAGGAGAATAATGTGATTATCGAGCTTTCTGGTGAAGTTCATGATATTTTAGCGACTGAATCTTTGGAGGGTTTCTCTGCAAAATATGATTTGGTAATTATTCCAGGGCACATGTTTGCTGATCATGATCAAAGGCACGTTTCTTCGGTAATTAGGGGATATGCACAATCTAGAGGTTATAAGCAACTAAGTGTTGCTGATGCATGTATTGTTCGACAACATCTTACGAATGAAAATATCCGTGAATTAGGATTTGAGTATCTTGTATTTATGCATGAACCCAAATTCATTCCTTCTGATAAAAAAGATCCTTTTGTTTTGAAAACCAACCGTGCTGTGTCAAATAGTCGTGACAAACTTGAAGCTGAATATGAAAATCCTATGTGTGGTTGGGGTAATGAAGCAGGACTTGTTTTTATTCGAGTTAAAGAAAATATCGGGTAACATCATTTTGATGAAGACCTCTACCTTAATCGGGTAGAGGCTTTTAATTTGTGTGACTTTTTTAAAATTGCATGATATACTGGCGCTCTTATTTTATTTAAATTTTGATATGAATATTCCACAAAAGAAAACAAAAATCGTTGCGACAATTGGCCCCGCAACAAGTTCACAAGAACAATTAGAAAAATTATTAAAAGCCGGGTTGAACGTTATTAGAATGAACTTCTCTCATGGAGATTTTGCTGAACATCAAGTTAAGATTGATAACGGTATTAAGGCTTCAGAAAAAACAGGAATCCCTGTTGCTTTCCTTCAAGATCTTGGTGGTCCAAAAATTCGAATTGGAGAATTTGCTACAGAGTCTGGAAGAGTAACAATTAAAAAGGGACAAACTTTTACTCTTACAACAAAATCTATTAAGGGTGATGAAAACATTGTTCATGTAAATTACAAAAAACTTCCAAAAGAGATTAAAGTTGGTCATACTGTAATGCTTGATGATGGTAAAAAAAGAATGGTTGTAACAAAAATAAATGGTGAAGATATTGTTTGTAAAGTTGAAGTAGGCGGAGAATTGAAAGGTAGAAGAGGAGTTAACCTTCCTGATACAGATGTTTCAATGAGCTCACTTACACCAAAAGATAAAAAAGATTTGGAATTCGGTCTTGCTAATAATATTGATTTTTTTGCCTTATCTTTTGTAAGAAGACCAAAAGATATTTTGGAACTTAGAAAAATACTTGATACAGCAAAATCAAAAGCTCACATCATTTCAAAAATTGAAACTCCACAAGCCGTAGAAAACATCGATGAGATTATTAGAGTTTCAGATGGAATTATGGTTGCTCGAGGAGATCTAGCTGTAGAAGTTCCTGCAGAAGAAGTCCCACTTATTCAAAAGATGATTATTAAAAAATGTAATGAAGCAGGAAGACCTGTAATTACTGCAACTCAAATGCTTGAATCCATGATTAATTCTCCTGTACCAACAAGAGCCGAAGTTTCTGATGTGGCCAACGCCGTTCTTGATGGAACAGACGCTATTATGCTTTCAGAAGAAACAACGCTTGGACAATATCCTGTGGAAGCTGTAGCACTTATGACTCGTGTTGCAGAACATGTTGAGAGAGATCTTATAAAACAAGTTTATTACAAGGATGGAGTTCACCACAAAATTTCAATTGCAGAATCTATGACACTTAGTGCTGTTAAAAATGCAATAAGACTTGATGCAAAATATATTATTTCAATTACATCTTCTGGATATAATGCAAGATATATTTCTCGACACAAACCAACAAGACCTGTAATTGTTTTGACTCCAAACAAAGTTACTTTTCAACAATTACAATTAAGTTGGGGGTGTTACCCAATATTGATTCAAGAACATAAATCTCTTAGAGACACTAGTGTTTTGATTAGAGATGTTCTTATTAAAGAAAAATTAGCTAAAAAGGGAGATAGAGTAGTTGTATCTGCATCGCTACCTTTTGGTGAAATTCACGAACCAAATATTATTTACGTTGAAACACTTTAATTTTAAAGGGGGAGGAAAGGCGCGGCCCTTCGGGCCGCGCCTTTTCAATTAAACCTATTATGATAAAGTACCTTTATGTCAAAACTATATATAGTTGCAACCCCAATTGGTAATCTCAAAGATATAACTTTGCGTGCTTTAGATATACTAAAAGAGTCAGAAATTATTTTATGTGAAGATACTCGAACAACAAAAAAATTACTTTCTGCTCACGATATTCATTCAAGATGTTTGGCTTTTCATAAATTTAGTACAGAGAGAGAAATAGAATCTATTTTAGAATTATTTGATAAATATGAAAAAATTTCTCTTGTGAGTGACGCCGGAACACCTGCCATCAGTGATCCAGGATCACTTTTAGTTAAACTTGTGCAAGAACAAAAACCAGACGTTTCAATTGAATCTATTCCGGGTGCTAGTGCTTTGACGAGTGCAATATCCATATCAGGTTTACCGATGTCACAATTTACTTTCTTTGGCTTTTTACCACATAAGAAAGGAAGACAGAAAAAATTAGATGAAGCGCTTGGTTATAAGCACTCCGTAATTTTCTATGAATCAACTCATCGGATAATGAAATTACTTCAAGAAATAGATTTTCGTCAGCCAGAAAGAAAAATTATAATCTGCAAAGAACTTACAAAAATTCACGAGAGAGTTTTGATGGGGACTTCTCAAGAATTGATTGAAACTTTGGATAAAGAACCTTCTTTACAAAAAGGGGAATTTGTTTTGATTTGTGAATAATTTTGGATAAATAAACCTTTGATTTATAATACGCATATGAAAGCGTATAAATTTATCTTTATTGTTGGTTTCCTGAACTTATTTATACCTTTTTTAAGTATTCCTTTTGTTTATAAAAATTATGTACTCATATTTGTTTCAATAATTACTTTGGCTTACGCATTAATACTTAGAGCTGTTGAAAAAGAGATAGAAAATAATCTTCTTCAGAAAAAACAGAAAAGTATTTATCATAATGATGAAATTAATAATCATGTTCAAAATAAAACTATCGAGCAAGTAGTCGACATGATTGAAGAGAATAAACCATTTATTGTTTCAGATGTTGTCGTCAAAACACCTGGACGGAAATCAAAAATAACATCTCAATCAAAAATATATGAATAAATTTTTAATATTTGCAATTATTGTATTTGGTCTAACTGGAGGATATTTTTATTTGCAAGCAAATTCTACCCCATCCACTTATGTGCCCAAACCCATAAGAGATGAAGAAAAGGCTAATTTAAACGCGGCATCAACTTCTAAAGAGCTTGTTGTTGAACACATTAAAACACCAGAAAATGTAAAATCTATTTATATGACAGCATGTGTGCTTAGTACTGTAGATTTTAAACAAAGTCTTGTTGATCTTATCGATACTACAGAAATAAATTCTATTGTTATAGATATCAAGGATTTTAGTGGAACTATTTCTTTTCCTTCAGATAACCCAAAATTATATGGGGTACAAGGAAGCGGTTGTAAAGCTAAAGGTGTAAAAGAATTTATTGAAGAATTACATAAAAAAAATATTTATTAAATATGAATAGTTAATTTTTTTAAAGATAATGTTATTACAAAACTTAGACCTGATCTTGCTGTAAAAAGGACAAGTGATGGTGGAGTATGGAAAGACAATAAAGGGATTAGTTTTATTGACGTTGGAGCAAAAGAATATTGGGACTATATTATTGAGTTAGCAAAAGAATCACACCAAATTGGTTTTGATGAAATTAATTTTGATTACATCAGATATCCTTCAGATGGCAATATGAAAGACATAGCTTTTCCTCATAGTGGTAATATTTCCAAACCCGAAGGTTTAAAAAAGTTTTTTGAATATTTACACGGACAATTAAAAGATACAGGTATTGTTACTTCTGCAGATCTTTTTGGTATGACCACTACAAATTATGATGACTTAAACATTGGTCAAGTATTAGAAAATACGCTGCCGTATTTTGATTATGTTGCACCTATGGTCTATCCTTCCCATTATCCAAGTGGATTTAACGGTTGGGCCAATCCAAATAATTATCCTTATGAACTAACATATTTCGTAATGAAAAAAGGTGCCGATAGGGCTGAAGCACTTAAGAACGCATCAACAACACCTTCGGATATTGCAAAAAGAGTGGGTAAACATCAATTGAGAACTTGGATTCAAGATTTTGATTATGGTGGAGATTATGGTCCTGTAGAAGTTAGAAAAGAAATTAACGCGTCTATTGATGCAGGAGTTACATCATGGATGATGTGGGCGCCAAGTAATAAATATACAAAAGAGGCTTTAAAA
>CAYOAC010000012.1:11159-19148 GCA_964401885.1 uncultured Candidatus Saccharibacteria bacterium
AGTTTTGATTTACTTTAAACCTTTCAGAACAGTGCTTTTCATTTCATTTTTACTTTCTGTTTCTCCGGCAATTATTAACTCGTCAACTCAATTTTTTTTAGGAAAAATAGTAGATGGTCTAACTCTTCAAGATCCTAAAATTGTTCAGATTTTTTTAATTATTTTATTAGCTTCACTTATCATAAAACAGGCTATACAGAGATATAGTATGTTTTTTGATTTGAAATACATAGAGTTTAATCTTGAATCATATTTAACCAGAATAACTCTCGAAAAATCATTTAATTTGTCTCTTGGGCAATTGAAACAAGAACACACTGGCTTTAAACAAGATGTATTAAAGACCGGTGCAAACTCTATGAGTCAGTTTATTTTTATGTGCATGTATGATATTGCTCCACTTATTGCAACATTTTTGACTGCATCTATTGGACTATTATTTATCAATCTTACTTTCATATATATTGTTATCATTTTTTCAATTTTATATTTGATAATTAGTTTTTATTTAAATAAAAGAATGCAGGGTCTTATACAGGAATTAATTAAAAAAAGTATTGAAACAAATAAAACTTTTGTTGATATTTTGCAAAATTTATTCTTACTGAAATTTTCAGGAAAAATGAAAGATACAAGTAAACACCTTGCAGACTCTCAAAAGAAAAAAAATGATTATGGAATAAAAATTTGGTTTAGCTATGGATTTAAACAAATAATTTTGGATGTGTTACTTGTTGTTTATTTTATTATAAGTATTATGTATGCTCTATATTTAATACAATCAGACATAATGTCTGTTGGTATGTTTATCCCTACTATTGCTTGGATTTTTTCTGTTTCAGTTTCTGTTAGCCAATTCAGAATGTTTCAAAGAAGAATGTTGGTGGCGCAATCTAATATTAGAAAAATGTTTGATATGTTTGAACAAAAATCTGATATTGAAATGGACCCACAGGCAAGACCAGTTAAAAAATTTGAAGATAATATTTTATTCGAAGAAGTAAATTTTGATTATAAAGATGGTAAAAAAAGTGCTTTAAATAAAATTAATATTGAAATTAAAAAAGGTGAAAAAGTTGCTCTTGTGGGGAGGTCTGGTTCTGGTAAGACAACAGTGGTGTCTTTATTGCTTAGATTATATGATCCGAACTCGGGTTCGATTTTGATTGATGGGGTTGATCTCCGGTCTATTATTCTTGAGGATTGGCATAATATTATTGCATATGTTCCACAAGAAGGAGACCTCCTTGATGTTTCAATAAAAGAAAATATTTTGTTTGGTACCAAAAAACGTGTTACAGAAAAAGAAATTGATTCTGTTTTAGAAAAAGCTGGAATAAAGGAATTTATACATAATTTACCAAAAGGAATTAATACCTTTGTTGGAGAAAAAGGGGTAAAACTTTCTGGTGGTCAAAAACAGAGAGTCTGTATTGCACGAGCACTTATTAAAAATGCTCCAATTTTAATGTTGGATGAAGCTACTTCAAGTCTTGATAGTGAAACAGAGGCTTTTGTTAACAAAGCAATCTGGGATATGTTGGGAGATAAAACCGGAATTGTTATCGCTCACAGACTTAGTACTATAATTGATGCAGACAAAATTGTTGTGATGGATGGAGGTAAAATACTGGGAATTGGTACACATGAAGAATTATTGAAAAAAAATTCATATTATAAAAAATTAGTTAATGCTCAAAATATTAATTTATGATTCCGTACAAACACATACACTTTATCGGAATAGGTGGTATTGGAATGTCTGCATTGGCAAGAATGTGTATTGCTCATGGAATAAAAGTTTCCGGTTCTGATAGCAGTGATTCGCAGATTTTAAAAGATTTAGAAAAAGAGGGTGTCTCGATTTATTTAGAGCAAAAAAAAGAAAATATTTTAAATACCGTTGATTGTATTGTCTATACTCTTGCAATCGATAACTTAAATGAAGAATTAAATGAGGCTAGAGTATTAGAATTACCAATGTTTACTTATGCTCAGATGTTGGGTGAAGTTTCAAAAAAAATGTATACAATTGCCGTTGCTGGAACACATGGCAAAACAAGTACAACAGCAATGGTTGCAAATGTGTTTTTAAAAAATAATAAAAAACCTCATGTTATTGTAGGTAGTTTATTGGCACAGACTGGGTCAAATTATGTTTTTGGTGAAGAAGAGATATTTATTGTTGAAGCGTGTGAATACAAAAGATCTTTTTTGAACTTGAATCCTAAAATTTTGTTAATAACAAATATAGAAGAAGACCATCTTGATTATTACAAGAATCTTGAGGATATTCATGATGCATTTAGACATTTAGTTCAAAAGGTCCCTGCTGATGGTTATATTATTTGCGATACTGAGGACGAAAAGATAAAACCTGTTTTAAATAATTGTATTGCAAAAATTATCGATTATAAAAAATACGTATCTGAAGTCCCTAAGTTATTTGTTTTAGGTGATCATAATATTTTAAATTCTTCTCTTGCTTTAGCGTTGTCTGATATTTTAAATTTCGATAAAGATAAAACTCAAAAAGCTTTGGCAGAATTTAGGGGAACATGGAGAAGATTAGAATATAAAAAGGATTATGGTAATTTAAAGATATATGATGATTACGCACATCATCCAACCGAAATTCAGGCAGGAATAAATTCTTTCAAAAAAGAATTTTCTAATTTACCATTAACCATTATTTTTCAACCTCATTTGTTCTCAAGAACAAAAGAACATTTTAATGATTTTGTGAAAGTTTTGTCTCAAGCTGATAAAGTTATACTTTTACCAATCTATGCCGCCCGTGAACCACATGATGATTCAATTAATTCCCAAATGATTGTCGATGAACTTTTAAATAAAAAAGTCGAAGCTATTTTTTATGAAGATTTTGAAAGCGTAAAAAAATATATTGCTGAAAATAAAAATATTCCAGGTATTTTGGTTACTGTTGGGGCGGGGGATGTTTATAAAATTATAGATTCTCTTTAATTAATAATGCATAAAATTAAGATGACAATTTAAATAATTGTCTGCTATAATAAACACAAATGTCAGAGCCAAATAAAGTTATATATATCGCCGAAACCGATGCGAGAAACGCTCGTGTTAAGTTTGGTATAAAACAAAAGGACAGATCTCGTCACGTTTATGTAATTGGAAAGACGGGTATGGGTAAGTCTACTTTGCTTGAAAATATGGCGGCACAAGATATCCGAGATGGAAATGGAATGTGCTTCATTGACCCCCATGGAAAAACCGCGGAACTAATGTTGGAATATATTCCAAAAGAAAGAATAAAAGATGTTTTGTATTTTGCTCCATTTGATATGGAATATCCAATTTCTTTTAATATTATGGAAGATGTTGGGTACGATAAAAGACACCTTGTTGTATCTGGTTTAATGAGTGCATTTAAAAAGATTTGGAAAGATGCTTGGTCTGCTCGTATGGAATATATTCTTTCAAACACACTTTTTGCTTTACTTGAATATCCAGATGCTACATTGCTTTCTGTAAACAGAATGCTTTCTGATAAAGCTTTTAGAAAAAAAGTTGTGGAAAATATTCAGGATACTGCCGTTAAATCTTTTTGGGTAGATGAATTTGCAAACTATACAGAACGTATGGCAGCTGAAGCTGTTCCTGCCATCCAAAACAAGGTTGGGCAATTTACTTCAAATCCTCTAATTAGAAATATTATCGGTCAACCAAAATCCAGTTTTGATTTGAGAGAGATGATGGATAATAAAAAAATTATTATCGTTAACTTATCAAAAGGAAGAATGGGTGAATCAAACGCACAGCTTCTAGGTTCACTTCTTGTAACCAAAATTTATTTAGCTGCCATGAGTCGTGCTGATCAAGGCCCACATGAGATCGAACTCTTGCCAGATTTTTCTCTTTTTGTTGATGAGTTTCAATCTTTTGCTAATGAGTCTTTTGCTGATATTTTATCTGAAGCTAGAAAATATAAATTGAATCTTCACATAGCTCATCAATATGTTGAACAGATGCCAGAAGAAGTAAGATCGGCTGTTTTTGGTAACGTCGGAACTTTGATAACTTTTAGAGTGGGGTCTACTGACGCAGAACTTTTTGAAAAAGAATTTGCCCCAACTTTTACACAAGAGGATATAGTTAATCTCGGGCTGTATCAATTTTATTTACGTTTGATGATCGATGGAGTTGGATCTAAGCCTTTTTCTGCCCGCTCATTGCCGCCTCTTGCTGTACCTGAGGAAAATAACATTGTTGCTGTAATAGACTCTTCTAGGAGCCAATTTTCACGTTCTAGAATAGAAGTAGAGGAGCTTGTTAAACAATTGACTAATTTTGGTAAATCAGAAAATGCCCCTCAACAAAATAAAGGATCTTCAGATAGACAAGGACAAAATAATGGGGGTGATAGAAGGGGTGGAGGAGAAAGAGATCAAAATAAAAGAAATGACGGCAATAGAAGAAATGATGATTATAGAAATAATCGACCAAATCAAGATTTTAGAAATGAAAAGCCAATTGTAAAAGATGATCCTAAAAATATTGTCGTTGATCTGACCAAAAAAGAAGAAAATTCTAAACCACAATTTACTGATAAAAAACCTGTAATTTCTAAAGAAAAAGAATTTGAAATTAAGAAACAAATGGAAGAAGCTAAGAAAAAAGCAATAGATGAATCTACAGACGAAGAACAAAAAGATATAAAAGAAGAATTTATATCACTAAAATCTATTACTCAAAAACCTGGTCAAAAAGACATGTCTAAAGAAAACAAGAATGCTCTTAAAGATGCTTTGTTGAAAGTTTTACAACAGAATGGAGCCAATCAGACTGTCACAAAAATACAAAATGAAAATAATGCTTCTAAAATAGGCAATTCAAATGCAAATATTTCTTCAGTAGAAACGCCAAAACAAAATTTACCTATTGAAGATAAGGGAAGGTTGGTTGAAGAAATAAAAAAACATAAACAAGAACAAGAAAATCCTAGAAAATTAGAGGAAGATAATACTAAGAATATGATCGATGAATCACAGAATCATAATCCTATTATGCCTGGTGAGATACCAGAGGATCAATTAAGAAAATTACTTGAGGTGGAGATAGAATAATATGTATTTAACAATACCTTTACCATATCCAATTAAAAAATTAGGATAATATTTTTTATATCTTTTAATAATTTGCATTTCTGTGGAAGTATTTTTTATGTTTTTCTCTAAGCTATATTTTTTGGGTGCATAAAGATAATTAACCATTATTTCGTTAATATTTGCCAATTTATTTTTAATACCTAATTTAAGGAAAAGATCGTAATCTTCCCAAATGGAAAAAGATTCATCATATTTAAAATTAATTTTTCTTATTAAAACACTTGATTGTGCGAATTGATTTAAAATTAAAATTTTATTTTTAATTTTTTTGTCTTCAATTTTATATTGAGAACTTTTTAAAATATTACCTACTGTATCTATTAGATTGATTTGTGTTCCAACCATTATATGATCAGTATTTTGAATTAGAAAATCTAATTGCTCTTTTAGTTTTGTATCTTTTATCCAAACATCATCACTATCTATCACTGCAATAAAATTTCCTACAGAATTTGAAAGACCAATATTTCTACTTTTTGTAATCCCTAAATTTTGAGAATTAGAGATTATTGTAAAATTTATCTGAGGATTATTTTTTTTAAAAGTTTCTATTATCTGTAATGTTGAATCTGTCGAATAATCATTTACAAAAACTATCTCAAAAACTACTTCTTTTTGAGATAAAACACTTTCAATTGTTTTAGATAATGTTTTTTCTGAGTTATATGCAACTATATTTACACTAATTAAATTTTTATCCATGTTTTTGGGACAATGTCTGGTTGTTTTGATATATCAGTATTTAACCATTTTTGTGGAGCAATTACTATTTTGTTTGGGTTCTGGTTGAGCCAGGCACCCCACCAAGAGAAAGATGAATTGGCGATAATCTGATGATTACAATTACTCATTAAAATTAGTTCTTCATAATCTTTTATTTCTGGGTTTGAAATAAAGAAAGAATTTTCTTCTTTGATATTTTCTTTAGGCCACTCTATATCATCTGAAAATATAAAAAATACAGGGGATTGAATTTTATCTTTAATATATTCTATTGCCTTTTTATAATAATCTAGTTCGCAAGTTCCATGATGTTTATTTGTTTTTTTATCGAGAACATAGTCTCCTCGTCTTATGTGTATTGAAACAGAATCTTTTTTATCTAAAATTTCATTTGAAATAATTTGTGCAGCGGAGGAAAGAGGTTCTTTTAAAGTAAATTCTCTTCTTATTATTTTTTCTATTGGTTTAAAATATTTCTCTGATTGGTAAAAACCATAGTTCCCAGTTATTTTTGAAATTATTTTATTAATAAAAGAAGTTATAAAATTTCCTTTATTAATAAATTCTATCGAGGAGTCTATGTTGAATTTATCGAGTATAAATTGTCTACCTGTGTCTTTACTTTTTTTATTAAAAGATGAAATATCAAAAAAGATATTTTTCTTGTCAATTAAAATAAGTTTCTTGCCATATGCATATTGAAACATTTGATTACCTAAACCTCCCTTTATTTTAATTCGTTTCATGTTTTGTAAAAATAAAACAACCACAAGCATAATTTTGATCCTTAATAATTTCTGAATTTGCATTTTCTATAAAATCTCCTTGTTCAATAGTGTCTGTAACGATCGAAAATTCTTTTAATTCTAGATTAGGAAATAGGTCTAAAACTTGTTTATAAGAATAAATTCTGTGAGCATTAAATTCTATTTTTGACTTGCCTACAGGAGTTACAAAAATCAACTGCCCATCTTTTGATAAAACTCTGGATAATTCTTCACATGCTTTTATATCTCCCAGTGGGTCTATTGGATCTCCATATCTTCCTAATCCAATATGTTCAATTGTGTGCATGCAAGATAATGATTTTATTGAATTATTATCAAAGGGTAATTTTGTTAAATCTGCATGTTCACTTTTTAAATTAGAAAGTTTTAATTCGGCTGGTCTATAATCATAGAATTTAACGGGTATAAAAGAGGAAACTATCCCAGAGAAATATAAACTAGATGAAATATCGGTATGAAATTCTGGATTAAAATCTCTAACTTTTCTCGCTGCCCAAGATGTGTGATAAACATAATGTCTGTCGAAACCAGTTTTAATAGTTTTATCTTTAATTTGAGGATAAAAATCTTTTAATTTTAAAGAGAATCTTTTTGAACCAGTTGATCTTTTGAATGATAAATAATCTTTTAATATAAAGGGGGAGAGTAAGAAGTTTATAGTCTTTTTAATAGTTTTTTTCATATATTGTATTTATGTATGTTTCTGCTACTTTTTTGTAACCAATCTTTTCTGTATATGGGTCAAAGGTGTTATTTAATTTTTTCCCAGTACCATCATTTTTATATTCTAAAGTTTCAATGATCAAAAAGTGTGGTCTAAATTTATTCCAGTCATTACTTTCCAAAACTTCCATGTCAAAACCTTCAGTATCAATTGATAAAATATCAATTTCTTTTTCTTTAACGTGTTCCTCAAAAACATTTTTTAGTGGGGTAATTGGAATTTTTATTATTTCTTTTATCTTATGTCCCATTTTTTGATAGCTATCAGAAGCGTTTTTATCGAAGGTGCTTAATGTGCTTTCTTTAAAAATGTAAAAATCAATTTCCGATTTTTCTTTTCCTATACCGATATTCAAATTTACATCTCTTTTTCTAAAAAAATTAAAAAGCCACATTCTAGAATTATTTGGTTCTATATTTATACCTGACCAACCTTTTATATAAAATAGAAAAGTATTATTGAATTTGATAGGGTGGTTTGCACCTACGTCTACATAGAACCCATTTTTTTTCTTTGATAATATTGATTCAATAATCAAATCTTCTCCACACTGACTATAGATTATCCTTAGACCAAAAAATTTAAGTAGTATTTTATTAAACATTTT
>CAYOAC010000013.1:0-15590 GCA_964401885.1 uncultured Candidatus Saccharibacteria bacterium
CAAAATGGATTTTTGAAACATGTATACAATTAAACACTCAACAAATCCTCATTAGAAAGTTCTTTAAAACCGTTTTCTTTATCTGGTAAAGTCGCTCTTGGACTCTGTGCCTCAAGATTAATCACCCTTTCAAGCTCCCCAATATCTGTAACACCCTTCAAAGCTTTAACTATTCCGTCTTGGGACATATCGAGTATCCCTTGTGATCTTGCAGCATCTTTTATTTCTCTTTCACTAGGATTTAATTGAAGAACTTCTTCAATTTTTTTGTCAGACAAAACAGCTTCAAACAAAGCTACTCGCCCTTTATATTTTAAATAATTACAATTAACACAACCATCTCCTGGGACATAGAAATTTTCACTCCAAGGAATTTTTGGATTTTCAATTCCATCATAAATTGCTTTTGCTAATTCCAATTTTTTGGGTTCAAGCTTAACCTGTTTTTTACAATTATCACAAAGTTTTCTAACGAGTCTTTGTGCAATAGCTACACGAATTGCAGAAGTTAGAACTTTTGGGTTAACACCAAGATCAATAAGTCTAGTAAATGCCCCGGCAGCAGTGTTGGTGTGTAATGTAGAAAAAACGAGGTGACCTGTAAGAGCTGCATGAATTGCTGTTTCCGCTGTTTCAATATCTCTAATCTCACCAACCATGATTATGTCAGGGTCTTGTCGCAAAGCACTTCTTAGACCACTAGAAAAATCATAACCTTTATCATGCTCTACTTGAGTTTGAACAATTCCTTTTAAATGATACTCAACAGGATCTTCAATTGTAATAATTTTTATTCCAGGTGTAAGTGTTTGTTTTATGAAAGCATACAAAGTCGTAGTTTTACCAGAACCAGTTGGACCAGTATTAAGAATTAATCCATCGGGTCTTGAAAGTTGATTATTAAAAATTTCTTGCAGTTCTGGTTCAATGCCTAATTCCTTAAGATCAACAGCAATCTGATCTGGATTCAAGAGTCTCATAACAACAGATTCACTATAAGCACCAGGAAGAATTGAAGAACGAATTTCAATTTCGGTGTCTTGAATTTTAATTGAAAATCTTCCGTCTTGTGCTTGATCTTTTATATTTAATTTCATTCCAGAAAGAATTTTTAATCTAGATAAAAGTAAATTAAAAGTTTCACTATCAAAAACAGCAATATCTACAAGAACACCATCAATACGAAATCTTAGTCTCGCAGATTCTTCTTCTGGTTCAACGTGAATATCAGATGCTTTTGTTGCAATCGCACCAGCAACTACAATTTCAACAATTCGAGAAACTCTAAAAGCTCTTTTCATCACCATTACACTTTCAATTAATTTTTTGGTGTCATCAATATTTTGAGTTTTACTTATGAATTCATTTATTTGATTGCTGTTTATTTCGAGCGCCCCACCCTTTGATTCTGTAGCAAAAGAAATATCGGCGAATCTAGACCAAGCTTTTGCCAAGCTTCTATTTGAAACAATATATTTGGAACAAACATATCCCCGACTATCCAAATCAGCTAGAACAGCAAGTGTTTCTTCTTTATTTGGAGAAAGCAAAGCTATTTTTATTTTTTTGCCAACCATATCAAAAATTGCCAACCTAGCTTTTTCAGAAGTTTCTTGAGGAACAATTTTTAAGGCATCAGTATTAATAGTGATTCCAGAAAGATCCAAATATGGAATATTATATTTTTCAGAAAGAAGCTGTGCCAGATCTTCCTCTTCTTGTTGTCTTAGATCTGCAACACGCTGATTACTTCTATTATCATCAAAAATAATTGTCATGAGGATATTTTATCATAAAAATTTTTATTTATAATTTTATGAATAAAAAAATAATTTAATAAGAAAAATAAAAAAACAAAACACATTTTTTTAAAATGTGTTTTGTTTGTTATGAAATAGATATTGTGGACTGACTAGTTGTTTTTTTATGAAAAAAGCTTATATTGATTTCATAGTTCATCCAATCAAAAACATAAATCTCCAGACGAGCCTTTAAACGTGTCAAAGGTAGACAAAACTCTAAGGATGGCCCCAGCGAGCCTCGGGAGGGACCAGGGCGTCCTCGAAACAGAGCCTATTAAACTAAAAGTTCAATCGTCTAGAGATTTATGGTTTTGATAAAAAAATTGCTAACGCAACTTGTTTTATTTCTATGTAGTTGTAAACTTAATGCATAGTTTATCACCTTTTTAAAATATGTCAAGAACTCTAAAAACAACCCCTTCTCCTGATGAGCTTATAGAAAAAGAAGATGTTTTTTTGGATAACACTCTAAGACCCAATACTTTTGACGAATATATTGGGCAATCTCATATAAAACAAAATTTAAAGATACTTTTAGAGGCCGCCGCAATAAGAAACCATACTCCTGAACACCTTCTATTCTATGGTCCTCCAGGTCTCGGAAAGACAACAATGGCCCATCTTATAGCCAAACACACTGGGAAACAGATAAAAATTACATCTGGCCCAGCAATTGAAAAAGTTGGTGATCTTGCCTCAATTTTAACCAACCTTTCCGCTGGTGATATTTTATTTATCGATGAAATACACAGATTAAACAAGTCTATTGAAGAAATTCTATACCCAGCACTAGAATCTGGAGTTTTGGATATTATTATTGGTAAAGGTCCTTCTGCAAGATCTATTCAATTAGACCTGCCTCCTTTTACCCTTATTGCTGCAACAACACGAATTGCAATGGTCTCATCTCCTCTTAGATCAAGATTTTCTGGTGGAGTATTTAAATTAGAATTTTATACAGATTCTGAAATTGAAAAAATCATTACTCGTTCAGCCAAAATTTTAAACATTGAATTATCAGAAGAAGCTGCACAAACAATCGCTTCAAGAAGCCGCTTTACTCCAAGAACCGCAAACTATCTTTTAAGAAGATGTCGTGACATTGCACAAATTGAAAATAAGTCTCTAGACAAAGATTTGGTGCAAAAAGCAATGGAAATGCTAAACATTGATTCTCTTGGTTTAATGAAATCTGATAGAGATATTCTCAAAACTATTATAGAAAAATATAAAGGAGGACCTGTTGGTTCAAGCACTCTCGCGGTTTCTCTTTCAGAAGAAATCGGAACGATTGAAGAATTCCACGAACCATATCTAATTCAACTTGGACTTATTGAAAGAACACCAAGAGGAAGAACTGCTACAGAAAAAGCTTATAAACACTTGGGTTTGTAAATAATCTTTTAAATAAATCTTGATTTTTAATATTGTTTATAGTATTTTCAAAAAGAAGGAGCATAAAAAAATGAGAAAAAAAACAACAGTGTCCGAACTTTTTTTGGCATATAGAACCAACCAAGAGATTCTTCATGAAAAAGTCAAAGCAAGAGAAGCTTTGAAACCAGCAGAAAGACAAGAAGCAGCAGAGTTTCGAAAGGAAACTGAACCATTCTTGCTCCTAATTCAGACAGTGGGAACCCTTCTCTCCTTGTGTGATGAAGAAATAAAACTTTCTGATTCACAACAAGAGATTCTTGCTCCCTGGCTGCCTAAATAGGTGAGAAAGTTTTCTAAATAATCTTGTCCAACTCCACAATTGTTTGTGGAGGTTTTTATTAATTATCATATCGATATTAAAATTATTGACTTCTCAAATAAAAAGATTACTATCAAAAGGTGTCGTCCTGAGGGTCATCCGCTACTGTTGTGTAGAGAAAAAAGGGTATTCAATATCTACACAACAGACCCTCGGGGCGAATTTCACTACCACCAATTATGGTGGTTTTTTATTTGTAAATTTTGACTTTTGAGTCTTCACTGATTACTATTGGTTATTATGTCAGGACACAATAAATTTTCAAAAATTAAACACAAGCGAGTTCAGATGCCAAAAAAAGTAAAGTATTTTCTCGTTATTCAAAACTTATCACTTTAGAATCCAAAAAATGTAATGGAGACATAAATTCAGCTTCACTTACAAAAGCCGTGGATTTAGCAAAAAAAGAAAATGTTCCGAAGGATGTAATTGAAAAAGCAATTATAAAAGGAACAGATGCAAATGCCGTAGCTCTTGAACCTGTTATGTATGAAGCATATGGACCAGGAGGAAGTGCTTTAATTATCACAGCTCTTACCGACAATAAAAATAGAATCGCAGCAGAAGTCAGACATATCTTCGCAAAGTCAGGTTATGAACTAGCAACACCCGGAGCGGCTTCTTGGGCTTTCACAAAAACAAACGAAGGAGGATATTTGGCTCAAATGCCCCTTGAACTTTCAGAAGAAGATATGCAAAAAATGGTAAACCTTTATGATCAATTAGATGAAAATGAAGATGTTCAAAACGTTTACACCAACGTTGTTGGTCTTGATGAAATTGAAGAAGATAATTAATTTTTATGAAAATTCTCGCTATTGACCCGGGATATGAAAGGCTTGGAATAGCTATTTTAGAAAAACAAAACAATAAAGATGTTTTGTTATATTCTGAATGTTTCCAAACCGACAAAAAAGAGTCTCACTCAAAAAGACTTTTTCTTATTTTTTCAAAATTAACTGAGTTAATAAAAAAATATTCTCCCAACACCTGCGCCATAGAAACATTATTTTTTTCAAATAACGTAAAAACTGCATTAAAAGTTGCTGAACTTCGGGGTGTGATTTTAACTTTATGTGAAATTCACAAAATAAAAATTTATGAATTTTCTCCTCAAGCAATTAAATTGGGGGTTACAGGATATGGTAAAAGCGACAAAACTGCAGTAGTAAAAATGATTCCTCTTCTAATAAAAATTGATAAAAAAATTAAACATGATGATGAATTTGATGCCATAGCAGTTGGGATAACTTGTATAAATTCTGTTTTAAAATAGTTTTACACAAACACCCCTCTTGCATACTTTTTATTTTTTGATATTAAATATACATCAATTAATGGTAATAAAAATATATGGATGATTTAAGAGATGAAAATACAACTGACGAATTAGAAAATACTGATGCATTATTGGATGATAGTATTTTTGAAGAAACAGATCTTGATGTCTTAGATGAAGAAGATCATATAAAAGCACTCTCAACAGACCTCACGAATGAAGAGGAAGAAGGAGAAAAAGAAGATGAAGAAATTCTAGATGAATTAGACGCCTTGGCAGCAGAAGAGGATGAAGAGGATCTTGATTTTTATGGGGACGAAGATGATTTTTAATCTAAAATATTAAAAAATAAAAAGCGGGCCCTTCGGGCCCGCTTTTTATTTTTATTTATTTATAAATGCATTATACTTACATCAATGAATAATCACCACAAAAAAAATTTTTTTGCTTCCTTATTTAGTAAAAAAAATATAAAAAAATATGGAATGGCTATAGCTTTGGTCATATTTATCTTCTTTGGTTTTTTCTTTATTTGGCTTAGCACTATAGAACTTCCTGATTTAAATAATTTTGAAAATCGAGTTATTTCTGAATCAACAAAAATTTATGATAGAACAGGAAAAGTTGTTTTATTTGATGTTCATGGAAACGTTATAAGAACAGTTGTGTCTTTTGATCAAATATCTAATTATTTAAAATGGGCAACAATCGCCATTGAAGATCAGAACTTTTATACACACCACGGGATTGAACCAAAAGCCATTCTGCGTGCTGTTTTAACAAACATAAAAGACGGAAATCTTTTGACTGGTCAAGGAGGCTCTACAATTACACAACAAATAATCAAAAATGCACTGTTAACAAGTGACAAAAAAATATCAAGAAAACTGAAAGAGTGGGTTCTTGCGCCAAGACTTGAAGCAAAACTAACCAAAGACGAAATCTTAGAATTGTATTTAAATGAAATTCCTTATGGAGGAACAGTTTATGGTGTACAAGAAGCAAGTAAAAAATTTTTTGGTAAAGAAGCAAAGGATTTAAGCCTTGTTGAATCGGCTTATATTGCCGCCCTACCACAAGCACCCACATACTATTCGCCATACGGTAGTCACAGAGATGAACTAGAAAAAAGAAAAAATAAAGTATTAAAAGAAATGTTATCTCTTAATTTTATTACTAAAACAGAATATGATACAGCTATAAAAACAAAAGTGGAATTTGAAAAACAAGAAAACTATGGAATTAAGGCCCCTCATTTTGTGATGTACATAAGAGAATTACTAGAAGAAAAATATGGAACAGAATTAGTGGAAAAAGGAGGTTTAAAAGTTATAACCACTTTAGATTGGGATCTGCAAAAAGACGCTGAGGAAATTGTTAAAAAATGGGCACTTATAAATGAAACAAAATACAATGCAGAAAATGCTGCTCTTGTTGTAACAGACCCAAACACAGGACAAATACTTACAATGGTTGGTTCTCGTGATTATTTTGATGATAAAATTGATGGTAATTTTAATATTGCCACAGCTTCAAGACAACCAGGATCCTCTATAAAACCAATTATTTATGCCGAAGCTTTTAATAAAGGTTATAAACCAGAAACTGTGGTATTTGATTTACCCACAGAATTTTCAACAACATGTTATTCAGGAGGCAATTGTTATAACCCACAAAACTATGACGAAAAATTTAGAGGACCAATTTCTTTAAGAAACGCATTGGCACAATCTCTTAATATTCCTGCGGTAAAAACGCTTTATCTTGCAGGAATAGACGATTCTTTAAGCCTTGCAAAACAAATGGGTCTAGAAACCCTTACAAGCGCAAAACAATATGGATTAACCCTTGTTCTTGGAGGTGGTGAAGTTAGACCTCTTGATATGGCAGCAGCCTATTCTGTTTTTGCTGCCGACGGAATCAAACACCCAACAGAAGGAATTCTTAAAGTTGAAGATAGCGACGGTGAAGTTCTGGAGGAGTTTGAACAAAAAGAATATCGAGTTCTCCCAGAACAAACAGCGAGATTAATTTCCAATGTTCTTTCGGACAATATAGCAAGAACACCAGCATATGGTGCTAATTCTCCACTTTATTTTGGAGATATAGATGTTGCAGTAAAAACAGGAACAACAAACGACACCAGAGATACTTGGATCGTTGGATATACTCCTAATATTTCTGTTGCTGCCTGGGCTGGAAACAATGACAATCGTTCTATGCAAAAATTAACAGCCGGATTTATTGTGGCCCCAATGTGGAACGAATTCATGAAAAAAGCTATTGAAAAATATCCTTCATCTAGCTTTATTGATCCAGAACCAATAGATTCGAATATAAAATTAGTTTTAAAAGGTATTTGGGAAAATCCCCAAGGAGTTCACGAAATATTACACTGGGTAAATAAGGATGATCCTCAAGGAGCCTTTCCAAATAACCCTGCTTCTGATTCACAATATTTGCTTTGGGAAGAACCTTTGCAAAAATGGCTTTCTGGGGAAAATTTTGTAGAGAAAAACATTTCTAATTCTAATTTAAAAATTGTAAGTCCTGAAGAAGGAAAAACATATATAGAAACAATGGAAATTTTTGTAGCAGCATCTCTTATTGGATCAAACATAGAATCCGGAAAAGTTTCTTTGAATGGTAAATATCTTGGAGAATTAAACCCAGAAGGAGGAGTTTATTCCTTTATACCAAGTCAACAAGATTCCATCAAAAAAGGAAACAACAAAATAGAAGTTGAAGTTAAAGATAAAGAAGGAAAAACCTATAAAGATTCTGTTACTTTTAAAGTGGATTAATAAATTTTAAAAACAGAAAAACCCTCTTTTTTTAAATCTTCTTTTATTTTTTCTTCTAAATTTTTCTTAATAAGAACAAAATGAGTTCTTTTTGTTCCTGAAAACATAACTTTTATCTCATTATCTTTAATTTGAATATCGCCAGGGTTTAAACTAAAAGAGAATTGTTTAAAAACTTCAAAAGTTATTTCTTTTATTCTTTTTTGAGAAAATCCTAAGTTTTTATATTTTTCTAATAAAAATTTTATTTCCATTATTTATTCAAAGGCATAACAAGATACATAAACCCCCCTTCTTTATTACCTCTTATTATCATAGGTCTACCCACACCATTAAAAATCAATTGAAAACTCTCTGATTTTATAGAATTAAAACAATCAGTAATATATTTTTGATTAAAATTAATATCCAACGACTCACCTTTTATTATTGTTGAAACACTTGTTCTACTTTCACCTTTATCGTTATTTTTAGAAGTAATTTCAAAAATATCGTTTTCTGCATCAATATGAAATTTTACCTGATTAAAATTATCTGAAAATAAATTAGAAATTTTTAATGCATTTATTAAATCTTGTTTTAAAATTGTCAATTCTGTTTTGATGTCTTTAGGAACAATTTGTTTATAATCAGGAAAAACACCATCAACAACTCTACTAATAAGATATATTTCTTTTTCTACTTCAAAAGAAACTTGGTTCTGCCCAAAAACAACGGTTATTTTTGATTCTATCCCTTCAAAAACTCTTATTATTTCACTAACATTTCTTTGTGGAATTAAAATACTTTCAAAATCCTCTGTTTTTGCCCCTGATTTCTTTTCTGCTAGACGGAATGAATCTGTGGCCACAAAAGTTAATTCATTTGAATCTGAGTACAAATAGACACTTGATAGCTCAGGTTTAATACTCGACACACTTGCCGAATACCATACCGACTTTAATCCTTCAATTAAATCTTGTACCTCCATGATACATTTTTTATCGGATTCAACTTTAGGAATAGAAGGAAAATCACTGGTTGAAAAAGTATTAACCTGTGTTTCACTTTTATTTCCAATTATTCTAAGTATTTGGTCTTGGTGTTCTATCACTAATTTTTCCTCCTGAAGAAGATTATTGAGGTAAGAAACTAAAATTGAAGAAGATATTGCAACTTCTCCACTTCTTTCAATTTTTGCAGGAACATAAACTTTTATTCCTAATTCGAGATTTGTTGCGGATATTTCAATTTCATTCTCAAGAGTTTTAATAATTACACATTGTAAAACTATAAGACTTACATTCTTCCCTGTAATCTTATCTGCTCTGGTCAGAGCTTTAAGTAAGTTGTTCTTATTAATTTCTATTTTCATATATTATTATGTATATATTGCAGTGGATAACTGGATAAGTCAATTATATCCTATTTTATAATCGTTTTTCAGGGTTGGGACTGTGCATTACTTGGGGATTTCTTTTTAGGAAAAGTGGATTTCTCTAAACATTAATCGAATTGTTTATAACGAACTGAGTTGCTAACTTTTTATGAGAAAGTTGTTAGAGGTTTTTTAAATACTTTCCCACAAGTTATTAACATACTTATCCACAATAAAATAATGAGAAGTCAGTTCGTTTAAAAAGTAATTAATTACAGAATATTTCGTATCTCAGTTATTTGTTGTTCTAATAATTTATCGAACTTTAAGTCGTTTTTAACTTTTTCACAAGAATGGATTACTGTAGTGTGATCTCTTCCTCCCATTTTTTCTCCTATTGTTGGAAATGATATATTAAAATCTTCTCTTAATATATACATTGCAATCTGTCTTGGTCTCACAACCTCCTTTCTCCTTGTTTTATCACAAAGACTTTCTGTGTTTAAACCATAAAATTCAGCAACCAATTTAATGAGATCTGAAACAGAAACCATTTTTTTAGGTTTTGTTGTGTTTTTAATTAAATCTCGTATTTCAGGTATGGATAATGATTTATTTTTTAATTGAGTTTGACAAGCAATAATATTAACAACACCCTCTATTTCTCGAATATTCCCCTCTATTGTTTCTGCTAGAAATTCTATGATTGAATCATCTATAAAAATACCGGAATTAGAAGACTTTTTCTTTATTATTTGAACTCTTGATTCGTGGTCTGGAGGAGGAATATCGATTATCATTCCTTGACTAAATCTTGATTTTAAACGATCTTCCAGTCCTGTAATAAAATTAGGATGAATATCGCTAGAGAATACAATTTGTTTATTGTTTTCATAAAGAGAGTTAAATAAATGAAACAGCTCTTCCTGAGTACTTTTTTTGTTGGAAAGAAATTGAATATCGTCCATTATTAAGACATCATATTTTCTGTATTTTTCTTTAAACATGGGAACTTTGTTGTTTTGCACAGAAAACATATATTCGTGCATAAACTTTTCAGAAGTTAAATAAAAAACTTTTTTATTTGGAAAATTCATCTTTATTTGATTTCCAATTGATTGAATTAAGTGGGTTTTGCCGTGTCCTGTTGAACCATGTATAAATAGTGGGTTATAAACAACCCCAGGATTTTTAATAATTGCCCAAGACGCAGCGTAAGCTAGTTCGTTGAAGGGTCCAATTACAAAAGAATCAAAAGTATATCTTGGATTAAGATTATCATCTTTATTTACAACGAATTCTGACAAAGGAAGTGCTGTATTGTTTTCTTTTGCAGTTTTTTCTTTCTTGTTTTCAACTCTTTTTTTATCTATTTTTGCAATAATAAAATCAACAGAACGAATTGATCCTTCTTTGTCTCTTAGTGTTTTTAGAATTGTTGTATAAAACTTTTTAGCAATCCAGTCTTTTATAAAAGCATTCGGCACACCTATGTAAACTACTCCATCATCAAACTTAATAAGAAACGTTTCTTTGAACCAAGTATTAAAATTGGCCGAAGATATTGAATTCTCTATTTCTTTAAGAGAATCCTCCCACAGTGTTGGATTGTTGAATGTGGATATCATGTTGATGAATTATATAGTACTTAAAAAAAATCAAAACTTGTTTTAAATCACTTTCTATGTTAAAAAGTTGTGTATAACTTATTAAATAGAATTTATGTCAGTAACATATCAACCTAAAAAAAGAAAAAGAGCTCGAACACACGGTTTTTTGAGTAGAATGGAAACTACCTCAGGCAGAAAGGTTTTGAAGCGAAGACGAGCCAAAGGGAGGGCAAAACTAACCGTTTAGAATCTTTTTCTATGTTTAAAAAAAGTTCCAGATTAAACACCTCTGAATTTAAGGAGGTGTTTGATTTTGGTAAAACGATAAAAACACATTTTTATTTAATTAAAATAAAAACTAATAAGGTAGGATTTAGTCGATATTCGGTTGTTGTCTCAAAAAAAATATCAAAAAAAGCAGTTGAAAGAAATTATCTTAAAAGAAGATTTTTGAACGCTATTAAAGAATCATCAATAAAATTACCGATATCTGACTATGTTTTTATTTTGAATTCAGGAATAAAAGACATACAATACAGAGAATTACTTAATAACTTGAAAGAAATTAAATTATGAAAACTTTGTTTACAGAGCTTCTCTATCAACCCCTTTATAATATACTTATAGGTCTTATTGATATTCTACCTAATGCTGATATTGGTTTTGCTGTAATTATTTTAACTGTTTTTGTAAAAGTAATATTGTTTCCTCTTTCAAAAAAAGCTATTAAAACTCAATTATTAATGAAAGAAATAGAACCAGAACTGAAAGAACTAAAAGTAAAATATAAAGACAATCAGCAAGAGTTGGCACAAAAGACCCTTCAAATGTATCGAGATAAAGGAGTTAATCCGTTTGCAGGTATATTTTTAGTTTGAATTCAGTAGCCTGTAATCATTGCTCTTTCTTTTGTTTTTTCATAGGCGGGTCTGCCAGCAATAAGACCAGAACTCCTTTATTCATTTATTGATATTCCAAATAATGCACAGACTGTGTTTTTGGGTTTTATTAATCTTATTTCTAATAAAAATATTTTAGTTGCTTTTCTTGTTTTAATAACACAATCAATACAAATAAGACTATCTCTTCCAAAACAAACTGACTCAAATACTCCTGATAGTCAGTTCGCTCAAGAAATTATGAAAAGTATGCATTTTCAAATGAAATACATATTACCTATAATAACCGCTATTGCTGCCTACAGTCTTATTTCTGTTATTGGTTTATATTGGATTACTTCAAATATATTTGCTATTTTCCAAGAACTATATTTAAAGAAAACACTTAAGAAAAATTAAGGTATTTTTAATTAAATCTTACTTAAATTAAGTGACCAAAGAGTTAGATCATATTTGTTTTCAAATAAAATAAAGGCATTATCAGGTGTTATCTTTGGATTTATTACATCAAATTCAGGTGTGCCTTCTTCAAAGAAATAAAGCACATCAACAAAACCACTAGAAAGATTTATTTTATATAAAGATTCATTATTAAAGACTTTTCCTTTATACCAATCGTCTGGGTATGTGGCGGGTTTATAAATAAGTGATCCAAAACAATAAGCCTCCTCTTTTTTTTCTGAAAAAACACATTTTTCAGGAATTGTATCTATTGTTAACAAGGAAACATTTTTTGTTTCACTATTGTAAAGTCTTACAGAGGGTCTTGTTAATTCTGATTGTGAAAATATATAATATTTTTTGTTTGGACTAACTTTTATCAAAAGACCAGGGATGTTTCCTAATATTTTATTGAAAGCTGAGGTTTTTAAATTGAGAATATAAGAATATCCAGGGATTGCTCGAGAAGCCTTTGTTGTTATTAATACTTCATCAGAATTAATGTTATCAAACAAGAACTCATTAAAAGGAATAGTGAATATTTCTTTTTCATTAAGTCTGTCTGTGTTTGAGGTGTATATTGTAGAACTTTGATCTTGTTTAATGGAATAAATTAATTTTTCAGCACTGGGTATATATAAAAAATCATTAATAATACTTGAAATATCCTTTTTTTCTATTGAAGTTCCTGATGATGTGCTAAAAATAATGGATGAAAAGGCTGTTATTATTTGTTCATTATTAAAGTTGGGTTGTTGAAATAAAAACTTATCTTTATTTTTTAAAAAAATAGTGTTGTAAATTTTAGGGTTAGTTATGTTTACGATTTTTTCAGGCAAAGGCTTGGATTCATGAACATCATAAATGTGTCCGCTGGCGCGTTCTTGAAATCTAAACACTGTTGATGTTGAGATTATGTCTTTTGATATTTCTAATCCTTCAGGATTTGTTGTTGTCCCTTTAATTATGGTGCTTGTTGAATAGAAGGTATAACCAGAAATTGGTTCAAAAGAGATTTGTCTTAATGCTGGGGGTGTGTATTCTCCGGTATTGTCTACAGGGCTGGACGTTGAATTTATGTTGTTTATAGGGGGATTACTGTTTTTTGAATTTGGATCTATGTTAAAAAAAGAACCAAAAGAATTGTCTGAAAAAAAATCACTAACTTTTTCCCTTCCATTTCCTAAAAAGAAAAATAAACCCAACCCTATTAATAAAAGAATTAAAACAATAATAATAATTTTTTTCATGTAAATTTATTATATCAATAATTTTTGAAAAAAATAATTATTATTTAAATTGGTCTATAAATAAAAGTTTCTAAACCTTTTCCTCCATAATAATTGTTCCAAGAACTAGAAGTGTGATTTTGTCTAACTTCTGCGTTGGAGCTACTGTTTGAAATAATGGCCCCCGCACCTTGCGTTGCAACTATTCCTACGTGTCCAGTTTTTCCTCCTGAAGTCGGGCTGATAATTATGTCTCCTGGTTGAGCGTTTTGTGTTCCTCCAGGAACAAAAACAAAACGACTATTGTTTTGCAGTGCTTCATACATTGATGCTGTTGAAAGACCTCCTCCTGCCTGTTGTCCTGTTGCTGCTTCAATTATTTTATTAACTGCTGCCGCACAAGCCCTGTTCCCACCATCAGTTCCCGGTATTGCACCTGTTTTTAATGTCCCCACAGCGTTTAGCGCTTCTGCCAATATTCTTTGTCCTGCTGGGCTGAGGCCTTGTGGTATTTTACCTGTTCGCATCATTTCTTGTATCTTTGCTTGATCTGCTGGAGTATATTGATTTACTGCGCTTGTGATTATTCCGTCTATTTCTGCTGAATCTATTTGTTTGAGCCGAGGAAAAACCAATTTCAAACTAGTTAAACTAGGATTAATCGTGTTAAGTATAAGAATTGTCGAAAAAGCTAATAATAAACCACCTAAAGCTGCTTTAATTCTATTCTTTCCACTTTCTTTACTATAAATAGCGTCTACCGTCATATATTCAACTCCTCCTCTGATTATCATAACAATAGCCAAAACAACAGACACAACAAGGCCTATGTAGAATAGTTGATTGAGGAGTTTGTTTAAAGGTGAGTCAATCCCGGCCCCAGCAGAGCCTTCAAAAGTTGAGCTTGGTATAATCGATTCTATTAAGCCTTGTCCATAAACAAAATTAAAATTATAAAAACAAAATAGAAAAATTAAACTAAAAAATGTTGTTTTTAATAAATTATTTGTTTTCAGCATATTTTTGAATTAACTATGGTTTTAAGGGTTTGATATTTGGGGTCTTGATTCTCCAAAGGTAATTTCCCATTCTCCTGATGGTATGTTTTTTAATTTAGTGCCCAGAGTTTTATTTTCATCATAAATATCAACAGTATTTCTAAATTGTGTTCCGTTGAAAGAAGAAGCTGTTGCATCTTCATAAAATCCAATACTTATTCCATTTATAAAAACTTCAGAACCTGTTTTGGGTTTGTATTGGGCAATTAAATCAGGAGATAAAGCAACTGAACCCTCTCTTAATAAATTATTTGCATTACCTCTTTTTTGACTTGTGTTTGAATCTGTAATTGCGTCTCCTGAAGCACTATATGTAGAGACAACAAGTCTCCCATCCGTTGATCTAACTCCGTTTGTTAAACCTTCAACCCAGTTTTCTGCGTCCGACTCTTTCCAATTTGAATATGTACCATCTCTTGTTTTGCTAACCAGTCCTCCCGAAATGTTTGTTTGAGAAAACATTTGCAATCTTGGAAAAACCAATTTCAAACTAGTTAAACTAGGATTAATCGTGTTAAGTATAAGAATTGTCGAAAAAGCTAATAATAAACCACCTAAAGCTGCTTTAATTCTATTCTTTCCACTTTCTTTACTATAAATAGCATCTATCGTCATATATTCAACTCCACCTCTGATTATCATTACTATTGCTAGTACTATAGCAACAAGAAGCCCTAAATAAAATAATTGATTAAGAACCTTGCTCAGTGGTGGCATTTTATCAAAAAGAGAGGAAGGAATAATTTGATCTATAAAGCCGTTTGATATAGGTGTAGGATTTTGCTGTGGAGCAGGAGCAGGCGGTGTTGTTGGAGGATCTATCCTTAACTTTACTTTTTCTGGATCAAAACCAAGCCTCATTATTGTTCTTTCTTTTTCAGAAGGTGATACACAGGAATATAATTCCATCGGTTTTCTGTAGATTATGTCGGGAGGAGTTGTTGGCTTTTGATTGTTTTCACAATCAATTTTATTTTCTGCTTCGAGAGCCTGATAATACAAAAAAGCTTCTTCATCAGTTAGTCCTGGTGGCTCTTTTGGAACGCTATTTTGAGCGAAAACAAGATGGGTTTGTGAAAAACAAAAAACAAAAATTAAATTAAAAATTAAATTCTTCATTGTTTGTATTGTCTATCTTTTTGAAATTTAATTCAAGTTTTGCTTGTGTGTTTTGTAACAAATTTTGTAAATGTTTAACTGTTGCAGAAATTATTGCTGTACCCTCTTGGTTTTGATCATTTTGTAATAATAAATAATTTTCGTTTGGAGATTTAGTCAGCACTTGATTCCCATTGATAGAACATTTATATGAAATATTTAAGTCTTTTTTATTTTTATCACTAAAAAAATAAGGA
>CAYOAC010000014.1:0-11662 GCA_964401885.1 uncultured Candidatus Saccharibacteria bacterium
GAAGAGGGTATTTTAATATTTTTGGAAGAATATTTCCCACAACCAGCATATGAAAAACATTCTTTTTCAACAATTATAGATTTTTTGGTTTGGTTAAAAGAACCTAATCATGAACCTTATCTTATAATTATGGAGTCTCGTATTCCATTTTGTGATCCGATGCCACCGGAAGATCTTGGTAAAATCTACGAAACTTTTCCGGAAACAAGGGTTACTTACGAAGCAAATCGTACTTGCGATATCTTTATAGGTTGGGCATATTCTTGGCTTAATATAAAATGCCCAATTATTATATATTCTGCTAACGATTGGTATATTAGTGGTAATATGCTCAAAATGCCAGGGATTTATTTTTGTGAAAAAGTAATTAGAAGGAATAATCTTCTTGTTTCAATTAGGGAAGCTTTGAACCCTTGATGAAGATCAACTACTCCCACCTATTGGTGGGAGTTTTTTATTTTCTTTCAAAAAAACCAATTTTGAGTATACTTGGCAATATGAATATACAAATCCTCAAACAAACAGAAGATTATCTTGTTATAAATAAACCTGCCGGCATATCGGTGCATAAAAGTGGAAAGCACGAAGAATATACAATTGCGGATTGGGTTTTTGAAAATTTCCCTCAAACAGACAAGGTAGGTGAGCCATTAAAAATTTCAACAGGAGAAATAATTGCACGACATGGTATTGTTCATAGATTAGATAAAGATACTACCGGTGTGCTTTTGATTGCACTTACTCAAAAAGGCTATGATTTTTTTAAAAAACAATTCAAGGATAGGGAAATCAAAAAAACTTATAGGGCCTTTTTGTATGGAAATTTGAAAAATGAACATATTACAGTTCAGGAGCCAATTGGAAAACATAAGAAAGATTTTAGAAAAAGAACGACCGCTCGAAATTCAAGAGGAGAGCTTAAACCTGCCGTTACTTTTTTTAGAATCTTAAAAAGAGTAAATATAGACGGAGAGTCATTAATGTTTGTCGAAGCTCAGCCCAAAACTGGCCGTACACATCAAATTCGTGTTCATGCGAGATATATCCAACATCCGATAGTTTCTGATCATCTGTACGCAAGAACTAAGCCCAAAATGCTAGGGTTTGATAGGTTCGCTCTGCATGCATTCTCTTTAGAATTTAAAGATTTTGAAGGTTTCACTCAAAAAGTGGAGGCACTATATCCTCAAGATTTTGTTTCGGCCATGGAAAAGTTTGAAGATATTAACAATTAGTTTGATAATTCTTTTGACAAAAGTTTTTATTTTTATACTATTGATTTAGAAAGTAAAGTTTCTTTCTAAGTTTTCTCCCGACCCTACGTGTTGGGGCGGAAAGCCGACAGGGATTGCTACCCCATAGGACCGGTCTGCATACGATTTTGAAGGGTTTGTTCAAAATTTAGTGTGCAGGCCTTTTTATTTTGACAAAAAAACCAATAAGAGTAATATCTTTCATGTATGGCTCATCAACCAAATAGCAAGGCGGAACGGACTAAATCCGGTGGTATCAAAAGAACTTCAAATCTTAATAAGCGAAAGAAAGGCGAAATTAAATATTCCTTGAAGCGTAATAGCTTCAATCATCGTCTGTGGGTTTGATTGTTCGTTTTTGGTGGCCAGCTTCCCTTTGGGAAGCTGGCCATTTTTAAATATTGATAATTTTTTAATACTATGTTAAAGTCTCCTTTACTAACGAATAATAATTATGAACACAGTAATAACTCCAGTAGATATTGCCTCAAGAAAAAACCTCGATATGCGAACCGGGGACACTGTTCGAGTATGGCAAAAGATTCAGGAAAAAGGAAAAACAAGACTTCAATCATTTGAAGGTATTGTTCTTGCACGAAAACATGGTGCAGAAGCAGGTGCAACTTTCACAGTTCGAAGAAACACTAATGGTTTTGGGGTAGAAAAAATCTTTCCTCTATATTCACCAATGATTGATAGAGTAGAGGTGGTTAAAAGATCCAAGACTCGAAGAAGTAAACTTTACTACATGAGAGACAAGGCACTTAAAGAAATTAGTAAAAGATTCAAAATGATGTCTGTTAAATTCTCAACAGAAGATCATAAAGAAGAAGTTCCTAAAGAAACTCTAGCTGAAGAAACTCCTTCAGAAGAAACAAAATCTGAATAATAAAAAAACCTCCAAATATGGAGGTTTTTTTATTTAAGATGCAATTTGAAAGAAATTTTAAATAAAAACGTAATATAATAATGTATACCAATGAAATCGTACGAAAATATTTCAGATAGTGAACTGGTGACTTTATCTATAAAAGATAAAGAGGTTTTTTCTCAGATTATTGAAAGATATCAAAATAAGATTTTTCGATACATAAAAAGAATAAGTTCTTTTTCAGATGATAATGTAAGCGATATATTGCAAAATACATTTATAAAAACATATATAAATTTAAATAGTTTTGATACATCTTTGCAATTTTCTTCTTGGATTTATCGTATCGGCCACAATGAGACAATCTCTTTTTTAAGAAAAAATAAAAGGCATATAGAATCAACGATGATGCCAGATGATTCGCTTGAAGAAATTTTGTCTGATATTAACATTGAAGATCAACATATAAAGATTGATGATTCAAAAATAATTTGGCAGGCAATAAAATCTCTACAACAAAAATATCAAGAGGTTTTAATTTTGAAATATTTTGAGCATAAAAGTTATGATGAAATATCAGATATTATTCAAAAACCGCCAGGTACTGTCGCGACATGGATTAGTCGAGCCAAAAAAGAAATTCAGAATTTTCTAGGTAAAAATAACTACACGTATCATGGATAAAGAAAACAAAAAAATAAAAATAAAAAAAGAAGTTTTTGAAATCATAGAAATTAAAAATTTTAAACCAAAGCCAAAATGGTTTTTTGCTGTTCAAGAGGGTAGTATCTGGTTTTTTGGTATTGCCACAACATTGTTTGGCGCAATGGCTGTTTCAACTATATTGTTTGTTTTTGCAAAGGTCCCAACAAAATTCAATGATGTAACACATGATAATGTAATTAAATTTTGGATAGATTTTATTCCTTTAATTTGGTCTTTATCTTTTATTGTTTTTATTGTTATTGCTGATTATTTTTTTAGAAAGACAAAAAAAGGATATAAATACAGTTCTATTGCTCTAGTTTTATCATCTGTATTTTTGTCTATAATTATTGGTTATATTTGTTTTTTGATCGGTTTGGGCGAAATAATTGAAAAACAAGTTGGGAATAAAATACCTTTTCATCAATCTGTACAGATGACGAAACAAAAAATTTGGTCTCAACCAACAAGGGGTTTAATGGTTGGAGAAGTTGTTTACGATAATGGGTTTATGTTTAAATCAAAAGACGGTAATTTGTTGAAACTTAATCTGGAAGAAACTTCCGATGATCAGAAGGAATTATTTTATAGCGGTTCAACTCTCAATTTAATTGGAACAACTACTGGAGAAGGTGTATTTCTTGTGTGTGTTGCTATCCCTTTAGATAATACGGCAGAAGCATTGGAGAGATTATTTTTTGAAAGAAATAAAATAAACTCGCGTATTAATATATGTAAGGACGTACGACCTTATAATAAATTTAAAAATAAAATTCTTAACTATGAAAATTAATAAAAAAACAGCAGTATCTACTCTTGCACTTATTGGTTTGACACTAGGGGCAACGGTTAGTGCTGCAGAAGTAAAAAGTAGACCAATGTTTGAAAACATAACGTCTGTTCAGAGATCAATGTTAGAAGAAGCTCATCAGCTTCACCAATTAGGTAAAGATGATGAGGCAAAAGAATTAATAAAGTCAGCAGGAATAGATTTTCCTGGTTTTGGTCATAAAAAAGATAGAAGGGAACATTCAAATGGAATGGGACAGATGCAAAAGTTTAAAAATCTAATAGAGCAAAATGATTTTGCATCTTTTCAAAAAATGGTAGCGGAAACTCCTATGGGGAAGATTATAAATACAGAAGAAAAATTCAATGCTCTTGTTCAAGCTCATGAACTAAAAATTGAAGGTAAATATGATGAAGCTAAACAAGTCCTTGTGGAAGCAAATATTGAACCTTTTGGCTTTGGAAGAAGAAAATAAAAAATAAACTTATTATAAATAATACTAATTAAATCTCCTGAGACCCCTGTGCTTTTAAATTCGGCACAGGGTTTTCTCTTTTTTGTAAATGTGTATAATCAAAATACCTCTATCGATTGATTAAGTGTATATGCGCAAGTGGTGAAATTGGTATACACGCACCCTTGAGGTGGGTGTGCCTTCGGGTGTGGAGGTTCAAGTCCTCTCTTGCGCACAGAAAAATAAAGACCCAAATGCTTCGCATTTGGGTCTTTATTTTTCGCGCAAGAGAGGACTTGTACGGCGCAGGCCCAGGGTCCCTGCATCCACTTTGCGAAGCAAAGTGGATCTGGGATGGCCGAGCCGCGACCAGCAGTACTTATCGAATGAGGAGCTTGCGACGAAATGAGATTAGTAACTGCGGGTCAAGTCTTTTCTATTTATAAAATTATAATTAGTAACTCGCGATCAAATCCTCTCTCTATCGGTCTTTACTGGCTTATAAACAAGTTAAATAATTGCCAAAACTTTTTATTTGTATTACATTCAAACATAAATCCTGTTCTTACTTATGAATATATCAAAACTTGAGCATGTTACTGATTCAATGATCGAACGACTTTTTGCAAAAGGTAAAGAGATGTGTCTCCCCAAAGGGGATCTTTTCTTGGAGACATCAAGACATATGATTGAGGCTCTTTTTGGAAGGTATCTTAGTGCCATAATTCTTCGTGAATATGTCTCGATCAAATCTTTTGTTGTTGAGGCTCAAAGGATAATTGATTCCATGAATATTGCAATTGAAGAACACCCTTCTTTTTGTTGACTTTCACAATTCGAACCTTCGCAGGGTTCGAATTTTTTATTTATAAAAATCCCATGATATCATTATTTTATGATTGAAATTATATTTGGATTTATTTTGTTTTTCCTGCCATTCATATTAATTTTTTGTTTTAAAGATAAAATACTGGGCTTTGTGTCTTTGACAACAGGGAGTCTTGTTTTCCACACTGTGGTTGCTTTTATTACACAGTATTTTAATTTATTTACGTATAAAAATATTGTCTTTATAAATATTATTTTGTGTGTTGTTGTTATTTTTGTTTTTTGGAAAGAAAAAAAGTATTTTTTCAAATTAGATCAAAGAAAAAATATTAAAACAATCTTACTTTCTTTGTTTGCTATATTTATTATATCTTTCGAATTGCTTTCTGTTCATTTTTTGTATTCTGGTATTGTGACCACATCAAATGGGCTAACTTTAGAAGAAAAATCTTATTTGCCTTTTCCATATTTTTCTGATGAATGGGTGAGTGTTGCCTTTATAAATTATTCTATAGAAAATCAGACCATTTCTTTTACTAATCCTTTTAATAATAAGTCATACCTAAATGTCACTGTTCTGTTTTTTTCTTTATTGTCTGTGATAACTTTAATCTTTCATGTGCCTGTTCTTTATTTTTATTCCGTAATGTCTTTATTTTTTGGTCTTTTGATTTGTTTTCTAATTTATTTATATTTAAGATCAGAAAAAATATCTGTTTATAGTTCTATTTTTGCAGCTTTGGCTACTGCACTAATTCTAAATAGTTCTAATTTGCCAGGAATTTGGAATTTAATTCCCTATATTGGTTCTTTCACTTTTTTTCTATTAAGTCTTATCGCATACAATCTCAAAAGGAAAGATTTATTTTTTATTGCTCAATTTTTCTCTTTAATTTTGTACTTACCAATGGTGATTTTTGTTGTTCCGGCCATTATCGGTTCTCTAAATGTTTCTTTTTTGAAAAATAATATTAAAAAAGTAACAATATTTTTTGCGGGTATTTTAATAATTGGGGTAATATCTTATTTATTAGCTTCATTTAAAATAGAAAAAATAAATATTTTCCAATTAGCTAGAGACTTTTTTATGAGAGATAATTTGGTTGATGGTATTTATTCTTTTCCTTTGTGGAAGATTGTTCCAATTTTCGTTTTACCTTTTTCTTTATTTGGTATTATCTCTTTCTATCTTAAAAAAAGATATACAATGCTTAATCCATTATTTGTCGGTTTAATATTTTGGGTAATTTATTGTTTTACCGAAAATGTTTTTATTATCGATTATCCTAGGGTTGTATCAATTACTTCATTTTTCATTATTGTGTGTTCGGGTTTTGGTTTTGAGTTTTTTATAAATAAATTATCCAATACTTATTATCATAAATATATTCAGATTATTAAAATACTATTTTTAATACTCTTTGCCATTTCAGCAATTAAATATACTTCTAATAATTGGATGGATTTAATTCTCAATAATAAAGATAAACCGGTTGTTTTCCCTTCACCCCCTGTTACAAGATATTTAATTGAAGAAGATTTGAAATTATTTTCAGGTATTAAGAATAAAGTATTTATTTCAGATTCGTGGAAAGGATTAGTGATTGGAGCTGCAACTGGGAACTTACCATTACACACAAAGGCTTCCACTATATCTAATAATGCTTTTAAATACTCAGATTTTATGGAAGGTGATTGTGTTTATAAAAATAATGTTTCTTCAAAATATAAAATAGAATATGTTTTTTCTTCAAAAATTAATTGTGAAGGTTTTAGAGAAATAGGTTCGACATCAGAAGGTTTTTATTTGTATGAAATTGTTCCAAATAATATTTGATAAAATTATTTCTGCCTGTTTTTATTTTTGTTTGATATAATGTTTTCATATGGAAACAAAATCACAGTTTGAATCTCCACACTTACAAAATCAAATTACAAATCTTGAACAAGAGCTGGCTTTTTTAAAGTCTCAAATTAATGAGAAGCAAAAAGAAAACCCGGACATTCCGATTGAACAGCATACAAAGGAAGTTATTTCTCTGGTATCTGAAAAAAAGAATGAGGTTTATAAAGACGAATTTTTGCATACTCCGGAACAAACAGAAGCTATTGTTTTAAGTCTTAAACCAGAGAAACATGATGAAGCTATCGCTGGTTTAGTAGAAATTATTCAAAAACATGGAGTTATAAATGCCATTGAAGTTGTTTCTAGATTACAAGATGCTCATATTAATGACGATTTTCATAGGTTTATTATCCAATATGTGAAAGAAGGGTATCCAACTTATTCTAAAGATACAGAAGAAACACTAAGGTCTATCAAAAGATCTTTGTATGAAATTTTGATTCCAAAAAAAGAACAAACTCAAGAAAATGCAAAAGAACACATTCACCAAATGTACGCTTTTTTGTCAGGTATAAGATCTTTGGCGGATTATTCTGATGAGTATCTTTCTATAGAAATTGCAAACTCTGTTGGTGAAAAGCATTTTGCTGTTTATATATCAGTATATGAAAAGGCTAAGGAAATTTTTGAAAAACAGTTATTGTCTATTTTTCCGTCGAGTAAATTAATTGAACAAAAAGATGATTTCAATGTATTTGTCCCTTTGGGATATCATTGTATATCTTCAGCAGAGTTGAAAGAGATTGCGGCTAAACCTTTAAAGACGGTGGATGAGTTCAATGTTGACCCTTTAGATTCTCTTTTGGGTGTTTTTACAAAATTAGAACAAATGGATGAGGCTGCTTGTGTACAGTTTTTAATAAAACCAGGTAAAGGTTTTTATACAAAAAATTATTCAAAAGCACTTCCAAAGGTAGAAAAAGGTGAAAAGCCTGATGAGCTTTATATAAAAGATAAATTATCCGATAAATTTATTTATGGTACAAATAAATTTTTTAAGACCCTTATTGAAACGGCAGCTTCGATACAAAATAAAGATGATTCTAAATCACATGAAGAAAAAAAGATTGATCAATTCATGATCGAAGGTTTGCGTCAAAAAATAAAACACGAAATTTATTCTGTAAATATAAGAATAGTTTCTTCTGGTAATTCTGAATCAAGAGCAAAATCAATTGTTTCAGAAATAAAATCTTCTTTTGATCAATTTTCTAATCCGACAGGTAATAGAATTACCTGGCATGAACATGATAAAGATATAAAAAAATATATAAAGAAATTTATTTATAGGCAATTCGATCTTGATTATGAGTTGCCATTAAATCTTTCAGAAATTTCAACTATTATTCATTTTCCTAATGAACACAAAGATTCAACCGCTCAATTAAGAAGACTTGGTATGACTTCAGCCCCAGCACCTTATGAATTAGAACAAAATAAAGGTGTTCTACTTGGTTATAATGAACATGCTGCAACAAAAATGTCTGTTATTATGCAGCCCGTTGATCGATTGAGACATATGTATGTAATTGGGCAAACAGGTACCGGTAAATCTACTTTATTAAAAGATCAAATAAAACAAGATATAAAAAACGGAGAAGGAGTTTGTATGATTGATCCTCATGGTTCTGATATTCAAGAAGTACTTGCAAGTATACCAACCGAGAGACTCGAAGACGTTATTTATTTTGACCCAAGTTATACGGCGAGACCTATGGGTCTAAATATGCTTGAGTACGATGTTCGTTTCCCTGAACAAAAAACCTTTGTGGTTAATGAAATGATGTCTATTTTTAATAAATTGTTTGATATGAAAACCGCTGGTGGTCCGATGTTCGAACAATATTTTAGAAATGCAACAATGCTTGTAATTGATGACCCTGAAACAGGAAATACTTTGCTCGACGTTTCAAGGGTTCTTTCTGATCAAACATTTAGAAATATGAAATTATCAAGATGTAAAAATCCTGCTGTAGTTCAATTTTGGACAGAGATTGCTGGTAAGGCTGGTGGAGAGGCATCTCTTGCTAATATTGTTCCATATATTACAAGTAAGTTCGATGTATTTTTATCAAATGATATTATGCGTCCAGTTATCGCTCAAAAAGAATCCAGTTTTGATTTTAGAAAAATCATGGATGAAAAAAAGATTTTACTTGTTAATTTGTCTAAAGGTAGATTGGGAGACATAAATGCTAATCTTATTGGTCTTATTATTGTTGGAAAGATTTTGATGGCCGCTCTTTCTCGAGTTGATTCTCTTGGAAAAGATTTTCCTCCTTTTTACCTTTATATTGATGAATTCCAAAACATCACAACAGATTCAATTTCTGCAATTTTGTCTGAAGCCCGAAAATACAAATTGAGTTTATGTGTAGCCCACCAATTCATTGCTCAACTTCAAGATAATATTAGAGATGCAGTTTTTGGAAACGTTGGAAGTCTTGCTGTCTTTCGGGTTGGAGCAGAAGACGCAAAGTTTTTGGAAACACAATTTGCACCTAGATTTTTGCAAAAAGACATTATGAATATAGAAAACTTTAATTTTTATATAAAAATGCTTAATAATGGTGTCCCTGTAGAACCTTTCAATGTCCGATTAGTTCCACTGGTAAAGCAAGACATGAGCAGGATTGAAGACATAAAAATGCTTTCTTATTTGAAATTTGGTAAAGATAGGGCTGAAATAGAGGCTGAAATCATGGAAAGTATGAGAAAAAAGGAGGTTTAGAGCTTATGTTTAAAGAGGATATAAAGTGAGGGGCGGCCGTAGGCCGCCCCTCATTTTATTACGTTTTCTCTTGCCAAAAAACAATATCAGTGATACTATTATTATCGTAAGTATCGAAAACTATTGTGTCTTTGAAGTAACTGTCGCGTGATAGTTGAACGTAGAGAACTGTGTGTGTCATGCTTACACTATTAATGGTGTTAAAAACAACAAATGGAAAATCAAAAGAGATTATTCGTAGGAGGAATTGCATATAAAACTTCCGAAGAAGCATTACAAGAAGCATTCGCACAAGCAGGAACAGTTGTTTCAGTTCGAATCATCAAAGAACGAGAAACAGGACGATCAAAAGGTTTTGGTTTCGTAGAAATGGAAACTGAAGAAGGAGCACAAGCTGCGATCGACATGTGGAACGGAAAAGAAATGGATGGACGAGAATTGATCGTAAACATCGCTCGAGCAGAAGAAAGACGACCATCAAATGGTGGAAGTTCTGACCGAGGAGAAAGACGAGAATGGAGAAGATAAGATAATTCTTACTTTCTAAAAACAAAAACCCTGAGTTTATGCTCAGGGTTTTTGTTTTTAGAAAACTTAAATAGAAACATAATGTTACAATATTTATGATGACAAAAATATTTAATTTTTTCCAAAGAAATGGAAAACTTCTAACTCCAATTGCCTTATTGGGTGGTTTTTTATTAGATAATTTAACTTTAAGAAGATCTGATTTGTTGGCTGAAAATATTTTGTTAAGTATTTATTTTGTTTTTATATTTAGTGGTTTATTAATTTGGCATAAAATAGATTCCAAACAAAAGAAAACTGTTAAGAATATTGAAGTCCAATCGATTGTTTTTCTAATAATACAATTTATATTTGGTGGGTTATTTAGTTCTTTGACAGTTTTTTATATTAAGAGTTCATCATTTATAGCTAGTTGGCCATTTTTAGTAATTCTTTTTGTGGGGATGATTTCTACAGAATATTTTAAAAAACATTTTACTCAATTTTTGGTTCAACTTGGTACTTTATATGTCTTATTGTTCACTTATTCAATAATGATTATCCCTATATTTTTTAAACAGATAAGTCCTTTTGTTTTTATTATAAGCGGAGTTGTGTCTTTGATCATTATAACTTTGTATTTGGTTTTATTTAAAAAAGTTGTTTCAGATTTGTTTAAAAATAAAAGAAAATATCTAGTTGGTATAATTGGTGGAATTTTTATATTAATAAATACACTTTATTTTTTGAATGTCATACCTCCTATACCTTTAATACTTAAAGAATCAGGGATATATCAAACTGTTAAAAAAGAATCGGGAAATTACCTGTTCAGTTATTTTAAAAGTAATTTTTCATTTATAAAAATGAAAAAAGAATACATCGTACCTAATGGTTCTCCGATATATTTTTATTCTTCTATTTATGCGCCAGTTAAATTTCAACAAAGGATTGTTCATGAATGGCAAAGGAAAAATTCAAAAGGTGATTGGGTTGTTATTTCAAAAATTGTTTTTCCAATTTATGGGGGTAAAGATTCAGGGTATCGCGGGTACTCTATTAATGACAAAGCAACAAAAGGTGATTGGAGGGTTCTTGTTAAGACCGAAGCCGGTCAGGTTTTGGGGGTTGAAATATTTGGTATTAAATAAAGACACGGATAATAAAAAAAGCGGCCCTTGGCCGGCTTATTTTGATTCATCAAAATAGAAGTACCTTTGTGGTGCCGCTTTTTTATTATCCTTGTCTAGCTTTTCTTCTAGGGTCTTTTTTGTTAATTCTATACAGTTTACCTCTTCGTCTTACGATTTGATCTCCTGCCTTCTCTTTCTTTATTGATGATTTTACTTTCATGATGTCTATATTTGTAGCATAAAAGAAGTAAATTGTAAAATAAAAGACTTATGAGCTATAATTAAGGGTAATGACTGCTTAACTGGTCGTTTTATAAATAATTATTAATTCACTATGAATAAAAAATATATAGATTGTGCGGTAAAAACCGCAATTGGTGCCCTTGGTCTTTTGATATTGTTTCTTGCTTCAAAAACTATTACTGAAATAATTTCGTGGGATAAAATTAATGATTTGTACCCAAACAAAACAATTATTATAAGC
>CAYOAC010000014.1:11672-15258 GCA_964401885.1 uncultured Candidatus Saccharibacteria bacterium
CAGAAGGTGAAGCTGTTGGTGTCGCAGATATTGCCTCATTTTCTTTTACATTAGAAGAAGAAGACTCAACTAGTGAAGGTGCTCAAAAGAAAGCTACTGAAAAATATAATAAAGCCTTTGAATATCTTAAGACAAATGGAGTAGATGAAAAAGATATAAAAACACAAAATTATAATGTTTATCCAAAATATGAAAATGTTGCGTCATGTTATGCATTCGACTGTCCTGCTCCTAGCTCTAAAATTGTAGGCTATACTGTTGCTCATGAGACCAGAGTAAAAGTTAGAGATTCTGATAATGCAGGAAAATTTCTTGGTGACTTAACAAAACTTCAAATTAATAATATTTCTGGAATCACATTCACTGTTGATGACGAAGATGTTTTGTATGCTCAAGCAAGAAGTAATGCTGTTGCAAAAGCCAAAATTAAAGCAAAAGATATCGAAAAAGAATTAGGAGTAAAACTTGGAAGTACAATTTCTTTTTATGAAGAACCACATCAAGATTATTCCGATTATGGAATGGGTGGTTATGAAGGTGTAGACAGTTTTATGATGAAAACAGACGTTTCCCCCGAGATCGCAAAAGGTCAAAATATATATAAAACTACTGTAAATATAACCTACGAATTAAAATAATCTATCTGATTGTTTAAAAAACGCAGCGCCGAAGGCGCTGCGTTTTTTCTTTACAATAACACACTAATCACATAAACTAACCAAATGATTATTTCCGGAAAAGAAATACAACAAAAAAGAATAAAACCTCTTATAAAAAAGATTTCAAAACTCGAGCATAAACCGGTTCTTGTTATTATTCAAATTGGAGACAACAAAGAATCAGAAATTTATATTAATCAAAAAATAAAATTTGGTAAAAGTCTAGGTATACCGGTTGAATTCTATCAACTTGAATCAAAAGTAAATTTTGATTTTATAAAAAAAATAATTTCTGATTTTAATAATGATGAAGATATTTCAGGTATTATTGTTCAATTACCTTTACCTAAACAGTTACAAAAAATTGAATCAGATATTATAGAATGTATTGATCCATTAAAAGATGTGGATGGTTTAACTTCTTCAAATCTAAAAAAGTTAATGAAGAATGAAAAAGGAATTGTACCTGCAACCGCAAAAGGTGTCCTTACTTTACTACAAGAATCAAAAATAGAAATTGCCGGTAAAAACGTTGTGATTGTCGGTAGATCTGTTCTTGTAGGTCGAAGTCTAGGCCAGCTTCTAATCAATCAAGATGCCACTGTTACTATGTGTCATTCTAAAACAAAAGATCTCGCAAAGGTTACTTCCAAAGCCGATATTCTTATTACCGCAACCGGCAAACCTGGTCTAATAACAACAAAACATGTTTCTAAAAATCAAACTGTTGTAGATGTAGGAATTACTTTTGTAGGGGGGTGTTTAAAGGGTGATGTTGATTTTGGGCCAGTTTCAAAGAAAGTTGTGAATATAACACCTGTTCCTGGTGGGGTAGGACCTATGACAGTGTTGAGTTTGTTTGAGAATTTGATTGACAACTAGATATATTAGTAGTACAATACCGGGATTAAAGTTCATTCACATCTTTTGAACATCGACATAGTCAGGAGATGCCTAGTATTATGCAGCTTTTGGCTATGACGATAAGATAGTTCTCCACAGCATTCAGATAAACCAAAGCCCCTCTACGGAGAAGGGATTCACATTGCAAATAAGTACATGAAAACTACACTGATTAGTGGCAACCTCGCCAAATTTTTAGAACATCAATGGCAAAATGCCTTTACTCTCGGAAATCTCGTCACTGATGTGGTCACCCTGCCAATCGACTATTCGATTCCCTATGACCAACGGATCATCGCTGGTAATTATGCTTGGAAGGAGGACCTAATTACCGAGAATAAATTCCCAATCATCGGGGAGGGAATCATGGAATATGAATTCTGTTATATCCAACCCGACCGCAATGTTTCCTCGGAAACCGCAGTCGAAATGATAGAAAAGAAAGACCGCGAGAATCCGTGGGAACCAGCCAGGACCGAACATGCGCTTGCCTTCGGAGAAAATTTCCCCGAAGAACAGTGCAATTTTCCTATCGTGGCCCTCGGATCAGTTGGTGATGTCGATGACTACCGCTCCGTGCTCTGTCTCGACGACGGTAGTACAGGGCGTAGTCTCGGGCTTGTGGATTGGGATGGTGAATGGAGCAAAGATTATCGTTTTTTGGCCGTTCGCAAGGTCGTTAGAATCTAATAATCCTGACCCCTAGGCTTCTCCAATGGAATCTCGGATTCTTGATCCCTTCAACACCTCGGTTGTCTCACAACGACCGAGGTGTTTATTTTTACTTAATCTTGAGTTTGACTAATCTTTATCAAGGTAGTATATTATTGACAAGAAACCCCGAAAAGGGGTTTTAAAAATGACCAAAATATGAATATTTTTAATTTTTTAAGAGAAGTAAAAGGCGAGATGAAACACATGAACTGGCCTACAAGAAAACAAACAATCAGTTATACATTGTTAGTGATTGTTGTTTCAATTTTTGTAGCGGCTTATGTAGGTGTCTTTGATCATCTATTTACACTCGTAATCGAACAATTTACCAAATAATTTATTTGAGTATGTCAAAACAACAACAACCAAATCGAGATCGAAACTGGTACGCTATTCATACATATGCCGGATATGAAAATGCTGTACTTCGAAATCTAAAACAAAGAATTGAATCTTATGGAATGGAAGACTACATTTTTAATGTGGTTGTTCCTATTGAAAAAAAGATTAAAATTAAAGGAAACAAAAGAGTAGAAGTTGAAGAAAAAGTATACCCTGGATATGTCCTTGTAGATATGGTTGTAACTGATGACTCTTGGTATGTAGTACGTAATACTCCTCGTGTTACAGGATTCGTTGGTGCTGGTGTATTCCCAGTTCCACTTTCCAAAAAAGAGATAGATGAATTATTTAGTAGAATGTCTAATGACACAACAAAACATGCAATAGATATTGAAGTTTCAGATGCTGTTATTATTGTTGACGGTCCATTCAAAGATCTTGAAGGAAAAGTAGAAGAAGTAGACAATGAAAGAGGAAAAGTAAAAGTGTTGGTCTCAATGTTTGGTCGAGAAACACCTGTAGAACTAGACTTTTTGCAGATTAGAAAGATTTAATTCTGACTTGCTAAATCAATAAAATAAGATAATATAACCACACTATGGCTAAAAAAATAAAAAAAGTAATAAAACTTATCGCACCTGCAGGTAAGGCGACACCAGCTCCACCTTTGGGACCTGTGCTTGGACAAGCAGGAGTACCAATTGGAGAATTTACACAAAGATTTAATGCAGATACACAATCTAGAATGGGGGAACTTGTTCCAGTTGTACTTACTGTTTATGACGATCGAACATTCTCAATGATTTATAAAGTTGCACCAGCGTCAGATCTTATTAAAAAAGCAGCTGGTATAACATCTGGTTCAGGAACAAATATAACCAAAAAAGTTGGTTCAATTACAAAGGCTCAACTTCAAGTAATTGCAGAAAGAAAAATGCCAGATCTTAATGCTAATAGTGTTGAGGCAG
>CAYOAC010000015.1:0-14061 GCA_964401885.1 uncultured Candidatus Saccharibacteria bacterium
TTTAAATTATATAAAGTTCTCCAACCTTCTCGAACACTTTCACTGCAGCTCTAAAATGTGAGCCTTCTCGAGATAGAACCAAACGGTTTATTGCCCTGCAAGGTGGAATGAGTATGTTTTGAAAAAATGGTTTTACCCTTCTCGAGCAGTTTACTATTGAATATCAAAAACAATAGGAACTTTCACTGAATCTGTGCTATCAGTATCCTTAGCTCCAGCTTCTTTTATTAAAACATATCCATTTTGGCTGTCTAAGCTAGACATCCATTCTCTATCACCAACTATGAGATCAAAATGACCCTCAGTATTAACACTAATTGGCGATGATGCTATTTTTTTCTCAACACCATTTACAAAACCATAAATTTCAACGACACCTGCTTCACCTTCAAATATTCTCCATTTACCATTTTCAGAAAGATAACCAGTAACAGTTATGGGAAGTTTATATTTTTCAGGATTAGGATATTCTTTTTCAAGAACAAACAGAATACCCTTCTCTTGCTTATAATCATACACTCCGTTTGTTTTTTCTCTTGTATTAGTTTGTTCCTCTTGAGAGTTAAAAGTCGCTTTATCCTGAATATTTTCTTTAACTACAGTATTTGTAGATGATGCATTTTGTATTTCATTTTCTCTAATTGGTTCTTCATTGTTTAAACCAGATTTAGTTTTATAAAAATAGACTCCTCCTCCAATCACAACCAACCCTACTAAAATTAATAAAACAGAAATAAATCCCTTTTGTGTATTCATTCTTAAATTGTATCGCAAAGAAAGATTATTGAAAGGAATGACCCTTCTCGAGCACTTTCACTACCTCTCTAAATGGTGACCCCAAAGCGTGGCTTTCCGAACTTTTGGGAAGTAAAATTAAAATTAAAATGAGTATTAACGACTTAGAACTCTTAGTTTCTAAAGTCTAAGACAAAGGTTGATTGAACTATATAATTTGAATTTTTTAGTATCTCTTTTGTCTTTTCTGCTTCATCATCTGATAAAGAATATTTTTCTATCAAAAGTTCAGCTAATCCTTCAACTTTTCTGCTTTGAATAATTTCATATTTAACATCTTCTTCTTTTAAAATATTTTCTATCTCTGATTCAGTACTAAAATAAAACTCTTCTCTTCTAAGGGGTTTAACTATTCCACTAAATAATTCACTGGAAGATTTTTGAAGTTCTTCTGGATTATCCTTATCTGCTCCTTGGTGTTGAATAATAGCAACACCCTTTGTAAGTCTTTTAATTTCAGAAATTATTTTCTTCTGGTTTTCTAATGAATTCCAAGCCAGAACATATCTTGAAACCGTAATATCAAAATTTTTATCATCCAGTGGTATTTTCTTTACATCACTTAATACTTTATTTTTCGCAATATTTTGACTTAAATCAAAATCATTTATCTCTACAGCAGTTGTATCAAAATTATATTCTCCCAGATTTTCTAATAAATCTTGTAAAAATTCACCCTTATGACTCCCAATGTCCAGAAGAGAATATATTCCTTTTATAAACTCTTTTTGAATTATTTTAGCAAACAATTCTGATGACTCGCCATAAACTAATTTTATTGTTTGGTTTCCAGAAAAACCGTGAAATAATTTTTCAGCAAGTATTCCTTGTATTTTTGCAAGCATAATTAAATAAACTATATCTTATTCGATGTCTTATTGCAAAAGTTCGGAACATACTTTAGGGTATGTCAAAATATGTTGATAAATATGGTGGAATTTGCTAGTGACCCCACGGAGAATCGAACTCCGATTACCGCCTTGAAAAGGCGATGTCCTAACCGTTAGACGATGGGGCCATACTTGAAAATATCAAGTGAAACCATAATACCAATTATTCAAAAAAAATCAAAGTTTTGCATAAATCCTGTACAAGTTTACTGTTCCCTATTACTATAAGATTCAAGGAAAGATGCCAGAGAGGTTGAATGGACCGCTTTCGAAAAGCGGCGTGGAGGAAACTCTACCGAGGGTTCGAATCCCTCTCTTTCCGCCTTCGCCACGACACAACTTTTATGTAATATTGCGTATTTTTATTTCTATGATATAATATTTTTTGTGCAATAAAGGCTACTAAAGGAGGCACCAAAGCCATCAGGAAATCACTTCCTGAGAAAATGCACAAGGAGCGTAGCAGCCGTCGGCACGTTCTAGGCAATGTTCGAAAGAGTATTGTCTCCTGGGCAGCACTTGGTTCTCAAGTGCTGCCCTCTTTTTTATATATACTTTTTCATTCATTACATCAACTCTTCACTGCCATCACAACTTTCTTAACCACCCTTTTATCAAAAGGTTTTGGAATTACATAATCTGCTTTTAATTCTTTTTTAGAAATTATACCTGCAATGGCATAAGCAACATTTATTTTTATTTCATCTGTAATTACTTTTATTCCAGCATCGAGAACACCCCTAAATAATCCAGGAAAAGCCAGAACATTATTTATTTGATTTGGATAATCAGAACGTCCTGTTCCAAACACTGCAATTTTTGTCTTTTTTGCATTTTCATAACTTATTTCTGGATCAGGATTTGCCATCGCAAAAACAATTGGTTTATCTGCCATTTTTTCTACCCATTCATTTTTCAAAACATTTCCCTTAGATACTCCAATAAAAATATCAGCTTCAACTAAAGCATTTTCCAAACCACCTTTAACATTTTGTTTATTCAAAATTTTTGATAAATCTTTTTTATAAGAATTCAAATCTGTTCTATCTTTATTAATAGTATCTACCGAATCAAGCATTATCATTCTACCTGCATCAACACCCGCTTTGATTAATAAATTGGTAACAGCAATTGCTGCTGCACCTGCACCATTTACAACAATTTTAACTTTTGTTAAATCTTTTTTAACAAATTTTAATGCATTAATTATCCCAGCAAGAACAATAATTGCAGTTCCATGTTGATCATCATGGAATACTGGAATATTTAATTCTTTCTTTAATCTTTCTTCAATTTCAAAACATCTAGGTGCAGAAATATCTTCAAGATTAATTCCACCAAAAACCGGAGCAATATTTTTGATTGTTTGAATTATTTCTTCAACATCTTGGGTGTTAAGACAAATTGGAAAGGCGTCAACATTGGCAAATTCTTTAAAAAGTAGCGCTTTACCTTCCATAACCGGAATAGCAGCTTCAGGACCAATATTGCCAAGTCCTAGAACTGCAGAACCATCAGAAATCACCGCAACGGTATTAGCTTTAAGAGTATGAGTATAAACTGCACTTTTATCAGCATGAATTACCCTACAAACTTCAGCCACACCAGGAGTATAAGCTACGGAAAGATCATCTTTATTTTTTAATGGAAACTTTGATTTTAATTCAATTTTACCCTTGTGTTTTTTGTGTAATGCGACTGATTTTTTGTTGTAATCCATATAAATATATTGTTTATGAAAGATAATAATATCATATTAATAGCATGAGAACATGAAGATTTGATTAATGTATTATGCTATAATTTCTAAATGAGAAAATATAATGAATACTTTGGATGGTATGGAGTTATGGCTATTTTACTTGCATATGGGCTGATAACTTTTTCGATACTACAGCCAACAAATCTTTTATATCAAATTCTAAACGGAACTGGTGCGCTTGGAATTGTAATAGATTCAATACCAGAAAAAAATCTTCAACCAATGATACTAAACACCATTTGGTTTATTGTTGCAATGTCTGCAATTATTTTATCTTTTTAAAATAAACATATTCAAATAACTATTTTAATAATTTTATTTTGTGCTACTATCCCCTGTATGAAAATCTTATCAATAGAAACATCTTGTGACGAAACAGCTATCGCTCTTGTTGAGGTAAATATTTCTGATTCAAAAATTGAAGCCAAAACAATTCATTCAGAGCTTTTTTCTCAAATCGATATCCATAAAGAATTTGGTGGAGTCTTCCCCGCTATTGCAAAAAGAGAACATGCGATACATTTACCTATTTTGTTAGAGAAGATTTTGAAAAATCCCGGGCTCGTCGCAGGATCTCCCGATGCTAATACTGAAACATTGGGACGAGCCCGGGATGCCAGCGCTTCAATCTGGTCAGAAATAGAATTACTTCTTTCTCGTGAAATTGGGCTTTTTGAAAAAACAAAAAAAATATTTCTAGAAAATCCAAGACCTGAGATAGACATGATTGCAGTAACACAGGGCCCAGGACTTGAACCTGCTCTTTGGGTTGGAATAAGTTTTGCACGAGCACTTTCACTTTATTGGAACATTCCTTTAATTGGAACCAATCATATGAAAGGTCATATCTTTTCAGTTTTACTCAATCAACAAAATATCGAGTTCCCTGCTCTTGCACTTTTAATTTCTGGAGGGCACACAGAATTAGTAGAGATGACTTCAGTTTCAGAATTTAATATTATAGGAAAAACAAAAGATGACGCAGTTGGAGAATCTTATGATAAAGTTGCGAGAATGCTCGGTTTTGAATATCCTGGAGGACCAAAAATTGCCGAGCTCGCTGCGCTCGCTCGGCAATCCAATATCGGAAGCGGTCCAATCACTTTACCTCGCCCAATGCTTCATACTTCCGATTTAGATTTTTCTTTTTCTGGTTTAAAAACGGCAGTTTTATATAAAACAAAAGAATTCGAATTTCTTGACGACAATACAAAAATGCAAATTGCCCACGAATTTGAGCAAGCAGTTTGTGATGTCATTTTGAAAAAGATTCAAAAAGCGCTCGACCAAAAAATATACAAAACACTCATAGCTTCAGGTGGTGTAATCGCTAACTCATATTTAAGACAAAATCTTCAAGAATTAGCCGATAAAAACTCTTTAACCCTTCTTTTACCAATGATGAATGACTCTACAGATAATGCTCAAATGATAGCTGTAGCAGGAGCAATTGATTCAATTAACCATAAACCCTCAATAAACCCAGAAATTAGAGCCTCCGGGAACTTGCTTTATTAGGTTGACTTTTGAGTAAAAATGTTCTATCCTAGTATCAACAGGCCTCAGCTCTACCTATTGAGTATATTTGCAATCAACCAGCCAGTTGCAAGCATAAATTATACTCTCTAAGATATTGCGAGGAACAAAAAACGAATCTATCGTCCCAAGAAGATTCGATACGGAGTGAATTACCGTTGCCTGTTCAAAAAAAGCGGGCTTGATTGTGCATTTTCATACATGGCACAACAATACTCAAATTCATGGACAGTCCACTTCTCGGAGGTGCTGTCCATTTTTTTATGGAAAAAAAAGAAATATTTTGATACTATGTCATACATGAACGACAAATTTCTTAAACCTTACGAATCCAAAGATGTAGAGTCAAATATATATACACTTTGGGAAAAATCAGGCTTTTTTAACCCTGATATTTGTATAAAAGAAGGTATTACAAAAAAAGATGCTGAATATTTTTCAATTACGTTACCTCCTCCAAATGTTACTGGAGTTCTTCATCTAGGTCATGCTGTTATGTTAGCAATTGAAGATTCTATTGTGAGGTTTGAAAGAATGCGAGGAAAAAGAACTCTTTGGATACCCGGAACAGATCATGCAGCTATCGCAACTCAAACTAAAGTAGAAAAAATTATTCAAAAAGAAGGAAAAAGAAAATCTGATTTAGGAAGAGAAGATTTCCTAAAAAGAGTTGATCAATTCGCACAAGAAAGTCATGATACTATTGCGTCTCAAATAAAATCTATGGGAGCTTCTGTTGATTGGTCACGTGAGGCTTTCACTCTTTATAAAACTAGAGAAAAAGCTGTACATACTGCTTTTAAACAAATGTATGATGATGGTCTTATTTATCAAGGACACAGAATTGTAAATTGGGATACCAAAGGTCAAACAACTATTTCTGATGATGAAATTATTTATAAAGAAGAAAAAACAAAATTTTATTATTTCAAATACGGCCCTTTTGTAATTGGAACCTCAAGACCCGAAACCAAATTCGGTGACAAATATGTTGTTATGCATCCAGATGATACACGATACACAGAATATAAACATGGACAAGTTATTAATCTTGAATGGATCAATGGACCAATTACAGCAACTATCATAAAAGATGAATCTATTGATATGGAATTTGGTACTGGCGTTATGACTATTACTCCTTGGCACAGTAATGTCGATTTTGAAATTGCAGAAAGACACAAATTAGATAAAGAACAAATCATTGATAAATATGGAAAACTACTACCTATCGCAGGAGAATTTGAAGGAATGAAGATTACTGACGCAAGAGAAAAAATTGTTGAAAAACTTCGTTCAAAAGGTTTGGTAGAAAAAGAAGAAGATTATGTTCACAATATTGCCACAGCAGAAAGAACAGACGGTATTATAGAACCCCAAATAATGAAACAATGGTTTATAGATGTAAACAAAAAATTCAAAATTAAAAAATCTAATTTGAATGAAGTATCTGACAGTCAGGAAGTTTCATTAAAGGAACTAATGCAAAAAGCAGTTTCTTCAAATCAAATAGAAATTTTACCTGAAAGATTTAATAAAATTTATTTCCACTGGATTGATAATTTAAGAGATTGGTGTATTTCAAGACAAATTTGGTATGGTCACCAAATTCCTGTTTGGTATAAAGGTTCAGAAATTTTTGTTGGTACTGAAGCGCCAGATGAAAGCGGCTGGATTCAAGATGAAGATACGCTTGATACTTGGTTCTCATCCGGATTGTGGACATTTTCTACTCTTGGCTGGCCAGACAAAACAGAAGATTTTCTTAATTATCATCCAACCAATCTTCTTGAAACAGGATATGATATTTTATTTTTCTGGGTAGCCAGAATGATTCTTATGAGTACTTATTTAATTGGAGATATTCCATTTAAAACTGTTTATCTTCATGGTTTGGTAAGAGACTCTAAAGGTAAAAAAATGAGTAAATCTGTTGGCAACGCAGTTGATCCAGTTGAATTAATTGAAAAATATGGAGCAGATGCAGTAAGAATGTCTTTACTTATAGGAGTTGGTCCTGGAAGTGATTCTAATTTTTCAGAAGACAAAGTAAGGGCTTACAAGAAGTTTGCAAACAAAATTTGGAATGCAACTCGCTTTGTATTAGAGCAAACATCAGATGAAGATATAAATAAACCAGAAAATATTTCTGCACAAGATGAAAATTCAATTAAAGAATTTAATAATCTTATTCTAGAAATTACAAAAGAAATTGAAGAATATAAACTATATCTCGTAAGTGAAAAACTTTATCATTATTTCTGGCACACTTTTGCAGATATCATTATAGAAGATTGTAAAAAAAGAATTCAAAATCCAGTATCAAAAGAAGACAGTGATTCAGCAAAATATCTTCTTAGATTTCTATTAATAAATCAATTAAAAGCTCTCCACCCTTTTATGCCATTTATCACAGAAGAAATATGGCAAACAATTCACAAAGATAATACAATGCTTATGGTGACTCTTTGGCCAAATTATTAATTCATGGATATATTTAACACAATATTTTTTGCATTTTTATTGGGTATAATTCCCGCCTTAATTTGGCTATGGTTTTGGCTTAGAGAAGATTCTGAACATCCCGAACCAAGGTCCTATATTCTACTAACTTTCTTTTATGGTTCATTAATGGTTCCAATAGCTTTTATATTACAGATATTATCAAATAATCTTTTTGGGGTTCAAAACACTGATGAAGTTAAAGGTCTTCCTTTTATTTTTACTTTTGCCATTATATTTGTTTGGGCAGGAATTGAAGAATATCTAAAATATAAAGCAGCTTGGCATGGTGGTCTTAATAAAAAAATTACAGATGAAGCAGTGGATGTTCCTATTTATATGATATCTGCAGCTCTAGGTTTTGCAGCAATCGAAACAGCTCTATTTTTAATAGAACCAATTAGAGATTTAAATATACAAACAATTATTACAACATCAAAACTTAGATTTATTGGAGCAGCATTAGTTCATGTATCTTCATCTGCATTAATGGGAATTTTTATTGGCTATTCTCTTTTTTTTACAAAAGAAATGAGAAAAAGATATGCAATATCAGGTTTTATACTAGCAACTATGTTGCACGCATTGTTTAATTTATTTATAATTAAAGGTAGTAAAAACTCGTTCATAGGTTTTCTGATAATCTGGTTGTTTGTTGTCCTGATAATAGTTTTGTTCGAGTATATTAAAAAAATTAAAGTAAGCGAAATAAACAATGTTTGGAAAAAAGAAAAAGAAAACATTAATTGAAAGATTAACCGGAGCAATACATCTAGATGAAGATGATGATTTTGAAGTTGAAGAAGAACCTCCTCAGAAAAGAAATCAAATTCACCACCCCGGATATCAAAATCAATATATACAGCCAGAACCACAATCTTCAAGACATCTTAATTTTGCGCATTCAACTCCAAGTACAATGTATGAGGAAGAGCTTGCAGAAGAAATTGGTGAACTTTCAATTGATGTAATAAATTCATCCGATTCTATAATTGTAAAAGCCATGATTGCTGGAGTTAAACCTTCTGATATAGATGTTGATATAACAAGAGACTCAATAACTCTTAAAGCAACACGAAGTGATGAGCATGAGATAGAAGAAGAAAATTTTCATGTTCGGGAATTATATTGGGGTACTTTTGCAAGAACAATTTCACTACCAGAAGAAGTTGATGTAGATCTTGCTGAAGCCAAAGAAAAACACGGACTACTTGTTATCACTCTTCCGAAGCTAGATAAACATAGAAAGGCTAAGTTACAGATTAAAAGTAATTAGTATTCTAAAATAGTAAGTAAAAATATAAACAAAAAAGTAAGTCCTCGGGTCGTTTCACTCAACCAGACTTACTTTTTTGTTTATATTTTTACTTACTATTTATACGCAGAAACCGGCGATTACGCCACCTTGCTCAAAAAAATTTCGGTACTTTTTGTTTTAAAGAAATATTTTATTATTTGACTAATTACGTATTTTTGTACTAATATAGCGAAGAAACAACTGATCTATCTACATGAACACATTTACAAATATGGCTATTTTTTTGGCACAACAAGATGAACTTGTAAAAGCAAGAATGGTAAAAACTGCATTAGTGTTAGGACTATTACAAAAAGAAATCGATAAAGATCCTAAAATTTTACATCTAGGAGGACCAAGTTATGGTTTTGTAAACCTTAATGGTCTTATAAACCAAAATGATTCATTGATTTGCATATCTTTAATAAGTGAAAGTGACTGGCATTTTGGTGTAATCCGCAACTGGGAAGATGAAAAGTATACTCCTAGAATAGGATTATTTCGTCGAGCTAATTACCCTAGCCATGGTGAATTACTAAAAAAGGTAGTTATTCCGATCCAGAATCCTCGAGATATCAAATATCGAATTGATTCAGCTTGGGTAGATTGGATTATTGGATCAATTAACACCTCCGAAGACGCTGTTAGTTTTTTGAGAATGTTAAACAGTCGAAATTAAATCCCAATAGATTTCCAAAATCTCAAGCATCGAAATTGCTTGAGATTTTTTATTTAATTATTCATCCTTGGTGTCAGGAACCGGGTTCGAACCGGTGACCCTTCGCTCTTCAGGCGAATGCTCTACCAACTGAGCTATCCTGACATGCTTGTCTTTTTCTAAAATGGTGAATGTCTCTACCCTGCCACTTGGCCCGTCCCCACGGCAGTCAAGTGGCTAGGAGCTATCCTGAAATGTTTTTAAAAAAACTTATTTTTTAGGTTTCAAAAAATTTAAAATATCTGATTGGTTAAAAGACCCAACAGATTCTGTTAAACCTTGAAACTTAAGATATTCTTTCTTAACTTGATTATACACAGGTTCGATAAAAACATATGCATAATAGAAAACCCCAATAAATAGAAGTATTTTTAAGATTCCAAACCAAAAATCAAAGGTTTGTCTTCTTTGCATACTGCGAAGCATTTTGTTCCCTTGATCTACTTTGTCTTCTATTTCTTCTAATCGATTTTCTATGTCTAATGACATAAAATGTATTATATTTCAAAACAGGATATATTTCAAGCCTCAAAATATGTTATAGTATTCCCTGTGGATATCATTTGCCCTTGTAAGAAAATCTTGCGAGGGTTGCATTCGGAAATAATGAAAATATGTTATATTTTCATTATGTTCCTCACTTGCCCTCGTAGTTAAATGGATATAACAGTCCCGTCCTAAGGGATAGTTGTTGGTTCGATTCCTGCCGGGGGCACCAGTTAGAGAGACTACCGAGAGGGGTCATTTTTTCTCTTTTTAATATTTTAGGTCTACAAAAAGGAATTTCCAATTCTTTTGTATTTGGGGTATAATTTGTGAATATGGAAAAATACGATATGTCAAATAATTCCTTGGATTCTCTTGAAAATGGTGGCGAAACCGAAACGTTACATGATGTTGATGAAAGCCTTATTAACTTAGGAGATTCTTATTTAAAGAGAGGTGATTTGTATGAAGCTTACGATGCCTATTTAGAGTCTGGCTCCAAAGAAAAGTTAATTGAGTTTGGAGATTTTTTGGCAGAAAAAGCATTGATAGAATTTGATAATGATCTACAAGAATATCTCAACGCGAAACCTGGGTGGAGACTTTGGGCGAATGGGAACCCGAGCCTTATAAAAAAAGCTGTTGACTGCTATAAAGCAGCGAATGCAAAGGAAAAACTAATTGACCTCGGGGATTTGTTGGTAGAAAAAAAGGGTCATTATTTTAGTCTTATTGTAGATGTTTATGCCGCGGCGAAAGCAAAAGACAAATTAGTTGAATTTGGGGACTGGCTCAGTATGGTAGACATTGATCCAAATAATCCGAAGGATGATCATTTGGATCGTCTGCAAGTAGTTTGGGCATATGAGGCGGCAGGTGATAAAAAGAGATTGATTGATTTTAGAAATGGTTTAGATTACTCAAGAGGGTTAGGATTAAGAGCTGCTGGACCTGTTGAAGCTGCTATAGAAAGATTAGAAAAAAAAGAAAAATTCAATATTGATAAGTTTGATCCATCAATATAAAAGCATATTAAATATACAATTATATTTGTCTAAAATTTTATTTTTCTGTCATCTAAATAAATTTTACTTCTCAAACACCCCAGCAACTCCCACTTCTCCTCAATCTTCCCATCCCTCAAAATATATTTCGCATAATTTCTGATATCTATATCAGTTGTCTCCAATTTATTTTTATTTCCCATAAGTGATGACTGAAATCTTTTTATTCTCTGCACCTCTTCCTTTATCTTCTCCTTCATCGCAATCTCATCCAGCCTGATCGTGTCCATGAGACTGGCAAGTTGCTCAATCAATACTTCTTCTCTCACGATAGGATTCCTGCACTTGGAATCATTGTGCTTGGTGCACATATAGTACACGTACCTATTCACATCTCCGTTCTTTAATTTCTTGAACTTCTCATCGGCAGTTATTCCAGAACCACAGACTCCGCAGGTCATCATTCTTGTGAAGGCGAACTCTTTGTCCGTTTTACTAATGACATGGTTCGCGATGTTCTCCTGAACCATATCAAACAGTTCCTTGGTGATGATTGGTTCGTGAATTCCCTTGAACCACTGGTTGCTCTTCTTCGGGTACTCAAACATTCCGTAATAGAAGGTGTTGCGGAGGAGGATATACACATTGCTCAGTGTCATGTGCTTTCCACTCTTGGTCTTGAAGTTCCTGTCTCTGAGCCACTGGTACAATTGCCTTCCCGAGTATTTTTCATACGCGACCTTCTCAAACATCTTCCTGACCATGGTTGTCCTCTGCGCATCCTTCTCCACGTGGCATCTCCTGTCCACGTTCTTCGAATTAAGGTATCCTGTGGGTGCAGTACAGGGCCACAGGCCCATCTCACATCTTGCTCTCAGTCCTCGCTTCACATTGATCACCTTGTTATCATTCTCAAGCTTCGCCTGACTCCCTAGAATCATTAATAAGAACTTCTCATTGGGGCTATTGGTGAACCGTTGTCCGTATGTCCTGATATCAATAAGTTTTCCTTGATCCATCAGATCTACAATTCTTCCAAGGTCTCCTGCATTTCTTGAAATCCTATCTGGTGCCCATGTGAGTATTCCATTGTATTTGTCTTGTTTTATTTCTTCCACAATCTCATTGAATATCGGTCTTTGATTTGCTTCCTTTGCTGAGTGGGATTCTTTCTTTGTTTCTACTATTTCTAAATTCTCTTTTTCTGCAATCTGAAGCATTTCTTTAATCTGACTATCTATTGAGAGTATCTGTGCTTCTTCCGATTCAGTACTCTTTCTTGCATACAATACATACCTTGTTTTTACTTCATTTTGCATACTCTATTAATGATACATTGGTGGGGGATGCTAAGCTTTGCAGAGCTTGAAAAGCGTAGTGTGGTATTGGCTAAGACTTTACAAAATAGAACTGTTATGTATATAATAGTTCATATGAAAACAACCTTGCATACAAAAATTGATAAAGATGTGAAAGAAAGAGCTCAATCACTTGCTAATGAGCTGGGTATTCCTATTTCAACTATTATTAATTCACAACTCCGTGAATTCGTTAGAAGCGGAACTTTTCAGGTGGCAAGAGAACCACAACTAAAAGAATCTGTTTGGAAAGAAATTATTAAGGCAAGCAAAGAAGCAAAGGAAGGAAAAAATATTTCTCCTGAATTTGATAATGTTAAGGATGCAATGAAGTGGTTAAACGCATGATAATAATTTTCTCTAAAGAATTTAAGAAAGATTTTAAAAAACTTTCAAATAAGGAAAAAACTCAATTCCAAGATAGGTTAGAAATCTTTCAAGAAGATCAAAACAATCCCCAACTAAATAATCATAAATTACACGGTAAATACGATGGTTTTTACAGTATAAATGTTTCAGGAAATATGAGAGCTATTTATGAGGTTATGTCTAAAAATAAGGTTTTATTTATTAAAATAGGAACGCATAGTCAGCTTTACTAAGAGATTAGGTGACATATCACTGTCACAAAATACGGTAATAAGTGTCACTTTTGTCACTTTTTAAGTATCAGAAAATTGGCATTTGTTGGCATTTGGTACACAGGCAAATATCCAGAAGGAGTGTCTCATTTGTCGCATTTACAAACGAAACGAGAGGGGTCGAAACCAAAATTATTGAAATACTCAAAAAGCCTTACGGGGCTTGGTGGGTGAAAGTTCGAGAGCGAGGTGGGGCACATAAATAAAAGTGGTTAAATCGAAAAGATTTAACCACTTTTATTTTATGTAAATTTTGATTTTTTAAGCAATCGCTGCCTGAATTCGATCTTGATCAAAACCAATTATTATTTGACCATCAATATCGATAACAGGAACTCCCATTTGACCTGATTTCTGTACCATTTCACTTCTAGCAGAAAGATCTGCAGCAACATCCAGTTCAACGTATTCTACCCCGTTTTGAGTAAAAAAATCTTTTGCTGCATGACAATATGTACAAGTTGGTGTTGAATAAATTGTAACTTTTTTCATATAAATTTCTATTACTTATAAATATAGAAATATATTAACATACTAACACTATTGCTTCCTAGTTAAAAAAGTTTTTAAATTTATTTATTACTTTTTTAATTCCTTTATCCTCTTGAACAGGCTTTGGAACTGCCTCTGAAGTTATAAAAACAACTTTTTCATCTGGTTTTATTAAATCAAATTTTGATCTAATATTCATTTCATATCCTGTAATAGAATTTTCTAAATCTCTCTTTTTTTGCAATTCTTCATATTGTTCTGTTAATTCTTGAAAAGAAATAGTTGATGCTTCGAGACGCTTATTACTCTCTCTATATTTTTTCCAGCCGTCCAGCATATTAAAAGATAAATAAACAATTGCTAAAACTATAAAAAAAGATGCTGTAATATACCATCCACGATTTTTTTCTATTTTCCTACCGTGCTTCATATCCTTGATTATCTCATAAAAAATGCTAATGTAATACTACTATGTCAATTTTATTCCACAAGAGAAGTAGAAAAATCGTAAGATTTATTTTTATCATAATAGGTTGTATTGTAGCTGTTAGTATGGTAGCTTGGTCAGTTAAAGGGTTAT
>CAYOAC010000016.1:0-14051 GCA_964401885.1 uncultured Candidatus Saccharibacteria bacterium
TTCTTTGACCTTCATTAAGATAAAATTGTCCTTTCTTGGAATCTCGAATCGCATCATCGTCAAGGTCAGAAAGAGAAATAAGTGCACTTCTTCTAACACCTCCAGAAACTACACATTCACCAATTTTACAAATAATATCGTGAGCATCAAGGTTTGTAAGTCTTCTTCCTTGTTTTGCAATAATTCTTTCTCTAGTGAAATCAAGTAATGATCTAAGCGGCTCTGGACCTGAAGATTTTCCTCCCATAGTTTTAAGTCGAGCTCCAGCTGGTCTTAGAAGAGAATAATCAAAATCAAGGTCTTCACCGTTAAACCACGCCTTCATTCCAAATGCTAGTGCATCTGCCCATCCTTCTTTACTATCATCAATTACATAATTAGGAATCTTTTTACCAGTTTGTCTTTGAATTTGTGGAAGAGCTTGAATATTTGAACTTTCTACAGAAAATCCAACTCCAGTACCACACATTGATATATAGATAATTTCAGCAAAATCTTGAATTGTTCTAGGAGCTATAAATGAACAGTTGTATGCGCATACATTTGTTTTTCGAGCCGCTTTACCAGCAAATTGCATCAGTCGCATTGATGGCATTGATTGTTGATTGAGCATATATTCTCGAAGCTCATCGTATTCTGACTTGCTTAATTTTCCGTTGAGATTATCTCTCATAAAATCTACGTATCTATCTATAGTCTCTATCCATGTTTCTCTTCTTCCTTCTTCAGGAATCCATTTTGCATATGATCGATAATATACAAATTCAGCAAGTGAGTTTTTGAAATATTTTTTACTTTCGTGTACAAGTTCTTTTACTTTTTCTGGAACAAAACCAACTTTTGTTCTAACTTCTGCACGTTCTTGTCTATAAAGAATGTATGATTTTGCAGTGGCAAAAAAATCAAGTGCGAGTAATTGTCTTTCAACAACATCTTGAATTAATTCAACATGCGGTATGAATTTTTTTTCGACTGAAGATTTTCCTAATTCTTCAAGTGCGTTAACTACTGATGCCATTACTTTTTCTGCTTCATCATCTCCACCTTCTTGTGTAGATTGCATCGCACGAAAAATTGCACGTGTAATTCTCTTTTCATCAAAAGGAACTACTTCTCCATTTCTTTTTTGAATTTTATCTAACACGAATTTTGCTTTTATTTTTTTCATACGATTATATTTTTGAACTACTAATGATCATGCGACTCAAATATCTATCAACAACTTTGTTGGCACTAACATATGTATAAATCAATGGACTAAATACAAAAGCAAAAGTTGTATTACCGATCAAATGCAAAATCGTAAAAGGAATTTGACCAATGAAAGCTTGTGCAAATGTTTGTCCAAAGAAAAGTGGACCTATAGTTAAACCCGTAACGGCGTCAAAGAACAATGTTCCAATGATTGCAAATTTTACATAGTTTATCCTTTTCATTTCTCTTTTTTTGAAGAAAGATACTGACCACAAACCTAGAACTCCATAAGCTCCAGCTGTAATCAATGTCCAAACTCCAACTTTTCCAACCAAAATATCAAATAACGCAATACTTAAAAAAGCGAAAGAAAATCCCACTAATGGACCATACGCTTTTGAAAAAGGCATTTGAGTCGCAAGAAGTGGTTCGATATTGGGTGGTCTAACCGGTATAAGTCTTAGTACAAGACATAAGACAAAACCAAGAAATATTTTTGACCAATCTACGTATTTTTGCATGTGTAACTGATAAATATATGACTGATAATTAATGTATGATTCTGGGGACATACAATACGCGCATAGTTTTTTCAAAACTATTACTTTTAGTATACGAAGTCTACAGGAGTTTAAATTAAGATATCCCCAACCACTACTCATTAGACCATTATTTTTTTATATCTGGAATTTTTTATAAAAAAAACGCCATTTTTTATACTTTATATAAGAACGTTTAAATACACTTTCAAAAAATAAAAAATGTGGTCGGATTTTTTTTAAAAATACGACCACATTTTTTAAATAATTACATCTATTCTAACTAGCACTTGACTGTCGGACAGCTTTTTGATTTGCGATTCTCTGAGCCTCTAATTGTGCAGCTTGCTGAGCTGCCTGTTGAGCAGCAAGATCAGCTTGAAACTTTTGACGAGCAATCTCTGCTTGCTTAGCGTCAAAAATCGCCTGCTGTTTAGCCGCTTCGTTTTTAGATTGTTGAATCCTTAATTGCTCTTCTAGTATGGCCTTTTCGGCTAAAAGTTTTCTCTCTTCTTGTTGAGCTTTTTGTTGCTCTAATATTTTTTCCTGTTCTTGTTTTTGTTGTTTTTCAAAATTTATTTTTTCTGCAAAAACTTGCCTATCATAAAAATAAGAACCGCCGATCAACATTAAGCCTATCAAGGAAAAAGTAGCTATTACGTTTTTAAAATCTTTTTTAATCATATTAATCTAATTTTTGCCACATATGTGTATCTCTTTTTTTCACAGTACACTCTGCGCATTGAAAATCATCTGGGAGTTGTTCCCATTTGGTTCCGGGTGCAATTCCTCTTTCAGGAAATCCAACAGCCTCATCATATATCCATCCACATTCTAAACATACATATTGTGACATAATTTTTATTATTAATTTATAATTAACTAAATCTTACCAGATAATTATGAAAATTAGATGAATAAAGCTAATTCATAGATAAAGGTAGTGAAATCTCAAAAACGGAACCTTTTTCTACTTCACTTTTAACTTTTATAAATCCATGATGTTCTTCGATAATATCTTTTACAATAGCCAATCCTAAACCAGTACCGGAAAAATTATTATCGGTTCTTGAAGAGTCGGCTTTATAAAACCTATCAAATATAAACTCGATTTCTTTTTCTTGTATTCCTATGCCACTATCCTTAACAACAAAATTTAATTCGTTCTTTTTCTTTAATAGAGAAATAAAAACTTTACCATTCATAATATTGTAGTCAATAGAGTTTTTTAATAGATTTAAAATCATACGATTCAAATCCTCCTCAATACCATAAACATAGATATCTTTTTCTATATTTAAATCAATAGAAATGTTTTTTAATTTTGCATAACTTTTTATCTGTTCAATTTTTGTATTTAAAATTTCAGAGAAAGATACTTTATAGAAATTCTTTTTTTGACTATCTTTTTTTGATAGAAATAAAAGATTATTTGATAAGGTTATTAATTTATTGACTTCCTCTAAAGAATCTTCTGTAAATTTTTTATACTCTTCAAGAGTTCTATCCTTATTAATCAAGACCTCAGCCCCAGCCTTAATTACAGCCATAGGGGTCCTCAATTCATGAGAAACATCTGCGACAAATCTCTTTTGTTTCTGATGGGATCTTTCGAGTGGTTCTAAAGTTTTTTTAGAAAGAAAGTATGAAATTAATATGGTTATAAAGGCCAAAAATATATCTGAAAACAAAATTACATTAAATAAATTTTCTTTAATTTCATCATCAAAAACTTCATTCTCTTCGATATGAGTTTTTGTAATAAAAGAATCATTTTGTATATCTCTAGAAAAAAGATTGTAAATAAATAAATTAGATATTATGAGAATAACAAAAACACCCAAAGAATAATATATTGTTAGTTTAAAAACAGCTTTTTTATATTCACTAATTTTTAAGTTTGTACCCCACTCCTCTAATTGTTTGAATATATGTTTCATTTTTATCTTTTATTTTTTTTCGGATTTGCTTTATGTAAACATCAGTTATATTACTAAAAGAGCTATAAGCAAAATCCCAACAATGCTCCAATAATTGTTCCCTAGTAACGACAATGCCAACATTCCTCATTAAATATTCTAAAATAGAATACTCCTTTAGTGTAAGTTTCAAATCTTTATCTTCTTTAGAAACAATATGCTTCTGACTATCAAGTGTCAAATCCTGAACTTTTATAATATCTACGAATGTTTTAGAGGGTCTGCGCAAAAGAGATCTTGTTCTTGCTAAAAGTTCTTTCATCTCGAATGGTTTTACAAGATAATCATCTGCACCACTATCAAGACCGGATATTTTGTCATCGATTTCTCCTTTTGCTGTAATCATAATAATTGGAAGATTTATATTATCTTTTCTTATATTTTTACAAACAGTTACACCATCTCTTTTGGGTAACATTATATCCAAAATTAAAAGATCATATGATCCAGAACGAATCATTCTTTCTCCAACCTCTCCATCAAAAAAACAGTCTACGGAATAACCCTCTTCTTGAAGCATTTGTTTGACGTATTTTGACAGTTTTTCATTATCTTCCAATACGAGTATTCTCATACTATTCATTATACTTTTTATTCATTAAATATTCATCTTTTGATGTTATCCTATTATTAATGAAAGAATACATATATATTGGCAAAGCAATGGGCACTGAATACTCTATTTCTATAGTAGCTGATTCGCAATCACTTGCTGATCAATTATCAAATAGTGCCATAAAAGAAATTCAATTAAATGAAGAGATTTTTTCTCGTTTTAAAGAAGATAGTGAACTTTCCATATTAAATAGAGAAAAAAATAAAATAGTTTCAAGTAGATTTTTAGAAATAGCATTAGAATCATACAAATTATTCATATTAACAAAAGGAATTTTTAACCCTCTTGTTCAAATTGAAAAGTTTGGATACAACAAAAACTTTAATGATATTTTGGGTGATAAAGATAACTTAGAAGTTAAAAAATATGATATAGATTTTAATTCAACCATTATCGATTTATTAACCTCAAAAATAATACTGCAAAAAGATCAAAAACTTGATTTTGGAGGATTCCTTAAAGGCTATATTGCAGAAAAAATTTGCAAAGATATTAAAAATCATTCGGATCAAATACAAGGTGTTATAGTAAATATAGGTGGGGATATTCATACACAAGGTCTTGATGAAAATAATAATAAATTTGTCTTTAATATTTTCAATCCGATAAAAAATTCTGAAGAAATAAATGTGACATTGTATAATCAAAGCTTAGCGACAAGTGGAACATACAAAAGAAATTGGGGAAATTCAAAATTTAAAATTCATCATATTTTAGACTCTTCAGGAATCAAAAATCCCAAAAATGACATTGTTTCTTCTAGTGTGATTTGTGATCACGGAGGAGAATCGGAAGCTTATGCTAAAGTTTTTTTATCATCTGGACTTGATAAGAATTTTATAAAAATTAATAAAAAAATAAAAGTTATTCTTATTAAAGAAAATGGAGATATAATTAAAAATAAAATATGAAAAACTATATAAAAACAATTCAAATTGCACAAAAATTTTTTCTTGCAATATCAATACTAATAATGCTCATATTACCAATAATACTAGTATTCAGGCCTTTTCTAATACCCCAGAATATAGTTTTATATCTATATGACATATCCCACATAGCAGTACTATTTGTAATGATAATAAGACCACTAGCCGATATATTTTTTAATAATAATAAAATTAGACCACTGGTTATATTAAGAAAAGGAGTTGGCGTCTTTTCGGCATCGATAATTATGTCTTTTATATTTGCAAAAATAATTGTAAGCCCTTCTGAATATTTTTCATCTCTCATAACAATACAATATTGGTCACCATATAAATTATCAACGTTGGCACACATAGCAGATATTTCAGCAATTATATTGATAATCACCTCTAATAATTTTTCAAAAAGAATTATGGGTTATTGGTGGAAAATAGTTCAAAAACTTTCTTATCCGTATTTTTACGCAAGTGCGATATATGTATTTATGATTTCCCAAAAGTACAGTATGCTTATATCGATTTTCGTTGTAACCCTCTTAACTATGATCGCATTTTTAAAAAACAGAAAGAGATTATCAAACAACACACAACAAATATGATTATCAAAAAAACATCTGGAGAAATTATAGAAATAAAAGATCTATCAAAAACTGCAAAAGAAATAAATATCAAATTGGACGAAGCCTTAGATTATATCGCTGGAAGTTTTGTAAATGTTTTTATGGAAATTAATGGAGAAAAAACAAGAAGAGCGTATTCTATTTCTTCGTATAATAAAGAGACTAATGTTTTATCTTTGTCTATCAGATTAAGTCCAAACGGAAAAATGTCCCCTACTTTTTGGAATAAAAATATGATTGGAGAAAAACTCGAATTAATGGGTACACTTGGTCTAAACACTGTAGACAAAATGCATAGTGAAAATATCTATTTATTTGGTTTTGGGATTGGAGCAGGTGTTATAAAATCAATTGCAGAACATTTTTCCAACAATAATCAGGTTAAAAAGATTGTAATAATAACAGGAAGTAGATCTGAGGATGAAATAATATATAGAGATTTTTTTGATGAATTATCAAAAGTAAATCCAAAAATTCATACTGAATATATTATTTCTCAACCCAAAGAAAATACCCCGTTTAAAAAGGGGTACATTCAAGACCATATAAGTGGATTTAATTTTGATGATTCTGATATTTATGTGTGTGGTCAAGAAATAGCTTGTAATACACTTGTAGAGAAAATTAAACAAACAAATCCAAATAATTGTAATTTCTTAATCGAAGGTTTTCATTAGAGAGAGTCAGAAAACCGAAAATAAAAACGCACTGTAAAATTTTTCTGTCGTGGGACCCACCAATTAAGGCACCCAATCTCCAGAAAAATTTTACAGTGCGTTTTTATTTTTTAGGCGTTTATTCAGTTGTAACACCGTCAAACTCAGCTTCGTTATTAGCAGCTTCTTCTTTTGTTGATCTAACAATTTGATCCTTGTGGTGAGAAGGAGAATAAATTGTATACATCTTTAAATCTTCTTCTGAAGACGTGTTAATAATATTATGTTGAGTTCCTGAGGGCACTATTACAACGTCTCCATCACCTACTTTATATTCTGTTTCTCCAATAATTACTTTTCCTTGCCCTTTTTCAAATCTAAAAAATTGATCATTGTCAGTGTGCACTTCCATTCCAATATCTTCATTTGGTTTAAGAGACATCAAAACAAGTTGCAGATTCTTTCCTGTGTATAATACTTTTCTAAAATTATCGTTTTCAATTGATAAAACTTCTATATTTTCTTTATATCCTTTTTTCATTCTTTTAGTATAACATTATGAATGATTAAAAATAGAAAACACAAAGAAAAAACAGGTCTGGTTGAGCGAAGCGACCCGAGGACCTGTTTTTTTCTTTATGTTTTTTTATTTAAATCCTACAATTCATCAATTGCGTCATTTGCATAACTTTCTGCATCATTTGCATAATCCTGTGCATCTGAATAATCCTTATCATCATAAGCATCCTGTGCGTCTTCAAGTGCAGTTTTTGCTTTCTTTAATAATTTTTCTGCAGAACTTGTATTACCTCTTGAATCATCAATTTCATCTTCAGCATCTGATATCGCATCTTTAGCATCTTTTATGGCACCTTTTGCATCATCTTTATCACTATTTTCACCTATAGCATCCACAGCATCATCAGCGATACTTTCCGCTTCTTCCGCAAGATCAATTGCTTCTTGATAATCTTTATTATCGTAGGAGTCCTCTGCTTCTCCTAATTTATCTTCTGCTTCTTTTAATAATGTTTCTGCCTCAGCAACATCTTCGCCATTATCATCTGCTATATCAATTTTTTCTTCAGCATTACTTATCGCATCATCCGCTTTATCGATTGCGTTATCAGATTCATCTTCATCAGTTTCACCACCAGCATCTTCATAAGAATCCATAGCATTATCATAAGCGTCATCAGCGTGCTCTATTGCATTGTCATAATTTTTAGCAAAATAAGAATCAACCGCTTCAAACAAATCACTTCTTGCGTCGTCAAGATTATTATCAGCAACTTCAACATTTTTTCCATCATCTCTTGCGTCGTCTATCTGTTCATCAGCATCTTCAACTGCGTTTATAGCTTTTTTAATAAGAGTTTCGGCTTCTTTTTGTTTTGAAGAATTAGGAGTTAAAGAATTATTAGATGCAGATGGACTAACGGGTGTTGTAATTACTGGTGGAGGTACAATAATAGCAGAGCCTTTCATTAATTCATTATATTTTGCAATAGATTTTGGTCCAAAATTACCAGTTGCAGGAGAAATACCATTAGCAACTTGCCATTTCATTATCGCTTGTTTTGTTAAATCACGTAATAGATTTGTTTCATTACCCGGAGAACCAACCCCTGTTGAAGCAATCTTATAACCAGAAGCATTTAGATATTTTTGTAAACATCTAATATCTTCACCTTGATCTCCAAGATTCAAATCTCTAGAAAAAGTACACTTTGTTTCAGCATCAATTGTTTGTGACACAAAAACAAAAGCACTTAATAAAAATCCAATAGAAAAAACATATTTAAATAAATTCATAACAATATAAATCAACTTGTAATACCTCTATTATATATCTTTTTTAAAATAATAAAAAATAAACTAAATAAAAAGCGCGGCCCCTACGGGGCCGCGCTTTTTATTTAGTTTATTTTTTCTTCTTCACTTCTTTTTTAACCTTTGCAAATTTTTTCTCTTTTACATCTTTAACCTTCTTAACTTCTTTTTGAATTTCTTCTATATCTTTTTTTATTTCTTCAGAAATAAATTTTTCAGGAACCATATCTCTTTCAATTAGTTTTTGAACGATAGATAAAATCTTATCTATCTTTGAATGAATTTGATTAAGTTCAAGTTTCAAAACTAGCGGAACTTCAGTTGTAGTTGATTTTGGAGAATTGTTAGATGCTTTTGGAGATTGTCCATCTTTAGAAAAACAATTATTACAATAAACATCTTGTCCTTCATAAGGTCTAAATGGAACCTCGCAAGAACTTTTACATTTTGCACAGACAGCGCTATGCATATCAAATCTTTTATTGAAACCACCTCTAGAATCTCTTCCAAATGAAGGTCTATCACCATTTGATCTTCGATCGTCTGATCGTCCACTAAATGAAGATCTTTCTCCAAAAGATCTATTATTATCAGATCTAAAACCTCCAGATCTATCATTTGAGCGAGAAGAAAAGCCACCTTTTCTATCCCCACCAAATGAACCCCCGCTTCTTCTCTTTTTAAATTTATCCATGTATTTATTATTTAGTTAATTCGTAGTCCCAAACTATACACTATTTTTGAGAAATTGCAAGGGTTAATTCAGTAATAATCGTTTCCAAACACAAGACGATATTCGAACCTATATTTATATAAATGAAAAACCACCCTTGTCACAAGTGGTTTTCGTGGGTGGGTGGTATAAAATATTACTCCTTAAGAAGGTATTTGTTTTTGAGGCCAACTTCAAATAATCCGATCGTACCTAGAAACAATATAGCAATAGCCAAATCATTGTTACCCATCATAATTACTATCAGAGTAATAATTATTACTATTGCAAAATAAATACCAATTCTTTTTAAAAATTTCTTCATTGACTCTTCTCCTTTCATAATCAAAATATACTATGAAATTAGTAATGTCAATTTTGCCCAAAACTTGGGATGATGTTCGAACCTATTTAATTGATGCATATAAAAAATTCAGCCACCATAGGTCTTTGCAGATATGGTGGCTGAGTTGCGAAAGTTAGTTATTGTTTTTGTTTACTTTGTTCATGAATCAAGCGAGAACATTCTCGTATCTGCAAAAAACAACCAGCCCCGTAAGGTATAGCTGACAAAACAAACACTTCTAACTTCAAAAACCCCATAGGCATGAAACATGCAACTGCATTTCCGCACATTCCAAGAAGACCTAACATACCCCACCAGATAAACCTCTTGTCTTTGTATTTCAAATACAAAGGAAGAGACCAGAGTGGGTAAAAAATAGAAAAAGCAACAAAAAGAAGGAGAATTAGTGACCTCTCAATCAATTTTCTAATCATATGCGTTTTTTGGTTGGAATTTGAATCGACCCATCACGAAATGTGTAAGGTGCTTTCATAAATAAATTAAAACTTATTTGGTTGTTTGTCAACGCTTTTAAAAAGTGTATCAATAAACTCATATTTTAAAGATTTCTTTGTTATAATTAAAAAGATTATAAATTAATTACAAACCATGTTCACAACAATAGCAATTATCGGTCTTATATTTTTAGCACTTGAAGTTAGACATTTAGCGTCAGAAGTAAAAACAATAAAAAAACAGCTCAAAATATCTGAAGCAACTCCGGCACAAACGCCTGTACCACAATCCCCTTTTATAAATACATCTACAGTCACCCCGACAGATATTTCTTCAGTATCAAGTCAGCCAGATCACGCAAATGTTTTCATAGAGTGGCTAAAAGAAAACTGGTTGTTAAAATTAGGAGTATTACTTATTTTGGTTGGTTTTGGATGGTTCATAAGTTACGCCTTCATATATGGGTGGATTGGTCCTGTTGGAAGAATCGTTCTAGGTTTTGTAGTAGGGTCTGTTCTTGCTGTATTTGGTTCAATGAGAATGGAAAAAAATTCTACTCAAGGAAAATTATTTCTTATCCTTGGTTCCGCACTTGTAATTATTACAAGTTTTTCAGCAAGAACAGTTTATGATTTCTTTACACCTACTATTGCTCTCGGAATTGTTTTCTTGGTCTCAGCTTATGTTTCAACAGTTGCACTTCAATTCAAAAATAAAAACATTGCTATTTATGGTTTAGTAATTGCTTTTCTAGCGCCAATACTTACAGATTCAAATATCGACGCAAAACTCTTATTCTCATATTTAATTGTGGTTTCTCTTGCATCTATTTGGCTTGCTAGTGTAAAAGGATGGAGAGATATTAATGCTATAGCCCTATTTGGATTTTCACTATTTGCGATGCCTTTTGTTACAGAGATAACTCGAGTAAATTCAACAGATAAGACTTTTGTACTAGCATCAATATTTTTAATCGGATTTGTCTACTTTATAGTAAGTATAGCTGGAGCAATTAAAAATCAAGAAAATGCAGATTCAAGTGATATTTTTGTAGCAGTTATAGATTCTATTCTAATACTTCTAACAACAATAACTTTTATTCCAGAAGAGATGCAAAGTCTCGTACTAGCAATGTGGATGATTATTTTTGCAGTTGGAAGCTTTATGGCTTTCAACTATACAAAAAAAGAAAAATTCTTTTATGTATACTCTTTGATTTCAATCTTATTACTTGCGACAGCAACGTCAATTGAACTTAAAGGTTCTTCTCTTATATATGCTTATGCATTTGAAAGTGCGATTATTTCAATTGCTGGATATCTAATAACTAGAAAATTAAATGTTGGATATAAACTATCAACCTTCATGATAGTTCCGATTTTTATGGCGCTACCTAGTTTGGACTCTTATAAATGGAATACTGGAATATTCCATGATGATTTCGGAATACTTGTAGTTGTAGGATTATTAACTTTTGGAATGGGATTGTTTTATTATTTTTCAGAAAAAGAATCTGCAAAATATAAAGACCATTCTGATAAAAAAATATATGTATCACAAATTATCGTCGGTTCAATATTTTTCTTGGCGATAATCTGGTTATCATCTGGAGCCCTAGTCGCAAATTATGATGTTGCAGTCATGATATCTCTTGCAATATATACGATCATCGGAATAGCTACTTATTTCTATGGATTAACAGAAAGTAAAAAAGCTTTCAAATATTATGGTGGTGCCTTATTGATATTGGTTGTTGCCAGACTTGTATTGATAGATGTTTGGGACATGGCTCTAGCCCAAAGAATAGTTACATTCTTATTAATTGGTGTTCTGTTTATCAGTACAGCATTTATTGGAAACAAAGTTAAGCACGAATTACCAAAAAATAATTAAATAATCAATATGAAAAAAATAGGATTAATTTTATTCATTTTTGTAATCAGTTCTTCTTTTGTATTTGCAGAAAATTCAAATGTGATTCAATCATTCAAAAAAATAATTGCTTTACAAAAAATAGAAGTCTTGGTTCCAACAGTAGTAGAAGTTGTTTTACCAAATGAGATTACAAGTTCTTATTTTGCAGTTTTAAATGAAACTGACAAAAAATTTGAACCTTATGTTGTAACGAATAATACCTTATTGGACTCTAACTCATATGTATCAATACCTCAAAAAATAAGTAGTAACTTCCCTAATCAAATTTCAAACGTATTTGATAATAGCTTCCAAACATACTCTCAATTTGATGTAGATCAAGACGGTAAAGGTTATGTAACGATTGATTATTCTTTTATTGAAAATGTTAAAAGTAATTCAATATCACTTTCTCTTGACCAATATGTTTCCCTACCCAATTCAATCACAATCAAAGCGATAGAAAATGGAAAAGAAAAAATTGTTTTATCTCAATTCAAACCAACTTCCAATATAATTAATTTCCCTGAAACATCTTCTAATAATTGGAAATTTGAAATAAATTATTCACAACCATTAAGGATAAACGAACTTCAAATACAAAATCTAAACGCTAAAAAAATACCAACCTCTCTTAGATTTTTGGCACAACCCAAAAAAGAATATAAAATTTTTGCCGAACCAGATTTGATAATTAATCAAAATACTTCAGAACGACCAAACCTTTTATCAAATGATGATGTAAAAATAATTCAAACATTGAGTGTTGATAAAAATCAATCATATAAATTAGCAGATACTGACAACGATACTATTCCGGATATAAATGATAATTGTGTTTTAATTCCAAATACTGATCAAGCAGATATCAATCAAAATAATCGTGGTGATGTATGTGATGACTTCGACAAAGACGGAGTTATCAATTCAGAAGATAATTGTATTAATGAACCAAATGCAAACCAAGCGGATATCGATCTTGATAAAATTGGAGACGCTTGTGATGGGATAGAAAGTAGACTTACAGAAAAATATCCTTGGCTTGTTTGGGGGGGGATAATATTTGCAGCTCTCCTATTCCTCGGATTGTTTGCTGTAGCAATTAGAAAAATCAGATTTAATCAAAGTGTAGTTGAAGAAAAGAAACCAGATATTAATCAACTAATGAAATAATTTAAACCTAAAAACACCTGCCGTACGGCAGGTGTTTTTGACTTATAAAAATCTTGTAGTAATGTAAAATTCAAATGAACCTTTAAATCAAATATCATACGAGCCACGAATACATAAATTATTGTGTCTTCATGGCTCGTATGATACACGGTGTATCTGCTAGTAAAACAAACAAAATTAGAAAAAAACTGACCATGAGTGCACAACCATGCTCGGCTATCACTCTGCCAGAAATTGGTGGACTGGTGACTGATTACACACAGAAATTATCTGGCCGTAGAGCCAGACATTGGCATCGAGCCCTCAAAATGCTCGCAAGACAAGAACATCCCCTAGTTCAGATCGACAAGCTGTTTCAACCATTTGCCTTTAGAACACATGCTTCACATTTCGAAGCTGATATTATTGGCAACCCAAGTTCTTTGTTTGAAAGGTACTGTGATTTTCATAAGATAGGTTCTACAGGAAACCTTCTTGAATGTTTTCAACAAAGAGAGAGTTGTGGACAACCACTCTTTAAAACTCACTTCACAAAAGAGGATGAACCTTGGATTGTTTCAGTCACTCTTGGCAGTATTCTTAGCACTGAAGAAAAAAATGATTTGTCTTTTCAACAATTAATTCAAAAAGCTGCTGAGGAATTTGATTTACATCCATGCGAAACAATTGACGGGCTCATAGGTATTTCATATCTTCTCAAAAGACAAATTGAAAAACCTTTAAGATACATGACAGGAGATGTATTGATCTGTACTCCTGATTTACTAATGGGTGAAGAATCAAGTCACCGAGCTCCGTTCTTTGAAATTGGACACAGAGATGGCTTCAATGCCCATGCTTGTCCAATCCAAGTTAACAAAAAAACAATATGCAATTGGAGAGATATTGGAAACGGTTCCCTTCGCCTATTGTTCATGACAACTCTCGGATAACACCTTTAACCAGCCCGACCACTTTATGTGTGTCGGGTTTTTTAATTGACTTTCATTCTTAAATAATATTTTAACTATTTTAAAAACTCTAAAGCTCTTTTCATTATATGCTCTCCTGTGTCTCCCCAATCAAAATATTTTTTATAATCAAC
>CAYOAC010000017.1:0-3411 GCA_964401885.1 uncultured Candidatus Saccharibacteria bacterium
CATCATTTTCAAAAAGATATCATTAGTAATATTAACTTTTCCCATTTTTTGCATTCTCTTTTTTCCTTTCTTTTGTTTTTCTCTCAGCTTCATCTTTCGAGTAATATCTCCACCGTACATATGTGCAGTTACATTCTTTTTCATTGCAGATAAAGTTTTTGAAGCAATTATTCTTCCGTTTATTTTGGCTTGAATTTTGGTTACAAACATCTGTCGAGGTAGAGCATTATATAATTTTTCAACTGTCTTTTGAGCTTCTTCATCAATACGGTCTTTTGAGATAACTCTTGTAAAAGCCGGATAAATTTCTTCAGCAACAAGTACTTCCATTTTTATAACATTAGCATCTTTGAATTCTCCTAGCTCATATGACAACGAAGCATAACCAGAAGAAACACCTTTTACTTCATCAAAAAAGTTTCTCATCAATTCTCTAAGAGGCATATCCACCAAAATTGATTGTCTATCACTAATTGTATGTGTTTCTTTTACTATGGCCTCATGCAAAAATAAAAGTTGCATCAAAATACTTACATATTCACTTGGCACAATAATAGTTACATTAACCCAGGGCTCCTTTACCCATTCAACATCTCCGTGATCAGGAAAAAGTGTTGGTGAATAAATTAATTTTTCTGGTTTATCTTTTGTTTTTACAAGATAGTTAATAGTTGGAAGAGTTACTACCAAATCAAGATTAAATTCTCTTCTCAATCTTTCTGTAATAATTTCAAGATGAAGCATTCCAAGAAAACCACATCGAAATCCTCGCCCTAATGTTCCCGAAGATTCTTCTTCAAAAACATAAGAAGAATCAGATAATTTTAAGCGACCCAAAGCACTTCTAAGTAAATCAAAGTCATCCTGACTCTCAGGAAAAATACTTGCCCAAACAACAGGATGAGGTTCTTCATATCCCGGCAATTCAGGAATAGGATTTGAATCAAGAACAATTGTATCTCCAACTTTTGCAACACCTGGACGTTTAATACCAGTTACAATATACCCGATTTCTCCGGCTTGAAGTTTATCCACCTTTTCTTGTGATGGATTAAAGATACCAATTTCATTTGTAATAAAAGATTCACCCGCAATTTTAAATCTCAGTTTTAAACCAGGAGTAACTTCTCCATCAAAAATTCTTGTATAGACAATAACACCTTGATGATTAGAATATTGAAAATCAAAAACAAGCGCCCTAAGGTCTCTCGAAGATTCATATTCTTTTTCTGGTGCTGGTATTTTATCGATTATTTTTTGAAGTAATAAATCGACACCAAAACCAGTTTTTCCGGAAGTTTCTACCACATCGTCTAAATCACAATTTAATAACTCACAAATCTCCATTTTTACATCATCAATCCTGGCATGTGGAGCATCAACCTTAGATAAAACTGGTATAATTAAAAGCCCCATTTTACGAGCCATTTCAAGAGTTGTAAGAGTTTGAGCTTGAACACCTTGAGTGGCGTCAACAAGCAAAATAGAGCCTTCTACAGCGTTTAAAGCCCTTGATACTTCATAAGAAAAGTCTATATGTCCAGGCGTATCAATGAGGTTTAAAATATACTCCTCACCCTTATAATTATAATGCATTCTGGCGGGTGTCATCTTGATTGTAATTCCCTTCTCCCTCTCAAGTTCCATACTATCGAGAACCTGATCTTGCATTTTTCTTTTATCAACCGTTTTGGTAATTTCAAGCATCCGATCAGCTAATGTTGATTTACCATGGTCAATATGAGCAATAATGCTGAAATTTCTGATGTTTTTTAGATTCATACTATATGTTTCCTTATCCTAATCTAATTTTGGTTTTTTACAACTCTTCATTTACTTCAGGTTGTAATACTGCCTGCTTTTTTATCTTTTTTAAACTCATATGTAAAACAGTCGAAATCTCTTTATTTCCTATCAAGACCAAAAAAGCAAATCCACAAACTAATCCCGCTATGCCAGACAAAAATCCTTGTGAAGCAATTCCAACAAAAGTATTCAAATCAAACACACTACTTAAAAAATTTAATGACACATAACTAACTAATGCAATAATAGCTGCCCCTACCAAACTTTGAGTGATACTGGTAAAAAAATGTTCTGAAAAAATCTTTTTAAAATGACCTATTCCTAAAATAAGTATGAAAAATTGTATCCACTGTCCAATGGTAAATGCTATTGGCAATATCAAGACTAGACTTGAAGTAACTAAATCTACTTTAAATAAATTTTCAAAATAAAAAACAAAATCAGAAGAAATCAAATTTGGAATAAATAAAATACACATACATAAAATTGTAATAATGAAAGAAATCAATGAACTAAAAAAGGGATAGAATGTTTTACCCATTGCATAAAAAGATCTTATTAAGACTTGTGAAGCACTTTGAGCTATAAGAGAAAGCGTAAATAATGCTAGAGAAGCAGAGACTAAGATTGTTTCATTCCAATTAAAATTTCCTGATCCCAAAATAACTCTAACTATTTGAGCTCTCAAAACAATAAACGACACAACCACTGGTACTGACCAGAAAAAAACATGTCTCATTGCTCTCGACAATAACTCGTAAAATTCATCAAACCTTTTTTCTTTAAAAAATAATGCCAAACTAGGAAAAGCAGCCAAAGAATAGCTAACACCAATGATTGCCAAAGGTACTGATTGTAAATTGTAAGCCAAATTAAAAATAGCAATTGATCCTACCGTTAATAATCCTGCAAAAAAAGTAACACAAACCAATAAAATCTGATTTGATAACATTGCAAAAGTTCTAGGCATAGAATGAATGACTATTTTTTTAACATCTGAAAAATATATCCTTGAAAATCTTGGCATATAAATATTAGACGTGAAAGGAATCAATATTAGAATATGCAACAAAGCACCAATAACAACTCCAATTGTTAAACCATACAAACCATAAATAGGATACAAAATTGTTATACCTAGAATAATTCCTAAATTATACATAACAGGACTAATGGCATAGGCAAAGAATTTTTTTTGTGCTTGAGCAAAACTTCCAAAAAAACCAGATAAAGACAGGAGAATTGGTTGCAATAACAATATTCTTGTCATACCTATTAATTCATCAGAATTAGATAAATACATATTAGGAACAATTTTTTCCATAAAAAACGGAGCAAAAAGCCAAGCTAAAATAAATAAGATTATTGAGATCAAAAATACAAATGAGAAAATAGAATCAAAATATCTTTCTAATTCTTTTTTATCATCTTGTTTTTCAATTATTATAGGAACCAAAATAGATACGGAAAAAAAAGCAGCTAATAAGACAAACAATATATCTGGGAGTCTGAATGATGCATAGTACATATCTAACTGTGAACCAGCTCCAAACGTTGCAGCCAATAGTCTATCTCTCAATAAAGCAAAGACTTGAGACAATACAG
>CAYOAC010000017.1:3421-13113 GCA_964401885.1 uncultured Candidatus Saccharibacteria bacterium
CAAATGCACCAAGAACATATGCAGCTTGGTGCAATCCTTTAATTTGTGTTTGAAAAATTGTTTTTATTTTCTTAACCATTATTCTGCTGGTGTATCTTCAATGGGTTCTTTAGTGGTATCTTTTTCAGTTTCAACATTTTTATCCTCTAGAGGTAAATTTTCTCTGTTTTCTGGTTGATCATCTATAGGTTCTTTGGCTCCATAAAAAGGATCTTGTCCTGATTTAAGGTTATTTAAGATCAAGTTAATCTCTTGATTGTCAGGAACTTGTTTTAACAATTTTTCGAAAACAACAATAGCATCAGAAGTTCTGTTATTTTTATAATAACTAAGACCTAAAAAGTATTGGGCATTCGCAAAACTTGGAGATAAATCAACTAAATTTTGAAATACAATAGTAGAATTATTGAATTGACCTTGATTATAATAAAGTAGACCTAATTGAAATTTTAAATTTAAATTAGATTGGTCAACTTGTATAGCTGATTGTATACTTTTGATCGCTTGATCTATATCCCCTTTTTCTACTTGAATTTGAGAAAGAAGAAAAGCAGCATCAACATAATTAGGCTTTAATTCAATAGATTTTTGGATGTTCTCAATTGCAGAATCATATTCTTTCGCCAAAGCATATATTCTAGCTTTTTCTAATGATAACGTTGGATTATTTGGAGTTAATTGATTTGTTGAATCGAGAAGTTTTATAGCCTCATCTTTTGCATCTTTTACCCCAAATGAAAGAAGGTTTTTATAAACAGATATTAAAGACATTCTATTAGCATAAGATTGGTTATCATAAACTATAGCAGCTGAAGAGTGATCAACAGTATATTTAAGTGTTGATTGAAATTGGCTTACTGCCTGATCTTGAGTCAATTCTTTGTCTTGAACTATTTGATTTAATCTCATAGAACCAATCTCGGCAAATATTTTTTCATAAACATCAGAATTAAACAAAAATTGTGCTGTTTTAATTTTGGATTCTAATTTTGGTAAATCTCCAGTCTTACTAAATTCTTTATTTGCTGATTCAAATATAACTCTAGAGGAATATTGACTTAGATGCGTATATCCTAAATATATAAATCCTATCAAAAATAGAACTAAAATTAAGATGTAGAAGAAAGAAATTCTAGGATTTTTATTTATATATATTTCTCTAAAAACAATTAATTATGATTGTTTTATATTTGAAATAAAGAAACCCATAAAAACAAACATGAGCACAATTAGTACTGTGGATGGAGTGTAAACCAACATAGAAATAAGGAAGAATATATAACCCAATACAGAATATGCGTAAACAAACAAATCATTTTTTTGTCCATTTGTAACAAACAACAATTTAATTGAGTAGTATATCGAAACAACTATCAGCAAAAGCCAAGCAATAATACCCAAAATACCTTGTGTTACAGAAAAAGATAATATTGTTGAATATCCATATCTAAAATCAACATCCCAATATTTTGTAATATTTGTATTAATTGGTCGATAAGATAACCAAGCAGTATCAAATCTATCTAAACCAACTCCAAAAAGTGGCCTCATCCAATCATTTGGTTTCAAAACATTTTTTGTGATTTCCAAAGTTGAAGAAACAGAAGGTTTTATTTCACCTTCTTGCAGATTTAAAAAGTTATTCACAATCAAACCAGTTTTTCCTCCAATTAAAAGAAAAACAACACTAATAACCAATATAGTTAGAACTTCGTAGGATATTTTATTTTTAATTTCAGAATCATGCTGAGTAATCGCATTAAATACTATATAGAATAGTGCAAAAAGTGTTCCCAAAATAAATACCATTTGAGAATTGATCAAGATAATCAAAACAATGCCCGCAACAAAACCAATCCAGCCTAATATTTTATAGAATTTAATATGTTTGAAAAATTGAAGAATAATAGCTGAAGACAGCGTGAAGAATAAACTGTAAAGACCTAAGTCATACCATTGTCCTACTGTATTAACTGTATTGTTAACAAAAAAACCAAATGTAGGGAAAAATGGAATTAAAATAGAAAACAAATGCAAAAAAACAAGGATTAATCCAGAAATGTAGACAGTAAAGAATAGTTTTATTTTTTGTTTTGTATCATCAAGAAGAATTGAAACTGAATAAGACAAGGCGAAAAGCGCGATAATACCAGAAAGAGACAGTGCTGATATTTGTCTTCCAAATAATGATATTGCAACATTGCTTGAAAAAATAGTCGATAAGATAGCTGATATGATTATCAACAAAATAGATATGAAAAGAATATTTTTAGTGACAAAAAATGAATCCTTTTTAATCTTATGAACAATGATTCCGAGCATTAATATTGTTCCAATAAATAAAGATAAAAATATTTTAAGTGGCTCAATAGAAAAGTAAGAAAAAGATACAAATAAAATTGGAAGTAAACCTATAAAAACAAGTAACATACCCTGCCCAAATATTCTATATTTTGATATATTCATAAATAATTAAAAAACAATAAATTGATATGTTTTGATTATACCAAAATATACACAAAAACCCATAGATAAATCTATGGGTTTTTGTGTATATTGCTCATAAGCCGAATTCTGTTGTCACAATGTGACAGATGATTATTTATCTAGGATCATAATTACTCATGACCTCAAGCGACTCTCCTTATCTCATATAAATACTCGATAAGACACGGTCTTGCATAGATGTAAGGATTTAGCCGTTTCACTTATATGTTTCCATATAACTATTCCCTAAGGAACCCATATTCTTTCGAATAATGGCGTCTCTGCTCGCACCTCTAACACATTACTATTGATGGGTATTACCCACTACATGCTCCCTTTGAAGGGCTATGTTCGGACTTTCCTCTGTATATATTTCAATACAGCAATCATCGAGCCTTTATATTATACAATATTTTTAATATAAATCAATCTTATCCCCTATCTTTAAATTTTTTTCTTTAATAAAACCTGAATTTACTTCTAAAGCAGAAAAACTATCTGCAGGAGGTTCGTAAGTTTTTGGAAAATCTTTTGGTTTAACACCCTCTACAAAATAAATCATTTCTCCATATTCGTTAAACCACATAATATCTAAATCAAATTTCATATCCTTCATCCAAAAACCATATTTCCCAGGTTTATCAAATATAAAAAGCATTCCCTCATCCTCGGGTAAAGAATCCCTATTTGATAAACCCAATGATCTTTCCTCTTTATCATCAGAAACATCAACCTTTAAAGTTGTATCTCCAATTACAACGATTTTTTTATTGTATGAATTAATTTTTTCATCAACAAAAGCCCTTACTTCATGATAAAAAGGTACTGCATAAACAGTAAGAATGAAGTAAAAAACAATTAAAAAAAATATTTTTACAAGTTTTTTAATTTTATTTCTTAAATTAAACTTTTGATTCATATGAAATAACTAGGATTAATAAAAATACAGAAAAAGAAATTACAGGAACCGTTACAAAACCAAAATAAGTAAAGGCAGGAATAGCGCAATCTATAATTGCATTTGGATCACAGAAGACGTCTTTAGAAATGAAAATTTCTGTTTGAAGTAAACTATGATAAAAGGAAATTATTAATCCAAATAAAGAAAGCCAGAATATATAGGTATTAGCAATTAGATCTTTTTTTATCAAAGCTATAACTGCAATTACAGGAGTACTGAATAAAAATAACCTTTGATACCAGCATAATTCACAAGCAGCAAGTTTAAAATAAAAAGATAACAACAAACTTCCAACAACTCCAATTAAAGATATCAGGAATAATAAATCCATTCTATATTTAGAAACAAATTTAGAAATTGGATTATTAATATAAAATAAATTAATAATTATATAAGTAATACAAAATATTATTATTACAATTGAACCAAGAGATAAAAATTTTAATATTATTTCATTCATAAAATTTATAGTGCTTTTAATAAAGACTGAGATAATCCAACTGTAATATATTTTTTCCAAACCAACAAATCATGATCCCGGCCGAATATAGCTCTCCAACCACGAACTTTAATGTCTTCAATGGTACTCTCTTCAGAAATTTTTATCATAGTCCCACCCGAAGAAATATCTGTTTCAAAAATCCAAACACCCTTTAAACCATAAGAACTGTCCGTAAGTTCTAAAATCAATTTTTTATTTTCCTCGACACTATTCATACGATATTTTCTGTAACCACCAGTTTTTAAATTTTCTCGCCAAGCTATTAGCTTTCCGTACTCTTCAAGAATATCTATCGAAGAGACATCCTCTTTTCTACCAGGAATACTTTTAATATTGATTAATTCTTGCCAGGTAAATTGAGGAGAATATGAAACTTCAAAAACTATTGATTCTTTATATTCGGACTCAGCCCTATAACCCATGACTAATATAAGAATACCCGCGAAAGCAATTACTGATAACAATAAAGAAAGTATTCTTAACATTTTATTATTTTATTTTTAAAAAATGCATTTTACCTTTTTGAATAATATCTCCCGAAACAATTGGCCGTTTAACATCTTTTATGAGTTCGCTATTTATTTTAACACCTCCCTGTTCAATAGTTCTTCTCGCCTCGCCTTTTGACGAAACCAATCCGCTTTCCACAAGAACAGAAATAATATCACTTTGTTTCATTTCGAAAGTTGGTATTTCATCAGGAATTTCCTTTTTTGAAAATGTAGATATCCAATATTCTTGAGCCTTGAGAGCTTCTGACTCTCCGTGATACATTTTTGTAATTTCAAAAGCAAGCTTAAGTTTTGCGTCTCGAGGATTATTATTTGAAATAATATCTGAAATTTCTTGTTTTGATAACAGTGTACTATTTATAAATAATATCTCTAACATTTCATCAGCTTGTGCCATAATTTGACCGAACATATCATTTTTTGAAGCATCCAAAAATACACCCGTCCCCCTACTTTTTGACATCAATTCTCCAGTCTTTGGATTTTCCATAAGAGTAACAGCAACGATGAATTTATCTTTATCATTTATTCTTTTTTGCAATGTTCTACCTGCAAGAGCATTAAATGTCTGATCTGTTCCACAAATTTCAACATCAACATCCATAGCAACAGAATCAAAACCCTGCATAAGTGGGTATAGAAATTCATGAAGATAAATAGGTTTATTTTCTGAAATTCTTTTCTGGAACATATCTCGTTCAAGCATTTGTTGAACAGTAAAGTTTGTGCTAAGTCTCACAACATCTTCCATGGTCAAAGGAGATAGCCAATCATGGTTATATTTTACTAATGGTGGATTATTAGCATCATCAAAGTCCATAAGTGGTTTGATAAGTTTTTTCCAAGTTACAACATTATTTAGAACATCTTCTCTTGTAAGTTGTTTTCGAACAGAATCTTTCATGCCAGTTGGATCTCCTATTCGTGCAGTAAAATCACCAAAGAGCAAAATTACTTCATGTCCAAGTTTTCTAAATTTCTCAAGTAACATGATATTTTTGGCGTGACTTAGGTGAAGTGTTGGTGCAGTTGCATCAAAACCAATATAAAATCTAAGTTTCCCTCCAGACAAGAGTTTATTTTTAAATTCTTCTTTCGTAGGTAAAATATTTACAATTGTTCCTCTGTCTAGGATTTCATCAATCTCTTTTATATCTATTTTTGGCATATATAACAATATAATATCAGATTTTTCATCTTTGTCTGCATCTATATTATTCTAATTATTCGCTCTTTTTAAAATAAGTAGTTTTATCGTTTTCTAAAATAATCTGATCATCTGAAACATATAGAACACCATCTTTAATCATTTTAATAAAATCCGCTTCTTGAGATTCTTCACAAAACATCAAAGTAGACATGAAGGAACCGAATTTAATGCTAGAAATCCCACTTATACTATAAGTACCACTAAAACTATTACAATCCGTAGTTCCATTTACTTTACCATCTGAACTAAAAGTAAGGGTGAAAGCATCGGTCTTTTTGGGAGTAATTAATTCTCCTTCTTGTGCCAAAGGACCAACACCATCTAAAGTTTTAACCCAGATCCATTTAGTTGAAGGAAGAATTTTTTGAATTTGCTCTTTAGAAATTTCTTCTATCATTTTTCCAGAGAATATTGGCTGATCATTTTTATAAATTATTACATCTGGAGATTTTTCCCAAACAACTATTCCTAGATCCTTATTCTCATATCTGGCGCCAGATCCAGACACAGCAATATCTAATTGAATATCTTTATATTCAGTATTCAACAAATTTAAAATAGCTATATCGTTACTATAATACTCAACAATTGCTTCTTCACCCATTTCAGAAACATAACTTGCTGTTGTGTGAGTAATCTTTTTTTCTGTAGTAGAACTCTCGTATGTTATTTCTATTCTTGAGTCTTGAACATTGATTCTAAGATAATACAATATTCCAATACATATCAAAATGATAATTACTCCAAAGATAATAATTTTATTTTTATTCATAAATTAATTGTATCACTTATTTTTACCAACCACCTCCACCTCCTCCACCTCCTCCTCCGCCAGAGCTACCACCACCTCCGCCACCACCAAATCCAGAAGATGATCCAGGAGAAACAGATGATGAAGAAATAGAACTGGAAAAGGAATTAGAAAATGAAGACACTGAGCTAGATAAATTCTGATAAGAAAAACCGTCTCCATTAAACCAAATTGGATGATATGTTGAACCTTCTGGAGAAACCATTCTTTCAAAAACATCATGAAATTGTTCTGCCCATTTATTCTCAGCATTAAGAGCTATTGCATATGGTAAAAACTTTTCAAACAATTCAGAAGTTTTATTAGGAGGGTTATTAAAATTAATCCTATCCTTTTCTGTCAAAAACAATGTTAAACAAATTAATCCAATTACAGATATAGCAATACCAATCCAAAACTTCTTTGAATTTAAAACAAAAAACTTTTCCTTAAAAGAATCCCCTAAAACTTTTTTGTTTTTCTTCTTGTTTAATAAGTGATCTGATTACTCTAAAAATTTCATTATCCTTTTTGTTATTTTTCATTACACATAATCTAATACAAAACAAAGATGTGAGGAAAAAATGTTAAAGAAGTGTTTATAATTAAATTATTCTTTATTTCCTTTGACTTTTATACTAAATTATGTCATAATAGTGAAATACGTACTTTTAAAATAACAACAAAGATTACTTTCGTCACAGCATTAAACTGCTGATACTCGGCATTTTAATGCTGTGACGAAACCACGTTGGTGTAGCACGGCAAAAATCGGCCGTAATGAGCCACAACCAAATTGAAATCATGAGACTAAGTCGTACAATAATACTGTTACCGATCCTTATAGGGGCATTCGTGTCTGCAATTGTTATATCACAAGATTACAATAAACGCGTTCTATCTTTGAACGAAAAATCATCAAACAACAGAGCGGAAAAGGAAGGCCCTCCTCCGGTTGTCAAAGCTGAACAGGAGAAAGAAAAAGAACCTGAGGAATTAAGGATTGAGAACGTAAAGAAAGTTTTCCTGCGAACCCCTGGTTCATATTCACTCTTGTATGAAGATCCTTCTACAAAAGAATTGACTGAATCAGGAGACGTTAGATATATCCCCTTCATTGAATCGAACAAATCACATTGGTCGGGAGTGAAGGTCATAGTCAAAGTCTACAACGACACAGAAGGAGACGGTTACGCAGTTGTGAGGTTCCATAACAAATACTGGTTTACCGTTGACATCCACACAAAGTTGGAAAACATCACTGGTGCCGATTATAAATATCGGAGTGGAAAACACACCAAAACAGGAACGACAAGAGAAGTCGAATGAACACGAAAATCTACACCTTAACAATGCTTCCGATTGGACTATTGGTCAATTGGATGTTTCTAACTTTCTCTTTCTTTTTTGATCAATCCAATGGGATTGGAAAAGAAGATTATCATGCAGGCAAAATCTGGAATCATTATCTGAGAAGTCGGAACATGTGCCCTATTTTTTCCTGGATGGTTGTCAAACACGAGTGGAAATATCGTCACTGGAAGGTGCTTATCACTTGTGTTGTCGTAACTTTATTTTGGCCCATATATATGATATTGATATCGGTTCTTAGAATACTTTTTGCATTCGGAGACCCTATCTATAGCTGGAAACAACATGAGGCCTCAATAAGAAAATCCAGGCTCAAATTTGAAAGTGAATGAAACCATCCTGCAAAACTACTTTTTCTCGTAAACCGCAAGGTCAAACCGAGCAAGTGGCAACGTGTCAATTAATGAACATCGTCGACTTGTGTTTCCAAGCTTTTAAACTGGACATCAAGTTGGAGATATTCCCTATCGAGTTGCAAAAGATTTTTGAAGACGAAGCGCGCGAGCGAATTGTCAGAGAAGTTTTTTATACCACTCGTATGGTAGCTTTCATTAGCTACTATGGTAATCACATGTTGTTAGAAATTGTCTTCTCGCAAGGAGGTAAGGCTGTTAAGTTTATTCGAATCAGATTCGACTTTGAACAGAAACATCTCATCTTCATAGCAGAAGTATTGCTCTAAAAAGCACGGTATCGGTACGCAAACCGAATGAGCACAAGCTCGAACCACCTGACTCAAGTTTTATCTTGAGGGGTGGTTTTTTAATATTAAATTGAGTATTTATCTTAATCTCAAAAATCAAAAAGTCCTTAATACTTAATAAATCATATTTCTTATATTAATAAATAATAAATCTATGTTTTAGGTACAGACATTTGTCCCTTTTCTTTAACTTAACATTTCCATTGGAGTTTTTCCATTTAAAGAACAATGTTCGAGATTGTTATAATACTCGTTCCAAATATTCAGTTTCTTTTGTAAATCTTTAAAGGATTTAAACTTGTGTTGTTCATAGAACTTCTCTTGATCTTCTCTATGACTTCTTTCAACCTTTCCATTTTGAGCAGGTTTTCCTGGATCAATAAGAAAATGTTTAATATTCTTCTGTCTGCAAAATTCATCGAGTGCGTGGAGTGTTTTCACAAAGATGTCACTTCTTTTATTTGTGCCAAGATAATAATTAGTGAAGATTGCACCATTGTCTGTTTTAATCGCTTGTATAGTATATTTAAATTTCTGTATCACAATCTCAAGAAATTTAATTGAATGAAATGAGGTTTGTTCATCAAATACTTCAAGGTGTCTCCAACGAGAAGCACAGTCAATTGCTGTGTATTGGAAATATCGTTGTCCTTTAATCCTTCCTGGTACATACTTCACGTCTATTTCAATGAGTTCTCCTGGAGAAAGAGTTGCTTTGATGTATTTATACTTCACTTTCTTCACCCTATATTTTCGAACAAGATTATCTGCTTTTAATATCTTTCCGATTGTTCTCTCATGTATTTGTATTCCTTCCTTTTCTAATCTCCAATGGAGTTTTTGTGCACATAGCTTTGTCTGTTTTCGAAGGTCTAACACTTTCTCTTTGAGATGAATTGGTGTTTCTTTTGGATTAGTCTTTGGTCTTGTTGATTTTGGATTAAGTCCATCTTCTCCGTGTTCTCTGTATACTTTCATCCATCTCTTGAGACTTCTTATACTGTGGGGACATATCTTCTGTATTTCTTTTAATCGTGTTTCCTTGTTCACAAGAGGGAGAACCCACCTGAGACGTTCCTCTTTGATATTTTGGGGCATATGTATAGTCATTAGTTGCTAATCTATCAAAAGGGCCATATGTGTGTACACATTACCT
>CAYOAC010000018.1:0-12927 GCA_964401885.1 uncultured Candidatus Saccharibacteria bacterium
TAAATGAATCTTTAATTTTATTTGATCATATAAAAGGTAATGACATATCTAAGAGAGCTTTATTGATAGCCTTATGTGGTGGGCATAATGTTTGTTTATTTGGCCCTCCCGGTACAGGCAAAACAATGTTGGCCAGAGCTTCTTCTAATGTGTTACCTGAACTTTCTTTTGAACAGCAGGTTGAGCTTACTTCGATTTATTCTCTTTCAAATGAATATAATTTTTCTTTATTTACCCACCCTCCATTTAGGTCGCCTCATCATAGTGCTTCTTATTCTTCAATTGTTGGTGGTGGAAAAGAAATTTCACCAGGAGAAATAACACTTTCGCATAGAGGAATATTATTTTTAGATGAATTCCCTGAGTTCGATAGAAGAGTAATAGACTCTTTAAGACAGCCACTTGAAGAAAGAAAAATCCGCATCGCACGTGCAGGCCAAAAGATAGAATTTCCGTGTGATTTTCAGCTTATGTGTTCAATGAACCCTTGCCCTTGTGGTTATTTAAATACTGGTATAAAAGAATGTATTTGCGCTGTTGGACAAATACAAAAATATAATAAAAAGATTTCGGGACCAATAATTGATCGTATAGAAATGTGGGTAGAAGTTTCAAAAATTGCTTATGAAAAATTAATAAATAAAAACGAAGTTTCCAACACTCAACATCAAAATATTAAACAAATTGTTTTCAAAATGAGAGATTATCAAAATAAAAATTTTGGAATTTTGTGTGGGCGGATGAGTACAAAACAATTAAGTTCTTTTATAAACTTACAGAGTCCTGTGAAAGAATTTTATGATAGGGTTGCAAGTCATTTGCAAATTTCTGCAAGAAGCTATACGAATATTTTAAAAGTTGCGCTTACTATTTCACTTATTGATAACAAAGTAGAAATTTCAAAAGAACATATTCTCGAAGCTTTATCTTATAGGCCTAAGGATAATTTTTTTGGTGTTTAGCATGGAAGAATTTGATAAATGGAATCTTCAAAAGAAGATGATGGAAAACAAAACAGAAAGAAGATTTTATCATGAAAGAGAAGTTCGTTGGTGTCGATTAGGAAAGAATATTGGTTTTGAAGAAGCTGGTTCAGGTGATAGATTTGAAAGACCTGTATTAATTTTAAAATCAATCAGCCGAGAAACTTGTTTTGTTTTACCTCTTACTACATCAAATAAAAAACATTCTATGAGATTAAGAATAGACAATGAGTCGGTGGCTTTATTATCTCAGGTTAGAGTTATTGATACTAAGAGATTATCAAATTATATGAAAACAATAAGTGAAGATAAATTTAAAGAAATCAAAAACGCTATTCAAAGAATGTTTGAATAGCGTTTTATTTTCTCCCTCGCGAGAGGGTGGGCCAAAGGCACTTGTATGTTTATATTATCAAAACATGTATTTGTGTCAAACAATTATTTTAGAAATATTTTATATAAATAGATGAAAATCTTAAAAAGGATTTTTTGCTCCTCGAACTTCAAAGTGCAGATGGGGACCCGTAGATTTACCTGTGTTACCCATTGTTCCAATTTGTGATCCTTGCGATACTGATTCCCCATAGGATACTCCCACTTTATCTAGGTGTGCATAAAGGGTCTGTGCCCCATTGTTGTGTTTAATTACTACATAATTACCATACCCTCCGTTCCAACCGTCGTCATTTTTTGAAATAATTACAGTACCTCCAGCTGCCGCATAAATAGGAGTACCAACAGGACCACCAAAATCTATACCATTATGTCCATGTAGACCCTGTGTTCTGATGGCACCTTTTGTGGGTTTAATCATCCAGGATGAACTTCCTCCAGAAGTTGTTTTCTTTGCAATAGTTTTTGATTTTTTAGGTTCTTCAGGAACTAGATCTACGTTTGGTACAATAATCTCTTGACCTGAAACGAGGACTGTATCTAAAGGAATACCGTTAAATAATGCTATTTCTTTTGCGTCAGCGTTATATTTTTGGGCTATATCTTCTATTGTCCCTCCAGATTTTACTGTGTGTTTGATTCCGGAAATCGGTAGGATAACTAGCGTATCGCCTGGTGAGATAGGTTTATCTAAACCATTTGCCCATTTGATGGTATTAACAGAAACTTCAAACATATTGGCGATTTGAGAGATGGTATCACCTTCTTTTACTTGGTAAATACTGATAGTATCGTTTTTTCTGTTTTCAATTTCCAAGAATCCTCCTCCAACACCAGATTCTGCAACTAAAGCCTTGTTTTCAATTATATTTAAATCAACACCACTAGAAACAGGGTTTGGGTCTATATTTATGGCGGCTTGTAGAAGTGGGGCTGTTTGAGAATTAAGCTCTTTTGTTGTTTCAGATGCAATTTCTTGTTTTGTATTAGAAAAAAGAACCTTTAAAGGTATTGCTTGTAAAATATTAGCGTTTGTAAGTAATGGATATGCAATCAAGAAAACTGAAAGTCCTGCAATTACTTTGCTTCTAATTTTTTTTGTATTATTTTGATCCGTTATGCTTGATAAGGGGACCGGATCAGATGTGTTTGAATTTTCTAAAATAAGCCAATTCTTAAATGTGTGGGCGTCTCAGTTCGTTTAATCTTTAACTCAAATCGTTCGGAATACCTGCCAGAATTTAAGTGTAGCAGTCTAAAAGAGAGTGTCAAACTTGTCATACACAGGTATTTGGGTTGTATTAAAAAGACGTTTTACAGTCAATTTTTTTTGGAATGCGCAGTCTGTTTCGTCCTTACTGGACTCATCAGGTGAAGTCACTACTTCACGACAGAGATGGGTAAATTTTACCCATCGTTTGTTTCAGTTTCAGGAAGTTTTCTCTCCCTTTTAGCCAATTACAATATACTTTAACTTGATTGTTTTATCTCCTTTGCGGCGAGCAAAGGCAAAAATTTTTGCAATACGGCGATTAGAGCAATCTTTGAGACTATAGTTTGGGTCGAGCCATGGAGGGACTTTTTCTGGTGGCTTTTTGTTTTCTTCTTCAACTTTCATTTAGTTATTGTTTGAGGTTCTTTTCTGTCTGATAAAAATATAACATTAAGTTACAAAAGATACTTTAAAATATTAATATTTTGTAATAATCAACTTATAAAGGTCTTAAAACAAAGGTTTTTTATAATTTTATTATCAATAAAATATGTAAAAATATATTACATTAATGTTTAATATATGATTTATTTTAACTTATTAGGATAGGAGTATTCTTGTGATACAATGTTCTGACATGAAGTACCTCGATTCACTTAATCAAAAACAAAAAGATGCAGTTTTGTGCACAAAAGGACCATTACTTATCATTGCAGGAGCGGGAGCAGGAAAAACAAAAACACTTACATATAGAATACTTCATCTTATACAACAAGGTGTAGAACCACGTAAAATTCTTTCTATTACTTTTACCAACAAGGCCGCCAAAGAAATGAAAGAAAGAGTTCATCATCTTTTGTTTGAACATTTTTCAAATGACGATTGGAACATGAGTAGTCCTTTTCTTTCAACTTTTCACTCTCTCGGAGTTTTTATAATAAAAAATGAATATCAAACAATTGGTATCAAAAAATTCTTTTCTATTTATGATAGAAGTGATTCTGTTTCTCTGATTAAAAAGATAATGAAAAATAAAGGTATTGATGCGAAACAGTTTGATCCAAAAACTTTTATTTCATTAATAGGTAGGGCAAAATCTGATTTAATTGAGTTGTCACAATATGAATCTGATTCTTCTGGAGATTTTATAAAAGAAAAAGTTGCAGAAGTTTGGAAAGATTATCAAAAGCAAATGAGGGCTGAGAACGCTTTAGATTTTGATGATTTATTGTATGAAGCAGTTTTACTTTTGAAAAAGAACCCAACAATAAAAGAAAAATATCAAAATATGTTCGAGTATGTTCATATTGATGAGTATCAAGATACAAACGAAGTTCAATATCAATTATCAAAAATGCTTGTTGAAAAACATAAAAATCTTTGTGTTGTTGGAGATGCTGATCAAAATATTTATTCATGGCGTGGTGCAACAATCAAAAATATTCTTAATTTTGAACATGATTATCCTAATGCTACAGAAGTTCTTCTCGAACAAAATTATCGTTCAACAAAAACTATTATTGCTGCAGCCAATGATGTAATTAGAAAAAATAAAAGAAGAAAAGATAAAAATCTTTTTACAGAAAATGATCAAGGAGAAAAAATGACCATGTTTAATGGTTATGATGAAAATGATGAAGCAAGATTCGTTATTGATGAAATGAGAAGATTGAATCAAGATCATGGAATAGCTTATAAAAATATGACTGTTTTATACCGAGCTAATTATCAATCTAGAGTTTTTGAAGAAACTGCAATTAGAAAAGGTGTTCCATATCAGATTATCGGAACAAGATTCTTTGACAGAAAAGAAATCAAAGATGTTCTTGCTTATCTTAAATATGCTTTGAACCCCGATGATTTTACAAGTCTCTCGAGAATTATAAATTTACCTGCGCGAGGAATTGGGAAGGTAAGTGAAATGAAAATTATAGAAAAAAAATCTTTTGAATTAAGTGGTAAAGCCCGTGATGCTTATATGAATTTTGAAAGTTTTATTGTTAGGATTCGTGCTCAAATAGGGAAAGTTGGTGTAAGTGAAATATTGAAATTTATTTTTGAACACAGTGGTCTTGAAATGGAATATTTGAAAGATAGAGAAGAAGGAATGGATAGAATTCAAAACGTAAAAGAACTTGTTTCACTTGCCACCAAATATGATGAAAATATTTCTGACGAATCATTGTTTAAATTTATTGAAGATGTTTCTCTCTATTCTGATCAAGACGAAATTTCTGAAGAAATGGACTCTGTTAGATTTATGACTATTCATGCTTCAAAAGGTCTTGAGTTTGATTTTGTATTTATTGTTGGTCTTGAACAAGGTCTGTTTCCATCAGAAAATTTTGACACCAATAAAGACGACGAAGAAGAAAGAAGATTGTTTTATGTGGCTCTTACCCGTGCGTGTAAAAAGATTTATCTGACATATGCTGGTATGAGAAAAATGTACGGAAGTCTTATGGTAAATACTCCTTCAGAATTCTTGTTAGACATTGCAGAAGAATATGTAGAAATATATGGTGATGAACCTAATTATGGAAAGGACGATAAACCTGACACTTCAAGTCTAGCCAAGAGTATATTTATAGATTTCTAAATATTAAAACAAAAAATGTCTTATTTGTTTTTTATTTATAAAAATATGCTAATCTACATTTAATGAAATATATACCAGCCAAAAAATCTCTTGGGCAAAACTTTCTAAAATCTCAGAAAGCGTTGTTGGCTATGGTTGGGGCTGGGGAAGTTGTTGAAGGAGATACCGTTGTTGAAATCGGCCCCGGCAAAGGTGCTCTAACAAAATATCTTTTAGAAAAAGGCGCAGTTGTTATTGCTTTTGAAAAAGATCATCGGCTTATTGAATTATTGAATGAAAAATTTCAAGAATTTATTTTAAATAAAAAATTTTTATTGTATGAAAAAGATATATTGGAAGTTGATATTGAGGAATATGTAAAAAGAGAATATAAACTCATTGCTAATATTCCATACTATATTACTGGTGAAATAACTCGAACATTTTTATCTGGAAAATGTAAACCAAGTATTATGGTTTTGCTTGTTCAAAAAGAAGTCGCTGATCGGATAGTTGATAAAAAAGAAACAATATTATCTCTAAGTATAAAAGTTTTTGGCACACCCAAAAAGGTGATGATCGTTCAAAAAGAATATTTTAGTCCATCACCTAAAGTTGATTCGGCTATTATAAAAATTTCAAATATAAATAAACCTTTTAAGACAAAAGAAGAGGAAATAAGATTTTTTACTTTAATAAAAAAAGCTTTTGGTCAAAAAAGAAAAAAAATAAATACAACCCTTAAAGAATTTAAAGATCAGATAAAAGATTGGGAAATTATAAAAGATAAAAGACCGGAGGAATTGGGGGTTGAAGAATGGAAAAATATTTCTATTAAAGATTAGAATGAACTTGGCATTCCACTTGTGCCAATATTTCTTATAACTGGCATACTTTCTACAGACTCACATTCCGCTTCAACTTGTACACATGCACCAGGAATTAAATTCCCGATTACATTATACCCACTTGAATATTCATTGCCGTTGTCATAGCTTCTAGATACGATTGGAACAAAAATCGCTTCACCATCTAATATCGACATATTCATTGGGCTAATTGAGTCAAAATCAAGAACAACACCATTACAACATATGTCACTCACTCCATTTGTAGTTCCTCCAATTAATGTTGCCATAATACTTGTTATTGCATGTACTGTTCGCGTATTTGAAAATAAATATTGAGCCGTGAACATGGAAAGACCAAAAAGATATAGAAAGCAAAGAGTTATAAAATTAAGTTCTTTTAAGGTTTTCATGTTTTTATTTTAATATAAAGTTTATGGTTTTAAAATTACTTTGTGTACTATTTTCACTTGCTATTACTGATACTGCAACAGGAATTTGTGGGAATTGTTCTAATACTTTTGCTTTAACTTTTTTACTAAGATTACTATATTTTTCATCATATACAGTTTGAATAGAAGAGATATATTTAAACTGTATTTTTGTACCATTCTCTGTACTCTCTAGATCTTTATATGCTGTTTTAGATTCGAATCCAAAGATGACAGAATTATTTTTTGGAGAAAAATTAGAACCAATAATCGTGATCGTATCTCCATCTTTTATCTCTTCTGGTGTGACTGATGTTATGATCGCCGTTGTTTCAACAGTATTTTTATTAATATCATTTTTCGTTGTATTTGAATTTGTATCATCAGCTACTTGATGTGAATTGAGAAATTCTATTGTTTTAAGCCCAACAAAACCATTCCCTATATTTAAACCAACTGGTTTTAAAATCATTTCAGAAAAAATATTCTGTAATTTAATAATTGATTGTTGTGTTTTTAAACCAAAGAAGTAGGTTTCTTTCCCAGGTGAACCTGTTCCTGTGGTACTTAATTGGGTTTCTGTATTTGTATTTAAAAATTTCTGTAATTGTAAAACATCTTCTCCTTCATCTCCTAATCTTAATGTTCTTGTAAAAGTATAAGCATTAAGAGAAAGAGGCATTGCGATTAATAAAAAAATATACACAGCTTTTTTCATAAAAATATTGTAACATAATTTTTATGATATAATTTTCTCATCATGGAACTTCCAAGCAATAAAGTTGGTCTCGTATTAATTGTTGTAGTACTTTTTGTTTCCGGAACTATTATTTTTTCAAAAACTGATTTTAATTTTAAAAAACCTTTAGTCGATTTAAATAATGTTGAACTTGCAATTGGTCGTAATACTGATCCTAATTTTAAGTCTGGTGATGCTGACACAGATGGTTTAACAGATTGGTTGGAAGAATTCTATAGAACAGATCCCCAAAATTCAGATACTGATAGTGATGGGACTAAGGACGGTGAAGAAGTTTCTCTAGATAGAGATCCTACAATTGCAGGTCCTAATGATCCCCTGATAACCAGGAAAGATCTGCTAAACACCGAGGTTAATATGACCAATTTTGCTTCGGGTACTGTAACTGATAAATTATCAGTAGAATTATTTTCACAATATTTACTTTTAAAAAAACAAGGCGCATTAAAACCTGAAGATGAAGCTAAAATGGTTGATGATATATCTAAAAAAGCTTTAGAAACAGCTTCTATTAAGGATGTTTATTTTATTAAAGATCTAACCATTGTTGAATCTTCAAAAGATTCTTTAAAAACATATGGGGAGAGAGTTTCTCAAGTAGCCTTGGAATCTTTGATTATAATGGATTCGTATCGTAATTTAGCGGATTTGAATTATGTTGCAAAAATAGCTGAAGAATATAAAACTTATTCATCAAACATGAAAGATATTGTTGTGCCAACTGTCGCACAAGATATACATTTGCAACTTATAAATTATCTTTATAATACTGGTGTATTACTTGATTCTATGTCAAAAACTGATTCAGACCCCATGACTGCTCTTGTGGTAATGAGCCAATTTCAAACAATCGAAACTAGTGAAGAAACTATGTATACATCTTTAGGACAATATTTTAAAAACAATGGTATAATTTTTGATACAGAAAGTGTGATTAATTTTTGGAAAAAATTTGAGAATTAAATTATGAACATTAAAACAATAAAAAAAATAATATTCTTAGCGTTATTGATCTCTGTTTCTATCTCACCAAATTTTATTTTTGCTCAGACATATGAAAATATACCCAGAGCTCTCCCTGTATACGAAGAAGATTCAAATTCTCAAGCTAACCCAAATAATAGAAGTTCAAAGGGTAGTTCTTTTAGCTTAAAGGGTGCATCCAGCTCATTTGGAAGTTGTGCCGGGAGTGGTGCAATAGCTAATGTCGTTAAAAATAAAATTCAATCAATGATTGGTAGTATAGGTGATACTCGTGTTCCTACTGGTAACTCAGTAATGGAAGGTAAGGATACTGGGACAGTCGTAGGTGTTAGTTGGGATCAATTGGGGTGGTGTATGGTCAATTCAATGATTGAAGCTATAAGTGCTGCAACAGTTAACTGGATTAATAGTGGTTTTCAAGGTAATCCGGTTTTTGTTGATAATCCTGAACAATTTTTCTCTGATGTTGCAGACAGACAGGCTGGTTTATTTCTGAACGAATTGAGTTCGGGATTTCTATGTTCCCCAATTCAAGATATTGTAAGAATTAATCTAGCAAATAGTTACAATAGTAGTATTTCTCCATATGGTAATCAGGCTCAGTGTTCTTTTACAAGTATATCTGGAAATTTAGAACAATTTATGTCTGGAGAAAGTTTTGGTTGGGATGATTGGATGTCTTATACACAAGATTCAAATAATAATCCTTTTGGGGCAACTATCAATGGTCAAATAGAATTGGATCAAAGAATTGCAAATTCTCTAGGTATGCAATCAACATTATTACAATGGGGTGGAGGTTTCTTGTCTTCAACTGATCCTGAAACTGGGAAGATAACAAGCCCTGGGTCAGTAATAGAAAAACAAGTTAATGAAAGATTGTTTAGTGGACAAAGGAGATTGGAGGTTGCTGATGAATTTGATGAAGTTATCAATGCTCTTGTTGATCAACTTATCAAAGTAGCGATTAGTGAAATGACTCAAAGATAAAATACTTTTTAATAAAGTAATGCACAGTTTTTTATACTTATTTTTGCTTACTATTTCGTTTTCTCTGTTATAATTTAAATAATGAAAAAGAGTTTTTTAAAGAACTTTATAGTATTAGGGTTATTTTCTATTTTTTTGTTGATGAATATAAATTTTGCGAATGCACAAACTGCATCTTCTTCTCCTAATTTTTTTCAAAGATTTATTAATGGTGCTACAACTTTTGCTACTAGTCCTAGTAGTTTGACGGGTATTGGCGCTGCTACAAATTTTTATACTGGTTTTAATAGCAATCAAAGTATAGTGGAAGTTGGAATGGAAGCCGCCAAAAATAAGGGAGCAGAATTTGTCGATGATACATTCGGAAGGGTTTTGCAAGCGATAATTAAAACCGGAGCAGTTTTTGCGTTGAAAATAATTCAATTTTTGATGTTCTTGTCAGGTAAGATTTTTGATTTAATTATAAAAGTAACAATAGAAGAGCATTCTTTATTTGATAGTTTTAAAGAATCACTTACTGCTGCCTGGAAAATCCTAAGAGATATTGCCAATATTTTTATTGTTTTTTCTTTACTATATCTTGGTATAAAAACTATTTTGAATGGAAATGGGTTCGCAGAAAAAAAAGTCTTGCTGAATGTTTTACTCGCCGCTGTTCTTATAAATTTTAGTTTGGTTATAACACAGACCGTTTTTGAAGTTTCAAATCTTGTGGGAGATCAAATTGCAAACCAGATAACTTTTACAGGTAAAAATTCTGGTTACGGAGGTGTTGACGGTATATCCTCTGGTCTTATGGGTATGATTAAGCCAGATAATATAATGAATATGATGTGGAATAATAAGGGCACATTAAATAAATGGGAAGAAATGTGGAATATTGTTCAAACTGCTATTTTTACGGGGGTAACACTATTGTTTATGATTGTGATTTTCTTTACGGCATCAATAATGTTAATGTATCGTTTCATATTGTTCATAGTTTTAATGATTACTTCTCCATTTGGTCTTATTTCAAAATTGGTTCCTTGGTTTGATAAGATTGGTGTTTGGTGGTGGAAAACATTAAAAACACAGGCGATTGTGTTACCAGCTTTCTTCTTAACTTTATATATATCTATTCTTTTTGTTTCACCATTAACTAGTACATTAAGTAAAAATAGTGGAGGTCTCGCAGCGGCTCAAAGTGCCGGAGCTACTATAGTTGCAACTTCTATGGGCGGAGCCGTAGAATTTTTCTTTAGTTTCTTTTTGATAATTGGATTCTTATTATTACCACTTCTTGTGCCAGGTAAAGTTGGTGCTGCAGGATCTTCAATGATGACCAACGCCGCTAATTGGACACAAAATAAGATAAGAAATCTTCCTAAGAGTAGTCTGCAATTCGCTGGGGGTGCCGTTGCTGGTGGTATGGCTCGAGCAGGAAGACAAGTTGGAGGTAGATTAATTGGCGGAGGTCTTTCAGACCGTGAAGATTTAAAAAGGGTTGCTCAAGGTACCGGAATCAAGGCTTCTCTCGCGAGACAGACATTAAAAGCTGCCGGGGGTTTGAGAGATTCTACTTATGATATTAGAAACACAAAAGCTGGGGCCAATCTTGGATTTGGAAAAGGTATCACAAATTGGTCAGATGCCGTTAGTGCAAAGAAGAAGAAAATAGAAGATAGAAAGGCAAAAGAAGGTAAGGCGTTAGGATTTGATGATATGGCCAAGACACCAGCGGGTAGAGCAGCAATTTCAGCAGCTGAGCAAGGAAGAGATATACAAGCTATAAATGCTAGAAGAACACAATCAACATTAAGACAGGCGGAAATTGCTTATGCAAACGCTACTGCTGGTGGTGGTATGGCTACAATTGCTCAAGTACAAGCACTTAACGCTGCAAGGACAGCACATGAAATAGAAAAAGATAAATTAGAGAAAGAAGAGATAAAAGTTGGAAAAGCAAAAATGAAGGGGGATGTTGAGTATTTGAAACTTATAAAAGCCAGACAAAAGAGATGGTATGGAACTGCAAAATACTCCTTAGCTCAACAAGAGGCTATTAAGAAAATTGAAAAAGAATTAGAAAAGAAATATAAGGAAGCTGGGAAAAAATCTGGCACAAGAAATCCGACACTCCCTCCAAACCCGCCGCCGATAACATAAATTATCAATCAATAACTAAAACAATATGCAAAACGATAAAACACTAGAACAAATGACAAGAGAATACGAGGCAAACATGCCCCCTGAGATAATGTCTATTATTAAGGCTTTTGATTGGAGAAGAGAAATGAGAGCGATAGTAAATCAAAATCAATTGATGATTGATATTGGTGCTGATATCGAACAAAGTATTTATCTTATGATAATAGGTGCTGTAAAATTAGAAGAATTTTACGAAAGATTAATGGATGTTCACGAACTTCCAGAAGATAAAGCTAGAAAAATTATTCAAGAAATTGAAGTGCAAATTTTTAATCCATTACATAAAAAGTTGATGGAATTAGGAGATGATGAAGACATAGAAACGGCTTCTGACCCAACTGTTTCTAGAGATTCTATACTCAACGAAATAGAAAAAGAACCGGAACCTGTTGTTGTAAAATCAAAATTTAATTTTGTTCCCAATCCAGCACAATCAAACACAACAGATTCAACAGGTAATGATGGTATCGTAAAACCTTTTACTGTTGCTCCTACTAAAGAAGAATTAGATTTAAAAACAAAAATGCCTGATAGCAAGACTGTTGAAGGAATACAGAATGATCCTGTCGAGATAGGTCTTAAAAATTCAACAGTTACTCAAACTAGAGCTCCTATCGCACCAACAAGAGCTTATTCATCTGACCCATATCGTGAATCAATAGGATAATATGCAATACCAAGTCCCTCAATTTATTGAAATAGAAGACAAAATTTTTGGGCCTCTTACCTTTAAACAATTTCTTTATGTCGGTGGAGGTGCTGCTATTGGTTTTATGATGTGGATGATGCTACCAAAAATATTTGCAATTATATTTGGTGCCCCCATTGTTGGTTTTTTTATGGCGGCAGCTTTTTATAAAGTAAATGGTAGACCTTTTCTATTATTTGTTGAAGGATATATACGATATGCTTTGTCTGCAAAATTATATATTTGGAAGAGAACAGAAAAGAAGATAGAAAAAGAAAAAGAAGAAGACAATATACCTAATCAAGTTGCTCTTCCAAAACTTTCTCAAAGTAAATTAAGAGAAATTTCTTGGGGGTTAGATGTTAAAGATCGTTTTGATGGGAAATAGTTTGGTATCATGTTATAATTTTTTCAAATGGCGGATATAAAAAATCAAACTCAATCATTTGTTCCGATTCAAGAAGTACGAGATGGAATTGTCGTTCTAAAAGATGGTTCCATGCGCGCTATTTTAATGACGTCTTCTGTTAACTTCGCACTTAAATCAGAAGACGAACAAAAATCTATCATTTATCAATTTCAAAATTTTTTAAATTCTCTTAATTTTGATATGCAGATTTTTGTACAATCTAGAAATCTTGATATAAGGCCGTACGTATCTCTTTTACAAGACAGATTAAAATTACAAACAGATGATTTGATGAAAATCCAAGTTAGAGAATATATAAAGTTTGTAAAAAGTTTTACTGAACAAGCTAATATTATGACAAAAAGATTTTTTATTGTTATTCCTTATACCCCGATGAGTGCAAACCTTAAGAAGGCAAGTAATAGTTTTTTTGGATCAAAAAATAAAGTAAAAGAAAGTA
>CAYOAC010000019.1:0-3531 GCA_964401885.1 uncultured Candidatus Saccharibacteria bacterium
GCGACTTATTTTGATTCATCAAAATAGAAGTACTCTTGTGGTGCGACTTATTTTGATTCATCAAAATAGAAGTACTCTTGTAGTGCGACTTATTTTGATTCATCAAAATAGAAGTACTCTTGTAGTGCGGGGCGGCGAAGCCACCCCGCATATAAAGCACTTCAGGAGGAAAAGGTGTCTCTTTTAATTTATCTATTATATGTGAATCCTCTAGTATATGTATTTTATATGTCATTTACTGACTATATAAAACTTGATATGATGTTTTTATAAAGAAATAATAATATGTTAGACATAAAATTCATAAGAGAAAATAAGGATTTGATCAAAATGGGTGCCAAAAAGAAGCATTTAAATTTTGATGTTGATCAACTTCTAGAAATAGATGATAAACGAAGAGCTTTATTATTAGTTGTTGAAGAAATGAGGGCCAAACAAAACGAGGTGGGTCAAAGAATTGCAACAGTAGCACCAGAAGAAAAACAAAAAATTCTAGCCGAGATGACTCTTTTAAAATCTGATTTACAAAAAGAAGAAGAAAAATTGAAAGACGTAATGAGTGATTGGAGAAAATTAATGCTTGAAGTTCCAAATATTCCAGATATGTCTGTTCCAGAAGGAAAGGATGATTCTGAAAATGTTGAAGTTAGAACTTGGGGTGAAATTCCAAAATTTGATTTTCAACCTAAAAGTCATATTGAACTTATGAATGATCTTGATTTAGCTGATTTTGAAAGAGGAACAAAAATTGCAGGATTTCGAGGTTATGTATTAAAAAATGAAGCAGCGCTACTTCAACAAGCTGTTATACAATTCACTTTGCATCACATGGTTTCAAAAGGTTTTACTCCTATGATTGTTCCATCTCTTGTTCGAAGAGAAACTCTAATGGGAACAGGATATCTTCCACAAGGTGAAGATGATTTGTATAAAACTCAAGATGACGAATTTTTGGCTGGGACAGGAGAAGTTTCAACAATGTCTTATTACAGTGATGAGATTTTGGAAAAAGCAAAACTTCCAATTAAATTTATTGCTTTCTCAACTTGTTTTAGACGAGAAGCCGGAAGTCATGGTAAGCAGACAAAAGGTATTTATCGAGTTCATGAATTTTATAAATTAGAACAAGTTGTGCTTTGTGAAGCTGATCATACTGAATCTGTAAAATGGCATGAACAGCTTACATTGAACGCCGAAGAAGTTCTACAAGCCTTCAGTTTACCACACCGAGTGGTTGTTAACTGTGGAGGTGATCTTGGTCTTGGGCAAGTAAAAAAATACGACATCGAAGCTTGGATGCCATCAGAAAACAAATACGGTGAAACTCATTCGTCTTCTTATTTTCATGATTTTCAAACAAGAAGACTTAACATTAGGTATGCCGATAGTGACGGAAGAAATAAATTGGTTCACTCATTAAATAATACCGCGATTGCTGTTCCTAGAGTTTTGATTCAAATTTTAGAAAATAATCAACAAGCTGATGGTTCAGTTGTTATTCCTGAAGTACTAAGACCATACATGGCTGGTATTGAGAAAATTGTAAAAAAATAATATGTCTAGCCAAAGATATATTTCAGACACTCTTAAAAGAAAAAAAAATAAGGTTAAAAAAATAAAATTATATATAATTTTATTTTTTACTGTTGTTTTTTTGGGTGTTTTTGTATATTTGACTCAATTAAAACAAATACAAATTTCAGATATTAAAATTTTTGGAAATGTTTTTGTATATAAAAGAGAGATTGAGAATAAGGCTAATTCAGTTTTGAATAAAAAAATTTTTGGTTTTATACCAAAAAGAAATTTTTATTTTTTTTCTGCTGAAGAATTAGAAAAAGAGATTAAGAAAAATCCTGCGATCATATCTGTAAAGATAAGAACAGAATTTCCAAACTCTTTATTTATAGAAATTGAAGAACAAGAAAAAGAGATGATTTATTGCACTTCTGTAGAACACGTAGATTGTTTATATATAAATAAGTCTGGTTTTATTTATGCTAGAGTTAATGACTTTATAATTCCTGAACAGGAGGTGATTCTTTATAACGAACAAGGTTCTCAAAAAATAACGGATGTTGTTATGAATGAAAATGTATATAAAGAGCTTTCACTTTTTATTAAAAATCTTACTAGACAAGAAATTAGAGTAGGAGAAGTTTATCTCAAAAAAGACGGGGTAGTCGAATTGGTTACTAGAGAAAAATCTAGAATAATAACTTCTATATATGATGACTATCAAAAAGATTTTTCTAATTTTTTAGCCTTATTTGATAAGGAAGTTATTAAAAAGAATGAATTGAATAATTTTGAATATTTTGACTTAAGATTTGGGAACAAAGTATACTACAAAAATAAAACAAACTGATATAATATGTAATATATGAAGTTTTTTATGATAGGGCCATATTATATATATTGGCATTATACTCAAGGTTTGGCCGAATTAATTAAAAACTTTTGGAATTTTGTAATTTTTGAACTCCATTTTTTTTCGGTTACTGATTTGTTAAGAACACTTTTTTCACCTTTCCAAAGATTAAAAGAAAATTACGGAGGTAATATAACTGATTTAGAAAATATCCTATCTACTTTTGTGGTTAATATTATTATGAGAATAATAGGACTGCTTGTTAGAACTTTTATCCTTGTCTTCGCATTTGTTTCTTTAACGCTGACTTTTCTATTATTTCCATTGATTATTATTTTCTGGTTAGTTCTTCCTGTGTTACTTTTGATTCTTATGACTGGTGCGATTTGGGCATATATAAAATATCGAATTAGAATTTAAATAATATGAATTATTACAAAATACAAGAATATAAAAGAGAAGTTCATCCGGCGTTAGTTCTAGATCAAGTTTTCCCTTATCGTGTAAGAAAATTTTTAAGAAAGTTATTGTTACTAGCAATAATAACGTTTTTAATTATTGCAATTCTTCCTTTCAAAATTTTAATAGTTCACACTTACTTAATTAGATCTTTGTTTGTATTGTCAATTTGTTTTTATATTTGGAACAGTATTATTGAAATGATGTATCGATCTTATTACTTTGAAGAAAACAGAGTAGATATTCGTGTATTAAACATACTTAATTCTGCGAAGCAAACAAGTGATATGACTAATTTATTTTTTTCAAATGAATTAGGGCAATACGTTATGTATCGATTAGGATATTCAAAAGATGAACTTGATGAATTTTTGAAAAATAAAACTGACATTGTTACAAAAAATGAATTTGAAATTATTGAAAATGATGATTCAAAAGTTTCTTTTGCAGAATTTGGATATTCTCTTGCTCATTTTGATTCAGATCTTTCTCAATTTTTAAGAAAAAAAGGTGTAACTGTTGCTGATTTTAAACAAGCTTTGGAATGGGTTGCACGTATGGACATGTCGGTTAGAGAATCAGAAAGATGGTGGACAAGAGATAATTTACTTAGGATACCTAGTATTGGTAAAAATCTTTCTTTCGGACAAGTTTATTATCTAGAAACTTATGGACATAATATTTATCGAGATACCTCTTAT
>CAYOAC010000019.1:3541-12778 GCA_964401885.1 uncultured Candidatus Saccharibacteria bacterium
CAACTTGGAGAAAAATGGAGAACATATAAGTCTTCTGTAAATAAGATAGAAGCAGTTCTTTCAAAATCTAACGGTGGCAATATTTTACTTACCGCACATGAAGTTTATTTAACTTTGGATGCAATAGCTTCTCTCGGAAAAGAAATTCAAAGAGGAACTGTTTTGCCAACTTTAGAAAATAAAAGAATTTATATTCTTGATGGAAACATTTTGATTTCAAGCTATGAAGATAAGGCGGAATTTGAAAGTGCTTTTGAAAAAGTCTTACTGCAAGCAGCACGAGCCGGAAATGTAATTTTGGTAATTCCAAGTTTTTCAGATTTTGTTTTGAATACTCATTCGATAGGGATTGATGTAAAAGATATTATCAGAGAATCTCTTCATTCATCTAATTTACAAATTATTGCAACTTCAAGTGAAAAATCTTTTCATGAAGTTTTAGAAACAGATTTGGACTTGATGACTAGTTTTGAAAAAATTCACCTCGATGAATTCGATGAACATCAAACAATTTCTATCTTGCAAAATGAAGTTTTACGAGCAGAGAGAGAAGAAGGGGTCTTCTTTACATATCAAGCTGTTAAAAAAATAGTTGAAAGCGCAGATAGATATTTTTCGGATACGTCCTTATTGGATAAGAGTGTTGATATTTTGTATGAAGTTATACCTGCCGTAAAACAAGAAGGACTTTATATTATTACAAAAGAACATGTTGAAAAATTAATTACAGATAAAACAGGAATTTCTATTGGAAAAATTTCCAAAGAAGAATCGTCAAAACTTTCACATATTCAAGAGGAAATGAAAAAGAAAGTTGTTGGACAAGATAAAGCTATAGAAGCTGTATGTGATGCAATGTTAAGAGCAAGAACAGGTCTTGCTAACCCAAAACGACCATTAGCCTCATTTTTATTTGTTGGTCCAACAGGGGTTGGTAAAACAGAAACTGCAAAAGCTCTTGCTTCACTTTTTTTCTTAAGTGAAGAAAATATGCTGAGAAGTGATATGAGTGAGTATTCTGATGCAGATGCTCTGACCAGGATGATTGGTAATGGAGAACATGCGGGTATCTTTGCTTCAAAAGTTAGAGAAAGAGGAAATGGAGTTTTATTATTGGATGAATTTGAAAAAGCTTCTAGAGAAGTTCATGATTTATTTTTGCAAATTATTGATGAGGGTTATTTTACAGATGGGAGAGGAGAAAGAATTACTATGAGAAATTTTATTATTATTGCAACATCAAACGCAGGTAGTGAAATGTTTTCAAAATTAAATAGTTCTCATTTAGAAAAACAAGAAATAATTGATTATGTTATTGCTCAGCACATATTAAGATCAGAATTATTAAACAGATTTGATGAGGTTGTTGTATTTGAACCATTGGAGAAAGAAAATCTTTTACACATTGCAGAAATTGCTATTAAAAAGTTTGTAAACAGGTTAGACCAAAGAGGAATAACTTTAAAAGAAACACCGGAACTAGCTCAACACTTGGTTAAGGTGGGAACAAGTTCCGTTTTTGGTGCAAGAGAAATAAATAGAGTTATTACAAAAGAATTAGAATCAAAAATAGCTCAATCTTTAGTCTTGGGAGATTTGTTTGAAGGTGATACAATCTCTTTTACTGTTTCTAATAATGAATTAGAGATACAAAAATATTCATGATTAAGAAAATTATTTTAACTTCATTTTTTTCAGTGGCGATTGTTTGTGGTATGGCTTTTGGATATGGAGCAACTAAAGTCTTGAAAACTTCATATGCAATGGCACAAGAATCAGTTTCTCCTGTTGTTTCTGGATTTCTTTCAGAATATATTTCAAAAATAAAATTTATAAAAGAAGATAATGTTTCTATGGGTGGGCCTGCAGCAGTTGAAATAATTGAAACTAATTTTAATAGAGACACCGAACATTCAGACAAATCTTTTGAAATTAAAAAAAATAAAAAATCCCCTCAAATTTCTGCTTTAAGTTATCTTGTTGCCGATCTCGAAACGGGAAAAGTTCTCGCTTCTCAAAATATTAATGATCAATTGCCGATTGCTTCTGTCACAAAACTCATGACCGCAATTGTTGCTGATGAGAGCTTAGGATTGGATACTCAAACAACTTTGCAAAGTGAAGCCATAAACACATATGGAACTCAGGGAGAATTGAAGAAAGGTGAAAAATATACTGTGGCAGAATTATTTTATCCATTATTACTCGAATCAAGTAATGACGCCGCTGAAGCTCTTGCTCAAGTTAAAGATAGAGAGAGTTTTATTCAGGATATGAATTCAAAGGCTTCATCTATTGGTTTATTGAATACTTATTATGATGATGCTAGTGGTCTTTCTTCAGAAAACACTTCAACAGTTACTGATCTTTTTAGATTGGCTCAATATATTTCAAAATACAGAAATTATATTTTTGACATATCAACACAATTAACTAAAGAAATAAGGGGAAAGACCTGGTTAAATAATTCTAGGTTTAGAAGTGATAAAAATTATGTTGGAGGGAAAAATGGTTTTACGGATGAAGCACAAAAAACACAATTAGTTTTATTTAAAGAAAATTTTTCTGGTGAAGAAAGAATAATTACTTATATTATTTTACATAGCAGTGACGTCGGAGCAGATATAAAAAATCTCAGAAACTTTGTACATAAAAATGTAGCTTATAAATAAATGAAAAAAGTCGCGATTCCGGGGTGTAATCGCGACTTTGAGAAGTCACAGAGGATATGGGCACAAAGTGCATTTTCCTTCAGTAACTCGTAGTCCCTTCATGGAGAAGGGGTTTGTTAGGCAGCAACCGGGTTGCGGGGTTTGATCCTCCGTTCGATCGGCTTGGCCAGAACTTCCTTCCGTGTCGGCTTTGCATCCTTCGTTTCAAGGGTTTCGGCGACGACCGGTTCAACTTCGGCTTCAGGCTTCGCGTTTTTGCGCTTGCCTTGGGCCTTGAGCTTTGCGGCTGGGGCTTTTGGGGCCTTCGCTGCTTTCGGCTTTTTGACCTTGGCTTCACCGGTGACGACCGGGTCAGCTTCAGCCTTCACTTCTTCGACCACTGGGGCCGTTTGGGTGATGGGCTTTTCAACGACGGCTTTGATACGAGGATCCGGAATATCCTTCCATTCACCTTCGGCACCCTTGCGGGATTGGAAGACGAAATTGAACTGATATCCGTTCTCTTCGTATGCTTTGAAGTCGTTGGCGAAGTCGCTGTTGGGATGCGTCAATTGCGACCAGAAACCTGTCCAAAAGTGGACACGGCCCCTGCTGACGATCTTCCCGTCGCGGGAAGTCGTCCGATAGACACGGACGATTGTGGCGTCACGCATCTTGTCGGTGATGATTTGCAACTCTTTGGCGGTGGTCCACACCGGCGACGAGTTCCGACCTTCGGCCGGGATCACGAAGATGATCGGGCTTCCCGCGTTAATCGGGAAGACCAAACCATCTGCACACTCCAGGATCCGAATGGTCGGTTCCTCTAGCTCGCTGTTCAACTCAAAGCCGATGTTGTTACGGCTGGAGAGGTGAACTTTGCCGGTGGTGAAGCCGTAGTGAAAACCTGTTTCCAAAAAGTAGGAATTGGGTTCAATACGGACTTGCTGGGGTTCGACACCGATGAGGGCTGCGAATTTCTGACGGGCGGTTTGCTGGGTACTCATTTGTTTTGTGGGGAACATTAGGACAGTTTACGGGCATACATACCCACCTAATTGATTCCCTAATAGTATAGCATATTAACAGGATTTGTCAATACCTTTGTTATACTTATTTAAATATTAAAAAATCCGCACAATGCGATTGCAAAATGCGGACAGTAAATGAAAAGCGTTATTTTCGAGGGTCATCAATCTCTATCCAATCAGATTCATAAGGGCCTCGTCTTTCGAAAGAGAATTTGAAAGAAAATTCATCGGATAAATTACCTTTATAATCGATAAATTTGTTTTGTGAATCGTGAAGGAAATTTTGTTGAAGGAAAATACCTACAAAACAAGGCTCGCCAAATAGAATTCCATTTTTGAAACTTCTTTTTGAGACTCTTATCAGGGTGTTGGAGTTGATCTGCTCCAAAACTTTTTCAAGATGGTAAGCTGTTGTCCAAAGGGAAGGTTGAGATAATTTGAATAAAACTGCTGTACCTCTTTTTAAAAATGGAGAGGGGTGAAAGATGGGACTGCGTTTGAGAGGAGTTGGTTCTCCAAGATAATCTCCCATAGAAAACATAACGAAATTTCTCATTTCTAAATCGAAAGTATTATTGCCATTTTCGACTTGGAAATAAGGACGACTAGGACTTGTAGGGAATGAAGTAAAACCAAGTTTTACTTCAATAAAATCTAAAAGATTCAATCCAGTAGCAAAAGCTTTCCGCAGATCTTCAGGCGGAGTTGTTTGTTCATTAGACATTTGAGGAACAGGTTGTTCACCTATAAAAGTATAATAATTACGATTTTTGTCAAATAATATCTAATATGTTACTCTGCATGCATATGAATTTTTTTAAAAAATTATTTTTAAAAGAAAAAACAAACTTAGGTTTTTGGTCAAAACTTTCAAAGCCAATAATTGTACTAGCACCAATGGCTGATGTTACTGATGTATCTTTCAGACAAATGTTTGCAAAATATGGTAAGCCTGATGTTACGTGGACCGAATTCGTTTCGGCTGATGGTCTTTGTCGTGCTCCAAAAGATAATATAAATGAAGATGGATTATCAAGTCACGATGTCTTATGGAAAGATTTACAATATTTTGAAAATGAGAGACCTATAATCGCACAACTTTTTTCTGGAAATCCTGAATATATGAAACAAGCTTCCTATGAAGTTACAAAAGCAGGATTTGATGGAATAGATATAAATATGGGTTGTCCTGATAAAACAATTCAAAAACAACATGCCGGCTCTTTTCTTATGAAAGATCCCAAAAGAGCATCAATGATTATTGAATCTGCGAAAGAGGGAATTAACAAGGCGTGTAAAGAAATGAAAAAAGATCCTATTCCTGTTTCTGTAAAAACACGCCTTGGTTTTAATTCTGACAATATGGAAGAATGGATTTTGCATATTTTAAAATCAAAACCAGCTGTTCTAACTCTTCATGCCAGAACTAAAAAAGACATGTCAAAAGTTCCTGCTAGATGGAACCGCGTGAAAGATGCTGTAGAACTTAGAAACAAAATAAAATCAGAAACTCTTATTTTTGGTAACGGAGATGTTATTGATCTTGAGGATGCTTATAAAAAAGTAAAAGAAACAGGCTGTGATGGTGTGATGGTTGGTAGGGGGATTTTTGGCAATCCTTGGTTTTTTGATAAAAATTCTCAAGGTGGAAAAACTATTTCTATTGAACAAAAATTAAATGCATTAGTCGAGCATACTTATTTATTTGAAAAATATTTATCTCATAAAAGTTTTAATTTAATGAAAAAACATTATAAAGCATACATACATGGGTTTGAAGGTGCAAAAGATTTGAGAAATGATTTGATGGAAGCTAAAGATGCAAGGGAAGTCGAAACGATTGTTGAGGTATTTTTGAAAAAATAGAAGTATTGACAAATATTTTATATATGTTATCCTATTAAATGATTGCTGTTCCCCCCGGACAAAAAACAAGAGAAGGAGTGTAGATTATAGGTTAAATACACCCCCCAGACTACCCATCATTTGCACTCCTTCTCCGAAATTTTCCTAGTCAGCGTGTTGTTGTTACGCCCTGGGCTCTCGATTCGTCGATTGAGCTCAGGGCGTTTTTTCTTTACATTTATGAAAAAATAAGGTATAGTATTATTCGACATGCGTAAGCACAGTCGGGACAAATGCGTCGCACACATTCAATCAAAGAGGAACTGTTCATGGCTGGATAGTGCTTCATAACAATTTGGTGAAAATGTGTGCGACGCAGATCTCTCAAACCAGATAAGATTCTCAGAATCAGTCTGGTTTTTTTATTGACTTTTATAAGGTCATTTTATAATGTTTATTTTATGAGTGTTCTTTTCGATTCGAATCACCACGCACTGGTGATGGATTGGTTTTTAAAAAAAGTTTCACTTGAATGTAAAGGAACAACTGAAACTGATAGAAAAGATTTTTCTGACCATTCAATAATAAGGAGTGAAAATTTCTATTTTTCAATAGATGTTTTTGGACACCCTATCTGCTTTTTTCATCTAAATATTAGAGATATTAATGGTGTTTATTCCAGAATCTCTTTCTCATATGGATTAAATTATGAATGTTTTCCATATGAATTGTACACTGATATCATAGGCAGACATAGATTCGACGTTATGTTTGATTCTGTTGATAATCGTGTGGTCTTGGGGAATTTTTTTTCTAGAAATTCAAAAATGAGAGATTCTTTAAGTGAAGTTCTCGAAAGGCAGAAATTGTTACCTCCGCAAGTTCTTGGAGCTGAACTTTGGAAAATAATTTTGAATCATGGTGGTTTGACTACGCTTCTCAATATTTGGGAAGAAATCTTTCAATTAGACATTGCATATTTGATGAGATTGCAAGATCCGTATTGTCTTGATGAATGGGTGGAGGAAGTTCATCGCAGGGCGTGGCCGTAGGCCACGCCTTTTTTAAACCACAAATTCAAGATGACCTTTTATAATATTTTGCTATACTGAATCCATGTCAGAACACAAAACTTTATATACCAAATATCGACCACAATCTTTTAAAGATGTATTAGGTCAAGAACACATTACAGATGTTTTAAAATCATCTGTTTCTCTAGGTAATATTGCTCATGCTTATTTATTTTTTGGTTCAAGAGGAACCGGTAAGACTACAGTGGCACGTATTCTTTCAAAAGAAATAGGAACTCAAGAAGATGATTTATACGAGATTGATGCTGCTTCTAATACAAGTGTAGACGATATTAGAGCCCTTAATGATGCTGTTCATATTTTACCTTTCCATTCAAAATACAAAATTTACATACTGGATGAAGTTCATATGCTTTCAAAGTCGGCTTTTAATGCACTTTTGAAAACTCTAGAAGAACCACCATCTCATGTTATTTTTATTCTTGCCACAACTGAAATGCACAAAGTCCCAGAAACAGTTATATCAAGATGTGAAGTTTATACATTTAAAAAACCAACGCAGGCACTTCTAAAAGAAATGGTTTTGAAAACTTCAAAAGCTGAAGGTGTAACTCTCGAACCTTCTGCAGCTGATTTAATTGCGCTTCTCGGTGACGGTTCTTTTAGAGATACACATGGTACTTTGCAAAAAGTAATTCATTCATCTAAAGATTCAAAGATTAGTGTTGAAGAAGTAGAAAAGGTGACTGGTGCACCCAAGGCTAAGATTGTAAATGATGTTATCGAATCAATTGCGCAAAAAGATTTAGAAAAAGGTTTGGAAGCAATTGATCTTGCAATGAAACAAAATGTTGATATGACGATTTTTATTTCTATGATTATCACAAAAGTACGAGCGATATTGATCGCAAGATATTCCAAGAATATGTTAGAAAAAATAAAGGAATCTTTAACTGAAAGTGATTTTAAATTTATAACTGATTTATCATCTCAAACTAATTCAACAATTTCATCTCAACTTCTTTTGAAATTATTAGACGCACATATTATGGTTGGAAAATCATACGCACCCAATGTTCCATTAGAAATTTTATTATTTGAATTAGGAAAATAATTTGCTGTGAAAAGATTACTGTTATCAATGTTAGTGGGAAGTAGTGTTGGAAGTCTTTTGGCTATAGGATTTTTATTTTTGATGCCAAGACTTCCTCAGATTTTTGAAAGTGCTTTTTTCAAAAAAGATTCATATGCGCCAACAACAATAATAAAAGATATATCCAATATTTTTAAAGTCGATGAAAATCAATATTTTATTTCCTCTGTAGATGAAACTATTTCAACTACTACCAAAGTTGTTTACGCTGACCTTGGAGCGATGCAAATTGTTCTTTTTGATAACGGTGTTCAAAAAGAATCGTACCCAATAATTTCTATAGGAAGAGAGGGGACAGCTTGGCAAACACCATTGGGTAAATTTGATATGAGTTATAAAATGGAGAATCATTTTTCATCTTTGGGGCATGTTTGGATGCCTTATTCAATGCATTTCTTCGGTAACTACTTTATACATGGTTGGCCATATTATAGTAGCGGGATGCCTGTCGCTACCGGATATTCTGGAGGATGTATAAGACTCAATACTCCGGACGCAAAAAATATTTTTAATTTTGTTGATAAAAAAACTCAATTAATAATATCTACATCTTCTCGAAAGTTTGAAGAAAGAAAAGATTTTGAGTATTCGGTGAAAGAATCAAAACCCGACATACAATCTAATTTTTTGATTGCGGATTTAAATACTGGAGAAGTTGTTACCTCTCAAAAATCTAAAGAGACTGTTCCTGCTGAATCTTTTGCAAAAATAATGACAGGTTTAACATCTCTTGAAACTTTGAATCAATATCAAGAAACTGTTTTGGATCAAAATATTGTTTTGATTTCTGATGTTATTTATGCACTACTTCTTAATGATAATGATGAGGCTGGGCAAGTATTGTATGAACACAAAAATAAAAATCAATATCTTTTAGACATGAATACTAGAGCTCAATCTTTGGGCATGTATCAAACAAAATATTTTGATGTAAATGGAAAAATTGAAACTACAGTCTCTTCCTTGGATGATACTTTTAAACTTATGCAATATGTAAATTGGTATAAACCTTTTTTAATAAAATTACTTTCTTCTGATAAATATGAAAAAAATCAATTATCTATAGATTCAATTCATCCATTAAAAAAAGATCAAGAATATGTTGCAGGTTTTTCTAATATAGAAAAGAGAGAAATGATCACTGTTCAAAATTTAAAAGGTACACCACTTGAAAATAAAACTTTTGTAATAATTGTTACTAACTCCAATAACGCAGAACAGGATACCAGAGAATTAATCCAATGGTTAAAGAATTCTGTGAAGATTCGAGATAATTAAAAAAGGGTGGCCTTCGGCCACCCTTGAAAATCAACTTTAAACTGCCACCCCTCCCAAATCCATCACCAATAAGGCTGGCATAAATTGATGTTTTCTGGTATATTCTTAGGGTTGTCATCCTGCAATACACTAAGTGTCGTCATCTCACACTTGATGTGGGATCCAATAATATTGCCCAATCGTCTAATGGTAGGACTACGGTTTTTGGTACCGTCTATCGAGGTTCGAGTCCTTGTTGGGCAGCA
>CAYOAC010000020.1:0-4330 GCA_964401885.1 uncultured Candidatus Saccharibacteria bacterium
TGTTTCGTTTTTTGATTAGACGACAGGAACCGGCGCAGGTTTCTAATTCGCTTCGTTCATAAGAACCTGCTGCCCCCCGCTTATATCAGACCCAATCTATTGAATTATATTGTGGTCACAAGTCACTAAGTCTTTTGTTCGTGCTTCGCACTTCAAAAGCCTAAGTGCTCGCGACCCCGCCTCGCGGTTGCTGTCGCAACATCGCTGTGGCCGGCACAAGCTAAAAATCTCCCGCAGGGGAGATTTTTTTAACGCTTGTGCCCCTGGCAGGAATCGAACCTACATTAACGGCTTAGAAGTCCGCTGTTCTATCCATTGAACTACAAGGGCAAGTGAGGATCAGAATAAAAATTTATTTTTATTCTATCCGAACACAGTCCTTGCAAGCAGTGCTTACAAGGGCAAGTATGATCTTCTCGCAAAATTCTTTTACAGAAGCAAGAAGAACAATAGTAAAATAACAATAAAAAGCCTTTTCGTCAAAATTTATTCGACAAGAGTCTTTATAACCTTATCAATATCAGCTTCTTTTTGAATTATTTCACTTTTTTTATCAACATCGTTTATAACATTAAAAACCGAACCATTCGTTATTTTATAATACAAAAGAGAAGAATAAATTATCCCACCAACAAAAAACAGAAAAGAAATAGCAAATATAACCTTCCAATCAAAAGTTGGGGAAAATCCAAAAATAGATAGTCTCTGTTTCCTTTTTTTAAAAAATATTTTTATATTTATGTTACTCATATGATAATATTATCCCGCTTATTATAATACGAGAACTATACTCTTGATCATCACCGCTATTTTTGTAAATTTTATATTCTCTAATTGATAAATTATCTTCTGAATTTTTTAAATAATCCAAGAAAGATTCAATATTCGTAAAGGAACCTTTTATCTGAAGATTAAAAATGATTGGTTTTATATTATATTTTTGTTCTATAATTTCAGGAACACCATAATCTATTTTTTCTACAGACAAATCAAGACCCATACCCAGAGCATTAGATTCCAAACTTTGAACAAAATTCACAACATTATCAGGATTTAAAAAAGACCGTTTAATTACATCTTCTTGTTCATTCAAAATGTTTATCTTTTCTTGAACTTTAGAACTTGTTTCTAGAGACTGATTTTTTATTTCTTTTAAACGATATTCGGAAACAACATTTATTTTTTTATCAATACTATTTCTCACATACCAAAAACAATAAGAAACCACCGCTAGAGATATTAAGGAAAGTATAAAAATAATTTTGGTATTAGTTTTCATTGTGTGTAAATGTTACATTAAAAACAATATCTTTCTGTTTCGTTATTGTCTCTATAGGTATAACAAAATCTTTGATGGAGGGATCTTTTTTAATTACTTCTTGAAAACGCAACAAAGAATCTCTAGTTAAAGCCAAGCCTCTTATCGTCACTTTCGACACACCTTGATCTGGCGAGATCTCAATTGAATCTATCGAAACATCTTGACCGGCGTAATTAATAATATCCTTAGCAACATTAGTGTCTATCAAATTTATTTTCAAAGGAATCTTCTGAGAGAGAGCGTGGACTTGAGATATCTTCAAATCCAAATTTTCATTATCTTTTACAAGATCTATTTTTTTACTTTCGGAAGATTTTTCATTAATATAAATATTTTCGTATAACGACAACAAAACATAAGAAGAAATCATCGTAGTGATGTTTGCTAAAGATACAATTGCCAACATAAAAAATAGCAGGGAAAAAAATCTAAGTTGGTATTCTTTTCTTAACTTTTTATTCAATTCCGACGAGATGATCCTGGACATATTATTTTACTTTAAACATTGAAAGGCCTATGCACGTTGCAAATTTTAAAGACTCTTCCTTCGTTATTTTGGGAATATATTTATTTATATCAAAGCAATTTTTCCAAACATTTGCATATGTAGCATTTACGAACAAATTACTTTCTAAAAAATTTACCAAATCTGAATTTTCAATATTGTCTCCAGTTAAAATTATATTCTCAATTTTAGAATTTTTTATGTTTATATCTTTTGAAGTAAACCAAAAAATAATAACTTTATTGATACTATCCTTTAACAAAATTGCATTTTCTGTAGACATGCTATTTGAAACATCTTTTGAATTTATAGCTAAGGTCTGTGTATACTGAACGAACCCATCTTCAACAACTGAAATATTTGTAGCAGTATTATCTATATTTATTATGATATATGGATTCATATCACCTTTATCAATAACACAGCGAGCAATTGCATGAGTCTCCGGTTCACATGCGATAGTATAAATACCACAAGATTCTAATAGGTTTGTATATTTTTCTACAACAATTCTAGGAATCGCCGTAACAATTACAGGGATTAAATCTTTAGTCATCTGATTTTTTAAAATTTTATAATCAAAATAAACGTCCGAAGCAGTCAGCGGGATATATTGCTCTATATTATTTGATATAAAATCCTCTATTAAATCAGCAGATTTAACTGGGGCCCCAACCCTAAAAACATATGTATTCTGTTCAGGAATAGATAATTGAACAAAATTTATTTTATATTTTTTCTTTAAAACTTTTAGAATTTTTTTAATTTCTTCACAATTAGAATAGCTGTCATTCGTAAAAAAATCACACTTCTCCACAAATGGGACATCCTCAATTACATACGGAATTCTCCCGATATTTTTATTTTTAAATTTTATAATTCTTACAGAACTTTTAGTGATATTCAAACCAAAAAAAGGTAAAGATAAAAATTCTGGTGGTTTTGAAAAGATACTTTTCATTAATTACATTATATATAAAATAATACAGATTTTACAAGAATAAAATACTAACAAGTACTTTTTAAGAAACGTGTGTTCCTGATTTTATTTTTGATTCAACTTCTAAGAGTGAGAAATTATTTTCATCATCAGATGTTGCAAGAATCATCCCGTTACTCTCTAGCCCCATCATCATTCGGGGTTTTAAATTTGTAACAAAAGGAACTTTTTTACCAACAAGTTGTTCGATTGAAACAAATTTTGCAATACCTGAAAGAATTTGTCTTTCTTCTTCACCAAAAATAACTTTGAGTTTTAATAACTTTTCTGAACCATCTACAGATTCGGCACTTATTATTTCCCCTATTTGAATCTGCACTTTTTTAAAATCATCATATTCAATATATGTTTGTGTGTTTTCTATTTCTGTCATATTTTTTAATTTAAATATTTTTGTAAATCCAAATAACTTTGTAATATAATAGCTGCAGCAGAAGCATCTATTGATTTATTTTTCTCCCCCATCACAGAAACAACTTGCGAAGAAGAGAAAAATTCATTGTGAAAAACTACCTCTATATCTTTTTTTTCTAATTCTTCTTTAAACCCATTAATCAATTTCATTATTGGATTATCTTTCATATCTTTATCTTTAGATTCCCCCATCACAACCTTCACGACTCTTTCAAATGAAATTATTTCCAAAATATCATCTATTGCTTTAGGAGTATTTGGGATTACTTTATATGGAAATGCAACAGAAGCAGTATCATCACTAATAGCCAGACCTATATTTTTTGAACCAAAATCTATTCCTAAATATTTTATACTCATATGATTTATTATATCAAAACAAAAAAATAAAACTCATAACCTTTGCAGGTAATGAGTTTTTGAATATTCAATGAAGACCAAGAAAATCTTGGTCAACAAGAAGAGCAGAACCACCGGGCTGATTCCTTGGTCTATGAAAAGTGAAATCGAAACTTCCATTATCATTTGAAAAACCTGAAACATTCCAACGGTGTGCTGATAAGTTTTCAAAGGCCTGCCTAGCCATTAGCCCATCATGTTTCATGGCTCTATAAAGATCCACATCCCTTAAAGAGACAAAACAAAAATGAACACTGAATTTATCGTTTAATTGCTCACCACATTGAACCCAATCTCCTCTAAAACCAACATTTGGAAACCCATTTTGTTCTAAACTAAAGAAAAGTTGCGGTAATGCTACGCCGACCTCAAAAAAAATCATACTTCCATTTTTGGTGGTTTTTTTTGAATCCTTTTCTGATTCTGAATAATCTTGAGGAATCCCAAGATAAACATCATCTGGGAGCAAATCCAAACCAGGCAATTTGAAATGAAGGTCAACAGATTTTATGTTCCCCAAAGGAATAGGTTGCCATGTTCTACAAAATCGTGATGTACTAGTACTCATAAGATTACCTTTCATTCGATACTTTATCTTATTTCAAAATAAGGTCAAATAACGCTTTCTTTTTCATATCAAACAGATTAAAATTTAATCTCTAAGATAAAATATAAAAAAGATATTAAAAAA
>CAYOAC010000020.1:4340-5891 GCA_964401885.1 uncultured Candidatus Saccharibacteria bacterium
TCTTCTTATATTGCTGGTTTATTTGATGCTGATGGTACAGAAGGAAAACCAGTTTCGATTACAAGTATATATAAAAATTATTTGATTCAAATACAAAATTTATTAGCTTCTATTGGTATCGCATCAAGAGTTAGATTATCAAGGGCTTCTATAGATAATTGGAAAGATTTATATACAATAAATATTGTTGGTAAAAAACATTTAAATTTATTTCTCTAAATAATATTTCAAAGTATAAATCCAGTCCTCATCATTATCTTCGCTAGATATTTTTTGATTCAAAAGCCATTCAAGATACCCCTTGTCTTTTTTAACAACATCTTCGATTAAAGAATCTTTATGTTTTCCAAAATTAAATTTTTTATAAAGAGAAGGTGTTGAAGAAATTTCAATCATTTTTTCAATTGTATCTTCATCGGTTTTTTCTGTTTCTTTTATTTTATTAAAAAGTCTTTCAAAAACAGCGACAAGAACATTTACATCCCCTTCAGCATCATGAGCATTTCCTTCGATTTCTAAACCAAGATAATATCGCAGATATTGCAAATTATATTCTGGGATGATTCCATCTGAATCGAGATTCCTTGCGACACGTAAAGTACAAATCATTTTAGGGATTTTCAATCCTTCTGCTTCGAGCATTCCGCAATCAAATTTTGCGTTATGAGCAACTAGAACACCCTCTTTCAATAATTCTTCCAAATCTTTTTTCATCTGACTTTCAGAAAAAGGTTTTTTGTCTTCCAACATCTTGTTTGTTATATGAGTAATACTCATCGCTTTTATAGACATTGGTAAAGGGGGTTTAAAGTATTCTGTATGAATACCTTTTGAATCCTTATAACAAACCTGACTAAGTCTATCTTTTGTTAAATCACTACCAGTTGTTTCGGTGTCGAGAAATATTAGTTCCATAGAGGGTATTATAAAGGTATTTGGGGAGATTGTCTTGTTTAAAAATAAAAATCCCAACTCAATGTATTGGGATTTTTATTTTGCAGACATAGTGGGGTCAGTATTAGGAAAGTGATGTGCTGTAAGAGTATTACAGAATCATTTCGAGGAGTGAAACGACATATGTAGATCAAAACCAAAATCCTAGACACATTCGCATTTGTCTGGTAGTTTTGTGTCAGGCAAACAAACAACCAGAAAGAACAAAAATGAAACAAATCAGCTGGGAAGAAGCACTTCGAAATCCCTTGTTCGCCAAAGGCGAAATCGAGATTCAGGAACCCGATAAAATCTACCGCGGACCGATCAAGGAGATCACCACCAAGAATGACGCTGTCTACTTCCATCTTATGTGGTGTGCGCACTATGACATCGGCACGGAAAAGTGGGCAGTTGCCGAGCACGAAACCGCAGTGATTCTCAAGAAATCAACAACCACAGTAACACTGGCGCCGGATGGACACCTCGTCCTTACGTCCCCGGAGATAATCGTCGGAAATGTCTTTCCTGAAGGCGAAAGCAGTCTCGATCCGGCCGAAGTCGAAGGACTCGATCTCGGCAACCTACCAAGGCCACAAGTCGTCGAGATGGACGTTC
>CAYOAC010000020.1:5901-12226 GCA_964401885.1 uncultured Candidatus Saccharibacteria bacterium
AAAAGCTCCAGTGCCGATCGGAGAGATTCTCTGATCGGCACTTTTTATTTCTCTGTATGTTTGTATCTATTCGGGTCGTACCATTATTTAAAGTACTCGGGCCGAATCCGATACCTGGTTCTCTTGGCGGAGGAGGAGAGATTCGACCCACAGTTACTAATCTCATTTCGTCGTAAACTCCTCATTCGATAAGTACTGTTGGTCGCGGCTCGGCCATCCCAGATCCTCGTTTCACTCGGATGCAGGGACCCTAGGCCTGCACCGTTCGAATCTCTCCTCTTCTCTCGCAAAATATAAAATACCAATGCATTCGCATTGGTATTTTATTTTGCGGAGGAGGAGAGATTCGAACTCTCGATACCCTTTCGGATATTCCGGTTTTCAAGACCGGTGCATTCAACCACTCTGCCACCCCTCCAGGGTTTAATACTCAAATAATTGAGTACTGTGATAATAGCAAAAAAGTACTTATTTGCAAATTTATTTTTTGTCTAAAAAATAACTCGACAAAAACCAAACAAAGAATGATAATTACATATATGGATTTTCCCAAACCAACAAAAATTTCTTGGCAACACCATGAACACACTCATTCAGAAAAATCTAAAGATTGGTTTTGGGCAGTAGGGATAGTTGCTCTTGGAGGAATAATTCTTTCTGTTTATTTTAAAGATTATCTATTCGCAATAATAATTTTGTTATTTACAATAATTTCTTTTATTTTAGTTAAAAAACCACCTCAACTATTATTGTTTGAAATTTCCAGAAAAGGAATTCGAACAGGAAATGTTTTACACCCATACTCAATGCTTGAATCTTTTTGGGTTGAAGACACTGATTACAATGACAAAATAATTTTAAAATCAAATAAGCCACTTTCGCCTTTTTTAATACTACCCTTCGACAGTACAGTTATAGATCCCGAAATAATTAGAGACTATCTATTAGATTATTTAAACGAAGAAGAACTTGAAGAACCCTTGTTCCAAATTATTATGGAATGGTTTGGGTTTTAAAAAACTGAATCTAAAAACATTCAGTTTTTTATTTTATGTGGTCACAAGTCACTAAGTCTTTTGTTCGTGCTTCGCACTCCAAAAGCCTAAGTGCTCGCGACCCCACCTCGCGGTTGCTGTCGCAACATCGCTGCGGCCGGCACAAGCTAAAAATCTCCCGCAGGGGAGATTTTTTTAACGCTTGTGCCCTCGCCAGGAATCGAACCTGGATCACAAGCTTCGCAGGCCGGTATTCTATCCATTAAACTACGAGGACAAATGAGGGAACAAAGTAAATGCTTGCATTTACTTTTCCCAAATGCCGTCATCGCAAGATTTTCTTACGAGGACATATTTGTATCATAAAGAATCCACCAATAAAAAACAAGCTTGCTTATTGACGCACATGTCAAAATATGTTACATTACAAAGGAATGAAACCACGATATTTCTGCAGTTGGGATGGTGTAAATGTCACCATCAGAGGAAACTGTTCCTTACGGCAAATGACACATATTTCAAGGGCTTTCCTCGAGAATCAACTGATTCTATGGAAAAACCCACCAAGCTGTGCATTTTTTGCAAACATTGAAGGTGGCACCCTCACCTTCGAAAGAACCTCCTGTTGAAAACCTTCAACAAAATTCCGGATCAAGCAAGCTTGACCCGGAATTTTTCAATTAAAAAACCGCCTTTCGGGCGGTTTTTTAATTATTTTTCTGAAGCTTTTTTAACTGCTTTTGCAAGTCTAGATTTTTTTCGAGACGCATGGTTCTTTGTAATAGAATTCATTTTTGCAGCCTTATCAAGTGCCTTGTAAGCAGCTGGAAGAGATTTTTGTGCTTCTGCTACTTTTCCTTCTTTAATAAGATCTTTAATATTTTTAACCTCTGTTTTAAGAACTCGTTTTCGTCTTAGGTTGAAAACAGCCTTTCGGTCTGAGGCTCGTAACGCTTTTTTTGCTCCTTTTATAATTGGCATAGTTCCACCAATGTACCAGTTTTATATAAAAAAGCAACCCTATCTACAAAAAAGCAGATAAGGTTGTTTGAAAATCTATTCTTCAAGTCTGAAGAAAACAATATTGTAACTCTGGGATAAACCACCCCTAAGCCATTCTCGATAGAGAAAAGAACTCAAATTCATAAAGAAAAGTCGGCTTTCTTCATAAACTTGTTCTCCCAAACGTCTCCCGCCAACAGATAGAACACTATATTCAAAACCGTCTTCAATAAGATCTGTACGGTGAATATCAAAATATTCTTCAACTTGGGCTAGAAACTTTTCCCTCTCAACAAGCGGGTGTTCACAATACTCATTAATACGAGGCCAGATCCATTCGTATTCATAACCATCAAACATAGAAAAAAGCTCAAGAAGCCTAGAAATATGGTTTTCGACACCTTTTGCTTTATACGAAAAAAGAAAAGATCTCACAGAAGAACCATCTCCAAAACGTAGAGTCGCTTTTTCAAGTGCAATAGCAAGACCTGTCAGAAGGATAGTAAGACAACAATGTGGTCGGTGTTCGTGTGTCATAATTATGGAAGTTCAGGATTCTTAATTACCCTATCACAATTTATTTCAAATAAAAGTCTGGTAAGATATAACAATGATAGCCAAACTTAAAGGAGTAATAGATGAAGTCGTTCCAGACGGAGTATTAATAGACGTTAATGGTGTTGTTTATAAAGTGTGTGCAACCCAATATACTTGTTCAATGCTACATTTGGGAACAAATGTTTCAATTTTAACCCACCTTGATATTAAAGAGACTTCTCAAACACTTTATGGTTTTTTATATTCAGATGAAAAAGAACTCTTTGAATTATTATTACAAGTAAACGGTGTCGGCCCCAAGTCAGCTCTTTCAATTTTAAATACCTCTAACCCAAAAGTAATCCTTGAAGGAATTGGTTCCCATGATGCAGAATATTTTAGAAAATTAACAGGAATAGGTAAAAAAACAGCTGAGAAAATTATTCTTGCTCTCAAAGATAAAGTTGATGCCATAGAAACAGAAGATCATTCAGACAAACAAGATGCGATCGAAGCGCTGGTCTCTCTGGGTTATTCTAAAAAAGAAGCACGAGATGCAACGGTTGGATTATCTTCAGAATTAAGTTCAGAAAAAATTATTAAGGAAGCATTAAAAAAGTTAGCAAAATAATATGGAAAAAATATTAAGAAAAATTGAAAAATTAATACCAAGAAAAATTTATCATTTAGGACAACCTATATATCATTTTTCATTAACGACAATCGGGGCTATCAAATATGGCTTCCCCGCTAAAAAAATAAAAGTTATAGGAGTAACAGGAACGAAAGGAAAATCTTCGACCACAGAAATAATTAATCACATTCTAGAAACAGCTGGCAAAAAAACTGCAATGTCAGGTACAATCAAATTTAAAATTGCAGAAAAAGAAATTCCCAACAAATACAAGATGTCTATGCCCGGTAGATTTTTTATGCAAAAGTTTTTATCTGATGCAGTAAAAGAAAAATGTGAATATGCGGTAATCGAAATGACATCAGAAGGATCAAAACAGTTTCGACATAAATTTATTTATACCGATGCTTTTGTTTTTACAAACCTGTCTCCAGAGCATATTGAGAATCATGGATCATTCGAAAAATACAGAGAAGCAAAAGTTAAAATGGTTAATAATTTAAAAAATAAAAAAGGAGTGTTGATAGTAAATAAAGATGATGAAAATTCAAAATACTTCAAAAATAAATTTAGTGAAACTCTGTCTTTTGGATATGAAGATATTTCAGAAGTTCAAACCGAACCAAACATTTCTTTTATTTATAAAAACACAAAATTCATTTCTCCACTCCAGGGTAAATTTAATGTTTACAATATTTTGGCTTCAATAAAAGTTTGTGAACATTTTGGAATAAATTTAGAAACAATTCAAAAAGCAATTTCAACAAAAGATGAGATTGCGGGACGAGTCCAAAAAATTCCAAACAATCTAAATGCAGATATTATAGTAGACTATGCTCACACACCAGACTCTCTAGTTGCGCTTTATGAATCTTTCAAATTAAAAAGAAAAGTTTGTATTCTTGGGAACACGGGAGGAGGACGAGATACTTGGAAAAGACCAAAGATGGCAGAGATTGCAAATAATTATTGTGATCAAATTATTCTCACCAACGAAGATCCTTATGATGAAGACCCGATGCAAATTATTAATGATATGAAAAATTCAATTGATGAAAATAAATTGGAAATTATTTTGGATCGAAGAGAAGCAATAAAAAAAGGAATTTCTTTATTAAAATCTGACGACGCACTTTTGATCACAGGAAAAGGAACTGACCCATACATCATGGAAGCAAATAATAAAAAAACTCCTTGGAGTGATGCAGAAGTTGTAAAAGAAATACTGAGTTCAAAATAAGTTTTTAAAAACAGAATCACCCAAAATTTTTTTGGAGTCTGGGTGCCGTAATCGGCGGGTCCCACGACAAAAAAATTTTGGGTGATTCTGTTTTTATTTACTTTTTATCTACAAAAAGATAGTATCCTTAATTATGCCAGAGCTACCCGAAGTCCACACGACTGCAACAATTTTAAATAAACTAATTCGTAACAAAAAAATATGTGACGTTTGGACAGATTACAATAGTCCTTACTATGCAGGAAAAGAAAATATCAAAAACCCAATTTATTTTAAAAAATTCAAATCAAAAATTTTAGGTAAAAAAATTATAAAAGTTTGGAGAAGAGCAAAAAATGTTTTGATAGATCTAGAAGGAAATTCTTCAATTCTAGTTCACATGAAAATGACAGGACACCTCTTGGTTGGAGATTTTGTTTTTGATAAAAAAAATAAAAAATGGAAAGCAAAAAATCCTGGTCCACTTCAAGACCCCTACAATCGTTTTATTCATTTTGTAATAACTTTTTCTGATGGTACACATTTAGCTTTCTGCGATACACGAAAATTCGGAACCATCACACTTCTTGGAAACAAAGATTCTCTAAAAAATAAAATTGACTCGTTCGGTCCAGAACCATTAGAGAAAAATTTTACTTGGGAAAATTTAAAAACACAGCTTTTAAAAAAACCAAAAGAAAAAATTAAGACAGCCTTATTAAATCAAGAAGCAGTAGCAGGGATTGGAAACATCTATTCCGACGAAATACTCTGGGCAAGTTTTATTCACCCTGAACGAACTGTCCTTTCAATTACAAATTCGGAATACAAAATTTTAATAAAAAATACTAAAGAAATTTTAACTAAAGGAATTGATTTTGGTGGAGACTCCATGTCTGATTATAGAAATCCTTTCGGTCTCAAAGGAGAGTTCCAACTTCATCATCAAGTTTATCGGAGAAAAGGACAAATTTGTAAAAAACAGAAATGCAAACAAATCATAGAGAGAAAAGTTATAGGAGGTCGCAGCTCGCATTTTTGCAGTAATTGTCAAAAATAATCCCCGCGCTCCGACCGCGGGTATTTTATTTGTGAATAACCTGTGGATAGGACTTTATTTTTTCTTTAGAATTTCTTTAGAAGTTATTCACACTCTCCGGAATAATCTTGTTAATCAAGTATGGATTACTCATTTTATCTTATCCACAATAGCTTCTTTTTCATTAAAATAAAAAACGGAAGCGAGCTGAACGAACTGATTTGTAGTTAAATTTTATTTATTTAAAATTCGAAACATTACAATACCAAAGGTAACAGAAACATTTAAAGACTCTTTCTTTCCTGACATATTTATCTCAGCGATCTCATCTGCGGTCAATAATATTTCTTTAGAAACACCTGTCACCTCATTCCCAAAGACAAAAACTGTTTTGTTTTTGGGAATAACATTTTTGTAATCAATAGAATTTTTATCTTGTTCAATACACACAACAGAGTAACCGAGACTTTTTAAATGTAAAACACAATCAAGAGCAGAGGAAACATATTCCCATTTAACAGAATTTTCTGCACCCAAAGCTGACTTATGTAAGTCACTTCGCTCTCGACCAAAACGGTCTACAGGAGATGGAGTAATTCCACACAAAAATATTTTTGAAATTCCTAATGCATCAGATGTCCGAAAGATAGCTCCAACATTATGGACGCTTCGAACATTATCAAGGACGACGACTACTTCTTTTTCATTTTCTTTCATATCTTGAACTATACTCATTTTCAGATAAACTTCAATTGTTTTTATTTTTGATTCTGACAAAAAGTTAGGGCAATATCAAAACTTGAAATTCTTTTCTAATCGTGGTAAAAATATCATTACATGCGCCAGTAGCTCAGTCGGTAGAGCACCTGCCTTTTAAGCAGAGGGTCGTAGGTTCGATT
>CAYOAC010000021.1:0-12224 GCA_964401885.1 uncultured Candidatus Saccharibacteria bacterium
CCTTCGAATGTAAATAGTTTTGTTACTTTACCCATATACGCGTGACCTTTTGGATCTTTAGCAATAATATTTGCACCATCTTTAATTGTTCCAGCATATACACGACAAATACCCATACGACCCAAAAAGTTATCATAAGCCAAGTTAAATACTTGTGCCTGGAGAGGAGTAACATCTTTTTCTTTATTAGAAGCCGGTGGTACTTTTTCGAGTATCAAATCAAGTAATGGAGAAAGGTCTTTTAATTCATCTTCCATTTTTAATTTCGCAGTACCATCTCGCCCAACAGCATAGACTGTTTCAAAGTCTAATTGTTCATCTGTTGCTCCCAAATCAAAAAATAATTCATATACTTCATCATGAGCTTTTTTAACATCAGCAGCAGGTTTATCAATCTTATTCAAAACCAGAATTGGTTTAAGACCAAGTTCAAGAGATTTTTTAAGTACGAACTTGGTTTGAGGCATAGGACCTTCGGCAGCATCTACAACAAGTAGAACAGAGTCAATAGACCGAAGCACTCGTTCCACTTCAGATCCAAAGTCCGCGTGACCTGGAGTGTCTAGAATATTAATTTTTGTATCTTTATAAAAAACAGATGTATTTTTGGCATAAATAGTAATACCACGCTCTTGTTCTAGTGCGTTTGAATCCATAGAAACATTACCATCAGACATTCCTGTTTGTTGTAATATTTTGTCTGTTAATGTTGTTTTACCATGGTCTACATGGGCAATAATTGCAATATTTCTGATTTCCATAAAATAAGTAAATTAATAAGTTGAAGTTAGATTAAAACATATTTTATCAAATAAGGCAAGAAAAAAGCCCTTTTTAAGGGCTTTTTTCAGTATTTTTTAAAATAAGAGATTATTTTTTAGCTGGTTTTGCTTTTGCTACAGCCTTTTTCTTTGGAGCAGTTTGTGTCTTAACAACTTTAACAATATGCTTCCAACTCTTTTTAAGATCAGCTACTACTTCTGAAAGATCTTCTGGAGTTACATTTTTAAGAGCCTTGTATTTTGCTTCAACAGCATCAACAACTTTATTATAATTTTCCTCATTAACCTCTTTCATATTCTCAAGTTTTTCAACTACTTCCCCTTTTATCTTCAACATCCAACCCTTAATAACCTTTCTTTTCTTTTTACCTGCGTCTGTTCCATATAGAAAAACAGCTCCAGCTACTGCTGCCAAACCGGCTGCAATTGCTACGCCAACTTCTAATCCATTACCTGTTGTCTTCTTTTGTGCCATGTAAATATTCTTAAATTAACTATTAATAAATAAGTTTCATTTTTCTTTCGGTGCGTCTTTCTTTATTTTACCACGAGATTTAAAAACTTTTGCAAGAATAGTCCCCAGCGTCGCAACTATGATTCTTTCCATCATACCCCGTCCGTCAAGTATACTTTCAATCTTATTTTTTATACTATCGAAAGATTGACGTCCTTGTTGGTTTACATATGTAGATAAATACTCAAACTCTTTGACTATATTTTTTATCTTATTTACGATTATAAAAATATAAATTCCTAAGATTGTGACAAAAAATAAAATTATTAATACCAACAAAGAAGTAACAAAAAAGAATATATCCATTTGAATAAAATTTTCCATGTATAAAGTATAACAAAAAATATTTGTATGCTACATATTTATCAAGAAGAGCGACCCTCTACGGAAACGCGATTTTTTTCATATAATCGACAACAAAAGAGAAGTATAAATTTTATTATTCAGCTGATACCACTCTAGCACATATTACATGTCCATCATTAGTTTTATCAGTGCTACCATAACTTATTCCACCATCAAGACTCATAATAGTTGCGTAATATCCATCATTTGAATTAAATTGATTGCTAGACCAATAACTATTATCTTCAGCAAAAGAAGAATGATAATTCAAAAAATATTGATCAGACATTCCATACAAAAGAATTGACATATTTGGAAGAAACCAATCACTTTGTCCACTTTCAACTAAATTATTACAAACACTACTTGCATTATTCCAAGTATTTATACCTTGATCTGTAGACCATTGATAAGTGCCAGTCTGTTGTACTGTAGTCATCGTACCAACCACCCCAAAAATCGTAACTCCATCTTTTATATTCTCAGGAACAAGATCATCAGCTTCTGCTTCTAACAATAAATAGATTTCTGAGAGTGTATTGAATGATGCAGATACAGATCCTGGCACTTCAAATGGTGAGGATCCTCCTCTTGTTGGTTTGTCTAAGAAGTCTGTGAGTCTGTCATAAATATCATTCAGAGTATATTGTGTATCATCTCCCGCTGTTCCTGATGGAGTGAGTGTTCCAATGGCATATGTGGCAGTTGTGACAATTAGTATTGCTGATAGTGTTGTTGCGAGGGTGATTAATGTTTTTTTCATATTAATTTGTTATTGATAATGTTTTAATAAATGCTTTTGTTTTTGGTCCATAGTATCCGAGAGATGGTGTGATGTTATTAGCTTGTTGGAATTTGATAAGTGCCTGTTTAGTTAAGTTTCCGAAATATGTTGTTTCATTCCCTGTAGAACCAGGAAGACCGTTTGCATTTATTAGAAAACCTTGAGAATTAAGAAATTGTTGAAGTGCCTTAACATCATCTCCTGTTGAATTGAGTTCTAGATCTCGAGGATTGTTTGAGATAGGAAGAGTTGGTGCTGACGAGGTTTTAAATAAATTAGGATATTGTTTTTTGAGATTTTCTGCTTGATCTGTCTTACCCATTTTGTTTAGATTTTCTACTCTATTTTGTATAGATGTACCCGTTGAAGATTTTTTGACTGGCGGTGGTGTATCTTCTGCTGGTGCCCATGTAGTTGTGACGTTAACTGGAGATTCAAATGAAAGCCATCCTGTGTTGTCGTTATATGCATAACCACTGAATGTTCCGTTTGTTATTATGACATTAGAGAAATCAAAATACCCAACAGATTCACTCCATGCGTATCCGGATAGAGTTCCATTTGTATTTGTTATTCCTTCAAGTACAAGCCAACCTGTGTTGTCATTGTATGCATATCCAGTGACAGCAGTGTCGCTGATTGTTGCATTAGAGAAATTGAACCAACCCAAGGATTCACTCCATGCATTTCCTGATGTGTTTGCTGCGAACACGGGTGTTGTAACAAAAAATAAAAGGAATATTAATAAATATTTTCTCATTATAAATTTTTTAATTTTTAACAATGACATTATATCAAAATATAATGTCAAAAATTTAAAAAATGGGGATAAGTTTAATTAAAAAGCGAACACCACAAGAGTACTTCTATTTTAACAAATCAAAAAGCGGCGCCTTCGGCGCCGCTTTTTGATTTCTCTACACTTTTATTATTCAATAAATGTAAGAGCTTTTCCACCTTTTCCTGCTCGTCCTGTTCGTCCTATTCGATGAACGTAATCTTCATAAGTTGCTGGTATATCATAGTTAATTACATGAGACACATTTGAAACATCGATACCTCTAGCTGCAACGTCGGTTGCAACCATAACTTGGGCTTTATTGTTTTTGAAAGCATCAAGCGATCTTTGTCTGTGCGATGGTCTTTTATCTCCATGCAGAGATTCAGCTCTTATACCTTTATCAAGTAGAGTTTCAGCCAATCTTTCTACTCCATGTTTTGTTTTTCCAAAAACGATAACTTTATCGAATTCAGGTTTTGCTAATAACTTAATAAGAACTTCAACTTTTGATTCCCCTCTTCCAATTCGAATTACATCTTGCTCAACTGATTTTGCAGTATCACCTGTTTTTACAGAAATTCTTACTGGATCTTTTAGAAATTCATGAATAAGTCTTTCGATTTCTTTTGAAAGAGTAGCTGAGAAAAACAATGTATGTCTTTCTTTTGGCATTTTATCCATAAAATATCTCATATCATTTATGAATCCCATATCAAGCATTCTATCGGCTTCATCAAGTACTACAGTATTGAACGTAGAAAGATCGAGAACTCGTCTTTCGATAAGGTCTTTGATTCTTCCCGGTGTTCCAATTACGAAGTTATTAAATAATCGTAATGTTTTTATTTGTTTAAAAATAGGTGCTCCTCCTACGCATACAGCAGAAAAAATTCCCATTCCACTACAAAAAGCTCGGAATTCATCATCAATTTGTGTTGCCAACTCTCGAGTTGGAACAACAATCAAGATTTGTTCATCTTTGTCTTTTAATACTTTATTAATTAAAGGCAAAAGAAAAGCAGCGGTTTTACCTGTTCCAGTATTAGCAATTCCCACTACATCCACACCTTCAAGTACATGAGGTATAGCGTGATCTTGAATTGGTGTTGGTAAAACATATCCTTTTTTAGCAATATTTTTTTGAATTTTTGAATCCAATGAAAAATCTGCAAAAGTATGTTTTGGAACAAATTCCACAACCTCTTCTGTTACGACAGCTTTATTAATAAATTTTGAAACATCAATGTGTGAACCTTTGAATCGTCCACCACCTCCACTGTTTCTTCGTCCCCCACCAAAAGATGAACTTCTTCCTCCTTGGTATCCTCCTCTACTTCCACTTCTTCCAAAAGATGAACCTCCTCCTGACGATCGTCGAGAAGAAAATCCCCCTGATCGTGGTGATCCACCACTTTTTGGTTTATTTTGATACATAATATATGTTTATTATTTAGAATACCCGCTAATAAGCGGCTATTTGGTTAATTAATTGTAGGTAATGCCTCTTTTGCAGTTTTCAAATAAAGACAAATTACCTTTACGTCCTCAACATATACTCTGAAGACAAAAACTAGCGAGATTTACTTACTCGAATAATATAACAAGTTTATGGATAAAAGTCAAACAATTATTATATAAAGCAATGATAATTATTTAATTTCTTTATTTGGGATAATTACTTTTTTGGCTAGGAATTTTTTATATATCAATACAAGAATCTTAAGCAAAACAACAATTAGTGCAACGTAGAAAAAGAATCTAATAATTAATCCAGGTAATGCAAACGCAAACTCAACAAAACCTTCGTAAAGATTTTTCATATCTACAAGAAAATTCCTGAACTCTATTTTAAGCGTGTTTAATGGTTTCCAACTAACTCCAAAAATTTTAACATCAGGTTCTGCAGTAAGGTTAACATAAATATCAGACATATCTGTTTGTCTGTTCAAATACTCCAATTGTGCTTCAGTTGATTCAATTTTGCCACGTACTTCAGATAATCTCTGTTGCACATTTAAAATATCCTCTACACTAGAAGCTGATTTCATTATTACCAGATATTGTTCCTCTTCAGATTTATAATTTTTTAAATTCGCCAGTAAGTCAATATGTTGTGCTGTAACATCAGTCGTTTCTATACTTTCTGAATCTACTTTTTCTGCAACTTTCTTAATTTCATCCATTGCATCATTAAATTTCTCGGATGGAACTCTAATGACAATACTTCCGCTTTTATAACCACTTTCTGCCTCATTTATATTAGAACTTTCTGTAAAGCCTTTGTAATTTTGAGCAATTAATTTTATTTGTTTTAATGACTGATCGATATTATTTACATTGATATAAAGATCACCACTTTGTATTATTTTCCTTTCAATTGGAGATGCCGGATTTGGTTTTTCATAACTTAAAGAATCTGTCTTAGATCTCGATATCTCTGGAAGTACTCCAGGCATAAAACTTGAAGTATTATCGTAACCATTTTTTTGAGAAAATCTAGCTGAGTTTGTACTTGATAATAAAAACATTACAAACAAAATAGCGACAACAACAATCGTCAATATTGTTGCTAATATCTTATGTTGTTTGACCCATACCAATAATTGATCGATATCCATATTTATATAATTATATTTATAACTTATATATTATATATCTTTTTTAAAATTTGTATTTATTATTTTAAACAAACTGATATTATATTTTGAAATTTTTACTTAATAGAGTTCCACAACCAAGTTGGTTCTTGTCCAATAGCCCAAGCCGAAAATCCTCTAAAATTATTTTCTTCAATTAAATTTAATTTAGACTCAATACTTTCTTCACTTTCACACCATGTCTTATACTCAATTTTGTCTATTGTATATTTATACCAACCAGATCCAAGCTCTTCATCATATCCCTTACTTTTTTTCTTACCCTTTGAATATTCTTTTAATGCAAGTTTATGAGTTAAGCTTCCAAATCTTTCATTAGTATCATTGTTCCACTTCCAACAATACAAAGGTATACCTACAGAAATTTTTTCTGCTGGAATTTGGGTTACCATATAATCTAATATTTTCTGGGTAAAAGGAATTGATGCAACAGGACCTAAAGAATAAGGATCATCGTAAGTCATTAATGAAACAAAATCTGTGTTTTCAGCAATTTTTTTAAAATCATATCCAGAACTCCAATTTTGATCTTTTGAATCTTTATCATAAGGCTTATCTCTTGGAATCACTGCAACACTAAACTGCAAGTCATTTTTTTGCATCTCTTTGTATGTTTTAGCAACAAAATCAGAATACATATCTCTATCCAAATGATTTAAATTTTCAAAATCGAATTGCCATCCAATAAATTTATTCTTTTTAGCTTCATCAATCATAAATTCAATTATTTCATCTTGTGCATCCTGACTCAATAAAATATCCGACATCAATACCTTATCAAAATTGGCATTTACAATTAAAGGCATCACAGCAACTCTTTTATCTTTAGCTGCTCTAATTATTTTTTTATTTGAGGATGAAAGTTTTTTTACTTTCAAATCATATCCAACAGTATAAATTTGTGGGGCAATAATGTCGACATCAGATGCATTCTTTTTAAAATTAGTAAGCCCATATGTGTTATTAAAAAAATAAAACAACCCTTCTGATGCAAAAACATTTTGAGGAAAACAGAAAACTAATAAAGTTAGAAAACCTAAGGTATTTAAAATTAAATTATTGTATCTCATATATATACTATAACAATTTATAAACATGGATTCAATTTATAATTAAAACAAGCGTTGTGCTACAATATTAACTATGGAAACAGAATTAAAACAGCTTATAGAAGCACAACAAAAAAAGATTGACGAAATTTATGTATCGGTTGAAAAAACTAGAAAATACCTTTGGTGGACAATGATAGCAACTATTGTATTCTTCGTATTACCACTTTTGGCAATTATGTTTATAGTGCCTTCCTTTATTTCTTCTTATTCTTCTTCAATGATAGAAGTAAGCCTTTAATCAATTCTTCTTTTTCAATTCTTGAATATTTTTTAAGTAAACATTCTCTCTTTAGTGCGTCACTCTTTGTTTTACAAGATTCGGAATATTTTAAAACAACAGGTCTTCTACCTTTTGTGTATTTTGCTCCAACCTTTGAATTATTATGCGAATCAATTCTTTTATCAAGATTATTAGTTGAACCAATATAAAAGGTCTTATCTGAACATTCCAAAATATAAACGTAATACATAAAATTATATTAATTTTAAAATATAAGGTGCAAATATCAGAATTCCAACAATAAGTGCAATAAAAGCAGATATTAAAACAGCTCCAGCGGCAACGTCTTTAGTATCTTTTGCATAAGGATGATATTCAGGAGAAGTAAGGTCAATATCTATTTCCATTGCAGAGTTAAACGCTTCAGCAGTTAAAACAAATCCACCAGTCAAAATTAAAAGAATCCAATCATAGTGAGAAATTTCAAAATAAAATCCCATACCAATAGCAACAAAAAATATAAATAAATGTAACCAAGCATTGTGAGTATTTTTGATAAAAATATAGATACCTCTGCCAGCATGAGTAAAACTTCTTGCTCTTTTTATAAGTGAAAATTTATTATTATTTGATAACTCTTTTTGATTCATGACTAAATTGTATCAGATATTTTTACTTTCTCATGACATGCTATAATAGCCCCAATGTTATACAAACACATACTAAAACCAATTTTATTCAACTTCAATCCAGAATTTATTCATAAAGTATTTGTTAAAATGGGTATATTTCTAGGTTCAAATCCCCTTACTCGAAAAATGGTAAAAATAATATATGGATATAATGGAAGAGATATTTCAAAAACTGTAGACGGGATAAAATACACAACTCCAGTTATTCTATCTGCTGGTTTTGATTATAATGCCAACCTTACTCAAATATTACCTTCGCTCGGTTTTGGTGGAGTTGAAGTAGGTTCAGTAACAGCAAGGCCTTGTCGAGGTAACCCTAGTCCCACACTTACTCGCCTACCCAATTCAAAAGCCATAATTGTAAATAAAGGACTTCGTAATGATGGTGTTGATGTGATTATAAAAAGATTAAAATCTAAAAAGAGAATTAAAGATTTTGTTATTGGAATTTCTATTGCAAAAACAAATGACATGAAGTGTGCAGACACAGAAGAAGCAATCAAAGATTATTGTTATAGTTTCAAGAGATTAAACGAAGAAAATATTGGAGACTATTATACAATTAATATTTCTTGTCCTAATGCGTTTGGTGGTGAGACTTTCACTAGCCCAGAATTATTAGAAAGACTTCTTCATGAAATAAAAAAGATTCCGTGTTCAAAACCTATTTACATAAAAATGCCTATAAATATATTTTGGGAAGCAACAAATTCTCTTCTAGAAATTATTTTGAAATATTCAATAAATGGTGTAATTGTCGGAAATCTCAACAAAAATTATTTAGATATTCCTCATGATTCAGAAAGACCTTCTGAATACAAAGGCGGTATTTCTGGCAAACCATGTTTTCATCCTTCTAATATTCTTATAGAAAAAATTAAACAAACATACGGAGATAAACTTACAATTATCGGATGTGGTGGAATATTGAACGAAATAGATGCACTATATAAATTTGAATTAGGTTCAGAATTAATTCATATAATTACTGGAATGATTTATGAAGGTCCAGGTTTAATTAAAAGAATTTGTAAAAAATATTCAGAAGTTTATAAATAAAAAACCTGTGTCATCTTTCGATAACACAGGCTCGAGCACAAAAATCAGTACTCTGAAACTATTTCAATGAATGGATATTTTTTGTCCCCATAAGCATATCCGCGCAAGATATCTTTCAGTCCTCGAGATTCTTCCGAATACCCAAGGTTAAAAGATAGCCTGTTAGACCACCAATAGTAACAAAACCCTTCATTCTGAAGAAAATCTTTCCAATATTCAGGAACAAACCGCACAAGTTTTGCAGAATATCCCCGTCCAGAAGAACAGACCGAAACTTTTACGGGTCGCAGGTCGATGTTAGCAACCAAGACCCATGGCATTGTGATATGCCAGCCACTTTTTTGTGCATTATATTGACCAGTGAGAAAGTTCCTTTCGATCCCTAACTCAGTCGGTTCAACATGATTAACAAAACCAAAGTAGCCAAAAGCAATGAGGAAGACAGTCAAGAAAATCTTTTTGTTGAAATACTTCTTCAAAAAGAACTTGAAAAATTCTTTGCCCGAGTAATCAGGGTCGCCATTGTCTTCCATATGATTACTTTTCAGGTTTAGAGGTAGCAGTTTGACCAGGAGCCAAAACACTCACAACTTCCAGGAAAGGACAATCCTTTCCTTCATCGCGGTCAAAAGCATAGCACTTTAGGATTTCCTTCAAAGTATTGGTGTTATCGCCGGCCGAACGACCGTGCCAATCAATGAATGTTTTGATACCGTCTGGGTTAAATCGAACCAGCTTAGCATTCAAGATACGTTCATTGGCACTGATCGATACTTGATAAGGTCGCATATCGATAGCATGGACGTCATACATCCAGGGAGGCCTGATGACCCAACCGTTGTGTTCGATTGGAGTGATTTTTCCATCAAAACGTCCGTAGACAAAGCCGTATTCATGGGCATCTACGAAAGTAAGGAAAAACATTCTGAACACGATAAGTCCAAAGATAACAACAATCAAGAGAGACACTGAAATGAAACTCTTGATACCAACTTGAAACAAACCCAACACATTAACTTTCATTTTAATTATTTCTACGATTCAATGAGCAATCTGGAGTTTTGTATTACCATCCAGTAATACATCCAAATTCGGATAAAACAATAGCATATTTTTTGTAAAAGTCAATATATTATTTTTCAACTTTTAAATTTTGATTATCAAAATAATATTTATTAATATCTTTATCGACAACTTTTGAAAGCAGAAAGAATCCTAAAATTAAAAGACAAACAATACCGACAAAAATTATTTTTGTTTTTTTCATGTGTTAATTTTACTATAAAAATTTATGAACTGTGAATTAGAAAAGTTTATATTTTATTCTCCTTTTGAAAATAACTTCCCCAACCTTATCAAATCATAATCATACTTCTCATTAAAATGTTCAAAAACTGGTTTCAATTTTTCTGTTTCTAATTTTTTAAATGCAGAAATTATTTGTTCAAAAACTTTTTTATCTTTTGATTTTTTGGGTTTGAGATATTCTATGTCGGAAAGATTTATAACTTTTTCATCTAATAGTTTCTGAATATGTTCCACGATTGTTCCTTCTGAAATATCTCTTTCAAGAGAAATTATTGCAACAGGTTTTTTATTTAAAATAAATTCTTTTGTAATTTCATATGTTGTTTTTGAAATGTGTTTTTCTTTTTTCTTTTTTTCTTTGAGAGTTTTTTTCTTTGGAACAAAATCAATATCACCACCAATAGATTTTAGAAAATCATTCATACATTCTTCAATTCTATTTTTATCGGTTTTATCAAGTCTTCCACTCACAATCTCTGATAGTTCTTTCAATCTTTGATCAAAAGTCAAAACTCCAGGATGAACTTGTAATGCCTGTTGATTTATACCCTTTAGATAAAGTCCTTCTAAAGTTCTGACACGAGAAAGCGCTACATATCCTTGACCTGGTACAAAGGCCTGAGAAAGGTCAATTAGAGCCGAATCTAGGGTCATTCCCTGACTCTTGTGAATAGTAACAGCCCATGCGAGACGAAGAGGAACCTGGAAAATCTCCGCCACGAGATTACCCTGATCTTCAATTGCCCAAGGTTGTGGAATAGCTACAAACTCTTTACCTTCCTTTGTTAAAACAATAGGAAAATCATCTTCATTAAAACCAATAACCTCTCCAATAGTCCCATTAACATATCCAACAACTGGATTATTTTTTACAAACATAACAAGTGCTCCAACTTTTATCCAAAGTTCTTCCGGAGAAAGACATCCTCTTTTCAAAGCTTCTACACCACTCATCTTGCCTCTTGAAGTCATCTCATAAATCTGTTCTTCACCATCTATTTTTTCTAATTGTTCTAAATTATATTTGTCGACATCAATATTGTGAGTGTATAATTTTGGAATATCAGCAATATCTTTTTTTGTAATTTTATCTAAAAGAAGTTCGCGAGTATCCTCAGAGACTTCTCCTGAACGAATTTCATTTAATATACTCAAAAGACTAACGTCATCTTGTCTATGTTGTTCTGTTAGATAACACATGTGTAAATCCGCTTGTCTCCAACTCGTAGCCGAAAAAGCAAAAGGGGTTTTTATTTCATCTTCCATCTCATACATAATCTCATCGCTTGAATCTGTATATAATGGAATCTGTTCCATCTTGGCTTGAGGTGAATATCTTTCGATGGGAGGAAGCTGAAAAAAATCTCCGGAAAAAACAACTTGTAAACCACCAAAAGGTTTCTCATTTCTTTTAAAAACTTTGCAAACTTTATCAACCATATCAAGTGTAGAATTTTTGAGCATTGAGATTTCATCAATAATTAAAACTTTTACCTTATCAAATCTCTTCCAAAGGTATTGTTGTTGTTCGAGATGATCAATATCTCTTGCAGAAAGATTATCTTTTATTCCAATTCCTGACCAAGCATGAATAGTCATTCCACCAAGATGAGTTGCAGCAATTCCAGTTGAAGCGGTTATAGCAACTTCAACCCCTCTTTCTTCAAGATATTGTATATAAGAATTTAAAACATATGTTTTACCAGAACCAGCAGGTCCAGTTAAAAACACGTTTTTACCCATTTTAAGAAGTGTTAAAGCCTCATTTTGTGTCATATTAGGAAAAGTATAGCATATTTACCCAATCGCCCTTTACCTAAACTTTAGAAAAACTTTAATTCCTAAAACAATCAAAAGTGATCCTAAAATATAAGCCCACCAAGAACCAAACAGAGAATCCAACCAAGAAATTTGATTTACTGAGGCCAAGTTCTGTTCGGGAGCATTTTCTACATTTTCCATTTCTGTTT
>CAYOAC010000022.1:0-630 GCA_964401885.1 uncultured Candidatus Saccharibacteria bacterium
AAAACCTCACGTAAACGTAGGTACAATTGGTCACGTAGACCACGGTAAGACAACTCTTACAGCGGCTATCTTACACACATTAAACATGGCTGATGGTTACACAGCTTCAATGAAGGGTGTAGACGAAATTGACAAAGCACCTGAAGAAAAAGCTCGAGGAATTACAATTTCTCTTTCTCACTCAGAGTACTCAACACCAACACGACACTATGCTCACATTGATGCTCCAGGTCACGCCGATTACATCAAAAACATGATTACTGGTGCAGCTCAGATGGACGGCGCAGTACTTGTAGTGGCAGCAACTGACGGTATGATGCCTCAAACTAGAGAGCATGTTCTACTTGCAAAACAAGTTGGAGTACCAAAGATTATCGTGTTCATCAACAAATGTGACATGGTAGAAGACGCAGAAATGATTGATCTAGTAGAAGAAGAAATTCGAGATCTATTAACAAATCAAGGATTTGATGGAGCAAATACACCGTTTGTACGAGGTTCAGCTCTTAAAGCTCTTGAATCATCAGATGTTAATAGTGAATGGAATCTAAAGATTCTTGAACTTGCAAATCAACTTGATACATATATTCCAGTTCCAGTTCGAGAAACAGACAAACCTTTCCTTATGCC
>CAYOAC010000022.1:667-10244 GCA_964401885.1 uncultured Candidatus Saccharibacteria bacterium
GTATTTACAATAACTGGAAGAGGAACTGTAGTTACAGGAAGAATCGAAAGAGGAGTTATAAAAGTTGGACAAGAAGTTGAAGTAATTGGTTTAAAAGATACAGCTAAAACAACTATTACTGGAATTGAAATGTTCAACAAATCACTTTCAGAAGGTATGGCTGGAGATAACGCAGGTCTACTTGTACGAGGTCTTAAAAAAGAAGATATCGTTCGAGGACAAGTTCTTGCAATCCCTGGATCTGTAACACCTCACTCAGAATTTGAAGCTGAAGTTTACATTCTTAAAAAAGAAGAAGGTGGACGACACACACCATTTTTCTCAGGATACAAACCACAATTCTATGTTCGAACAACTGACGTTACTGGAGAAGTAACATTAGCTGAAGGAGTAGAAATGGTTATGCCGGGAGACACAGTAACTTTCAAAGTTAAACTAGTAGCACCTGTTGCTCTTGAAGATCAAACACGATTTGCTATTCGAGAAGGAGGTAAAACAGTAGGAGCTGGAGTTGTAACAAAAGTTGTTAAATAAATTATTCATCTAAATAAACGAGCCCTTTTTGAGAGATAGGATATTTGTCTATGACAAACCACTAGCTTTTCAATCAAAGGTTAAACTATATGTCAGAAAAAAAAGTACAAGAAATGCCAAAACTCCGAATACGAGTTCGAGCATACGAGAGTAAAATACTCGACCAATCAGTAAAACAAATCATGGATACTGCTCTACGATTTGGAGCAAAGGTAAGTGGACCAATTCCATTACCAACCGAAATCAAGAAATATACAGTTAACAGATCATCTTTTGTGTACAAAGACGCGCGAGAACAGTTTGAGATGCGGGTACATAAGAGACTTATTGACATTTTGAATCCTGATGCTAAAGTAGTCGAAGCTTTAACTAACCTTAGCCTACCTTCAGGAGTCAATATTGACGTCAAGATGAACTAGATTGATGCAACATTATTAAGCAAAGATAGCACGAAATACCATGAAATTTTTATTAGGAACAAAAGAAAACATGACTCAAATCTTCACTGAAGACGGTCTTGTTATTCCTGTCACAGTAATCAAAACCGGTTCAAACGTAATTACACAAGTAAAAACGTCAGACAAAGATGGCTACAAAGCTATTCAAATTGGTTTTGGTGAAAAGAAGGCAAAAAACATTACAAAACCCCTTAAAGGTCACGTAAAAGAGTTGGGCAATTTTGCTCACTTAAAAGAAGTAAAGTTAGTAGGTGAATTCAATGTTGGAGACAAAATTGAAGCTGGTACATTCCAAGAGGGAGACAAAGTCACTGTGTCTGCGATCTCTAAAGGAAAAGGTTTCCAAGGTGTTGTAAAAAGACATGGTTTCAAAGGAGGAAGAAGATCTCACGGTCAAAAACACTCTGAACGAGAACCTGGATCTATTGGAGTTGGTGGGATACAACGTGTATTCAAGGGTATGAGAATGGGTGGTCGAATGGGATCAGATAGAGTAACTGTTAAGAATCTTAAAGTTGCTCGAGTTGATGCTGATCAACAATTGGTATACATCAAAGGTGCTGTACCAGGTCGAAAGGGGACACTTGTTGAAATTAAGGGATAAGAATAGGCATATGAAAATTAATATATATACAAAAGAAGGAAAAGAAAAAGGATCTATCGAAGCTCCAGAAGCAATTTTTGGATTGAAATGGAATTCTGATCTTGTTCAACAAGTTGTTACATCAATGGAATCATCTGCCCGAACACCTGTAGCTCATTCTAAAGATAGAAGTGAAGTTAGAGGAGGAGGACGAAAACCTTGGCAACAAAAAGGAACTGGTCGAGCTCGACACGGTTCAAAACGATCGCCAATCTGGAAAGGTGGTGGAGTTACTTTTGGTCCAAGAAATGACAAAAATTTTGATCGAAAGATTAATAAAAAAATGAAAGTAAAAGCATTGTTTACAATTCTTTCAAAGAAAGCAAAAAATAATGAAATTATATTTGTTGATAGTATCTCTTTTGCACAACCAAAAACAAAAGAAGCACAATCAATTTTCACATCTCTAGGAAATGTGAAGGGTTATGAAATGCTAGCAAAAAGAAGAAGAAACAGAGCTTATGTGGCAATTGATGAAAACGACACATTAACTAAAAAATCTTTTGCAAACTTTTCAAATGTTAAAACAGATGAAATTAGAAATTTGAACCCACTTGATTTGTTAAAATACAAATACTTGATTATCGAAAATCCAGAAGTGAGTTTGAAAGTATTAGAAGCTAAACTTAATTAGGACTTATGGCTATTTTTGGAAAAAAAGAAAAGAAAACAACAAAGAAGTCTGCTCCTAAAAAAGTGATTTCTAAAAAAGATATTAAAGCAACAACTGCTGATTTGACTTGGGTTCTTATAAAACCAAGAATTACTGAAAGAGCAGCTATTCTTTCTGAAAAGAAAGTTTATGTTTTTGAAGTTGCTGACAAGGCAAATAAAAGACAAATCTCAGAAGCAATTAAAATTAAATTTGGTGTTGCTCCGATAAAAGTTAATACTGTGGTCACAAAACCAAAAGCAGTAATTAGAAGAGGAAGACATGCTACAAAAGCTGGATTCAAAAAAGCTTATGTGTACCTTCATACTACAGATAATATTGAATTCGTATAAACTTGAATTATTAGGTTGTATAGCCCATGTATCCCACATTGAGGCTGCTAACTAAAAACATTATGATAAAAAAAATTAAACCAAATACACCAGGACAAAGAGGTATGACTGTAATTTCTTATAAGAATTACATTACTTCAACAACACCTTTAAAATCTCTAGTAGCCGGAAAAAATCAATCTGGTGGACGAAATAATACAGGTAGAATAACAGCACCACACAGAGGAGGTGGCCACAAGAAAAGTTACCGACTTATCGATTTTAAATATAATAAAATTGATATTCCTGCAAAATTAGAAACAATCGAATATGATCCTTATAGATCAGGATTCGTAGGAGTTGTACTTTATGCTGATGGAGAAAGAAGATATATTCTAGTTCCAAAAGCTATGCAAGTAGGACAATCTTTTATTGTTTCTGAAACAGCAAAAGTTGAAATGGGGAATAGACTTCCACTTTCAAAAATACCTGTTGGTACTTTTGTATTTAATATTGAGTTGAAACCACTCAAAGGTTCATCTCTTGTTAGATCTGCCGGAAGTTATGCCGAAATCGTAGCTCAAGATCCTGATACAGCAATGACTCAAATAAAGCTTCCTTCTGGAGAAATTCGAAAGATTCAAAGTTCATGTTGGGCAACTGTTGGAGAAGTTTCAAATGATGAATATCGTTTGATTAATCTTGGAAAGGCAGGAAAATCAAGATACCGAGGAATTCGACCACATGTAAGAGGAACAGCTATGAACGCTGTTGATCACCCTCATGGAGGTGGAGAAGGACGACAAGGTATTGGACTTCGAAGAGGACCAAAAACTCGATATGGAAAACAAGCATATGGAGTTAAGACAAGAACACCAAAGAAATATTCAAATGGTATGATTGTGGCGAGAAGAAAAACAAAAAGAAATACTCCTAAATAATTTTAAGAAAAAGCGGCGCCTTCGGCGCCGCTTTTTCTTTACATAATCTTTACAGGAAGTTAAACTATTGTTATATGCATGATACAAAAATAAGAGTTGCTATTAATGGGTTTGGTCGTATCGGTAGAGCGTTTTTAAAATTAGCTTTTAATAGAAATGATTTGGAAATTGTTGCAATAAATGATTTGAGTGATCCGGAAAATTTAGAATATCTTTTAAAATTTGATAGTGTCTATGGAAGAAGTGAATTCGATGTTCAACTGCACAAAGAAGAAGACGAAACATATTTTATTTTAGGAGGATTACAAAAAGTTTTAATTCTTTCAGAATCAAACCCAAAAGAACTTCCTTGGAAAGAGCTTGATATCGATGTTGTTGTTGAATCAACAGGTTTCTTTACTGATTTTAAAGAAGTAAGAGCTCACATTAAAGCTGGAGCTAAAAAAGTTGTAATATCAGCACCAGGAAAAGGTGACGAAGATGATAAACAAGGTACCGTAATTCTTGGATTAAACGAAGAAACATTAAAGACTAGAACTATTACATCTAATGCATCTTGCACAACTAATTCTATAAGTGCTATTTTGCAAGAATCATTTGGTATTGAAAAAGCTATTTTAAATACTGTACATGCTTATACAGCAACTCAATCTGTTGTAGATGGCCCCGGTAAAAAAGATTTTAGGAATGGTCGTGCATCAGGAGTTAATATTATTCCAGCTTCAACTGGAGCAGCAAAAGCCACAACACTTGTTATAGATTCTTTAAAAAATAAATTTGACGGTATTTCTCTTAGAGTACCTGTTATTGCGGGATCTATTGCTGATATTACTTTTATTTCTCGACAGGATACTTCTGTTCAAGAAGTGAATGATATTCTAAAAAAGGCTTCATTAGATAATAGATGGAGAGGTTTATTCACTGTTGTAGAAGAAGAAGTTGTATCACAAGATATGGTTGGCAATTCCCATGCTTCTATTGCTGATTTATCTATGACAAGAGTTGTTGATGGTAATCTTGTAAAAGTTCTTGCTTGGTATGATAACGAAGTGGGGTATACAAATTCTCTTGTTGAGCATGTCGTTAGAACTGGAAGATTTTTACCAGAATCTAAGAAAAAGTTAAAAAGATAAAAAATAAAAATGAACCTTAAAAAAGTAATTATATTGTTAGGGATTATAATTGTAGTTGTCCTGACTGATATGAGAATTAATTGTTCTGTATTTTGGACAGAACAAATTTCAAATATACCAATACCTATGTATATAGATGGTACTTTTGAAGAAACCAGAGAATATAAATGCGTTTATGCGGGGGTGTCTAATTTTATTAAACATCAATAATATGAAAAATAAATTAAAAATAATTATTTTTGTTTTAATAATATTGATAATCGGATTTGTTTATATGGGGCTTAGTTGTCAAGGATTATTTGAAGAAAGATTTACACTTGCTTATGATGATGCGGGTAATATGTTTGAGTTTTTTTCATGTGAATTAAAGTTGTATCCAAAATTTTCTTTTTAATTTTAAATTTATTAATATGAAAAAATAACTATTATTTGGTAGTGTTAATTTTGATGTGGACCTTTTTCTATTTTCATATTTGGTCTGAACAGGCCCCAAAAGGTTCAATTAAAATTAGTAATTATAGATATGTTTTAGTAAAAACAGGACTCTTGATCATGGATTAACGTCATCTTGCTATGTAACAATGCATTGATATACTTTATACATATGGAAGATATAAGAACAATACACATAGGAAGTGACCACGCCGGTTATGAACTTAAAAGTGAAATTATAAGGTTTCTTGAGCAAAAACATTATGAGGTAATAGATCACGGTGCTTATGAACTAGACCCAGAAGACGATTATCCTGATTTTATCTTACCTGTAGCTCTTGCTGTTACAGAAGATCAGAATTCTAGAGGCATTATTCTTGGGGGCTCAGGACAAGGAGAGGCAATGGTTGCAAATAGAGTTAAGGGTATCAGAGCTACTGTTTTTTATGGTGAACCACCAATGAGTGACGAAAGTATCGTGAATCTTTCAAGACAACACAATGATGCAAATGTTCTTTCTCTTGGTGCAAGATTTCTTACTGAAGAAGAAGCTTTAGAAGCAATAGATATGTGGTTGGAAACATCTTTTTCTGGAGAAGAGAGACATATGAGAAGAATTTCACAAATAGATGAAATTGATTCATATACAGAATAATTAAATTGTCATTTAAACAATGGATAAATTTAAACAATATCGAAAATTGTTGGATAAGGTTTTATTTATCGGAGGTAATCCTCGTCTTGCAAGTACAAGAATAAGAACTATTCAGATTGCCCAATATCTTGGGTGTGATTTTACTATAAATGATTATTTGGATGAAAAGATACTTGAAGGTAAAGAGATTTTTATTTTAAATAAAGCTTTTACTGTTGATAGGGATATGCTAAGAAAAAGAGGAATTGTAATTGTAGATATTATTGACCCAGTAGGTATTCCAGATGCTGTCGATGGCTATATTTTTTCATCTTATTTTGCCCAAAAAAATGTAATCCTAAATAAACCGTCTTTTGTGATTCATCAACATCATATGAATTTTTCTAATATCCCAAATAAACTTAAAAAAAATCCTACAGAAGTTTATTTTATTGGAGAAACTCACTGGTACCCCGAAGGACTTTTGCCCCCACATAAAGCATTTTTGAATATGAATGGAGATAATGATAAAGAAACGGAAGAAAATATTATTAAAAAATACAGAGAATCAGATGTCTTGCTAAACTTTAGAAATTTAAATATGAATCCGGACTATATTAATAGACATTTAGTATTAAATGGGGGTATGAAAGTAATAAATGCTATGGCTTATGGTATACCTTCTATTTCTTCAAATGAACCGGTACTGCATGAAGTAGGAGAGGGATGTACTATTTTTTCTACATTTGATAAATGTGAAGAAGATTTGAATATTTTATTAAATGATAAAAAATTATATTCAAGCATTAGAAAAAAATGTCTAGATAGAGCAGAAGACTTTTCTATCGAAAACATTTCAAAAAAGTTTATCGAAATGTTTTTATTTTTTTATGAGATGGATGACTGTGATAAAAATAAGATTGGCTTTGTAATGCCAAATCAATTTGAAGCTTTTAATGGTGATTTTTATGTTAGAGAAGAATTTTTAAAATTAAAGAAAAAATTTAGCATAAATAAAGTTGTTGAAACTGGAACTTGCTTGGGATCAACAACCCTTTGGTTATCTCAAAATTTTGATGAAGTAGATACAATAGAAATAAATCCTATATTTATGGAATATGCCAATAATAGATTCAAAAATAATGAAAATATAAAAACATATTTAGGAGATAGTGGTATTGTTTTAAAAGAAATTTTAAATAAAAAATATGATAAATCTATTATTTTTTTAGATGCTCATTTTACTGAAGAAAACTTTCCTTTAGAAAAAGAATTAAATTCTATTATTAAAGCCAAAATAAAACCAGTAATAGTAATTCATGATTTTTTTGTTCCTGGTCAAAATAAACTTGGATATGATACTTGGAATAAAAAGAAACTGGAGTTTAAATTAGTTGAAAAATATTTAAATAAGATATATGGAAAAGATAAATTTGAATATTATTATAATTCTAATGAAAAATCAGTTGGTGCAAAAAGAGGATTAATATACATTCATCCAAAATAAATTATTTTTTTAATAAAGACAAATAAACTTTCTTCATTTTTTGTGCTATATCTTTCCATGTGTATTGCTTAACGACTTCAAAGCCCAAATTAATTCTTTTTTCCATTTCGTTTTTGGACATTTTGGAAAGTTGTTCTAATGCCTTTTCTATAGTGTCTGTTTCGGTTCCACAATTAATTGCAAAATCTTCATTTAATACTTTACCCATATCACCAACAAAAGATGATATGACAACACTTTTTGAAGCGAGGGCTTCATGCATAATTATAGGATGACATTCATGTACTGATGGGATTATGATTGCGTCGGCACTACACAAAATATCAATTTTATCCTGATTATATGCTGGTCCATAATAAAATACGTTTTTATTATTCTGAATTTTTTCAAGAAGCATATTAAATAATTTCGGGTCTGCTGTTTTTTGATCTCCGACAAATATTAAATCAATGTTTGATGGTATCTTGGAATTTATTAAATTGTAGATATTTTTTTGTGCAGAAAATCTTCCAAGATAAACCAATTTTATTTTTTGATCTCCTGAGAATTGAATTTTTTTAAATTTTTTCCATTCATCCAAATCAACTCCGTTTGGTATATATATTGATTTTTGATCTATATTAGGAATTTGAGAGAAAATATTTTTGTATGTTTGTGATACATGAATAATTTTATCTGCTTCTTTTAAACCTAATAATTCCATTTCTTTTGTTGCATTTTCTATTGCATTCCCGTCGGGACTTTTTGGATCAAAACAACAAAATAAACCGGCTTCATGCATTAAAAAAGATGAGAGTTGAACAGATATTAGTAATGGGATTTTGTTTTTTTGATTGCTTAAAATATTTCTAGACGTTAAACCGGATAAAAATTCTGTATAATCGGTGGCATGAATTATATCTGGCATTCTATTTTCTATTGCGTCTTTGACAACACTTTGTATGTAAGATGTCTGACCAACTAGATTTACAACTCCTCCATGATTAACTTTAGGGATAAAATTAAAAACATTTCTATAAAAAGGAAAATTATTATCTTCAGGAAATGCATGGACTACAAAGTCAAAATCTTTATTTAGATGCTTGATTAAGTATTTCATTTGGACACCCATTCCGCCGGTAGGGTCTTTAAGTTTGTCTGGTAATATGACTGATATTAGAGGTTTTGACTTCTTCATGTGTTTTTTGATTATAGCATATTACATAAGCCTTTAAATACTTTATTTTGGACCGTTTTAATTAATTTTTAATCAAATATGCTACAATAAGCCTATGAATATGACCAAAAAAATAATCCCCGCAATTTTACCAAAAGACTTTTTTGACTTAAAAAAACACTTAGAAAGAGTTAAAGGTGTAACAAAATATGTTCAAATCGATATCTGCAACTCAACATATACACCTTCCAAAACTTGGCCTTTTACACATACACCTGATATTTATTTTGATAAGATGGTTTCTCAAGAGGAGGGGATGCCGTTTTGGGAAAATATAGATTTTGAACTCGACATGATGATAAAAAACCCTGAGGAATCATACGAACAATTTATGCAACTTGGACCCAAAAAAATAATTTTTCATTTTGAAACAATGAAAGACCCAGTATCTTTTTTGAAAAAAATGAAAGAAAATGATTTTGTTGAAGTGGGGATTGCTTTTTCAAATAATACAAACGCAATATAACATCTCGATGTTATTGAAATTGCAGATTTTGTTCAATGTATGGGTATAGATAAAATAGGTTTTCAAGGTCAACCATTTGATGAAAGAGTTTTGGAACAAGTAAAAAATATTAGAGAAAAATTTCCAGAAAAAATTATTTCAGTTGATGGTAGTGTAAACGAAGAAACTATTTCTGAATTATCTGATGTTGGTGTAAATCATTTTGTTATGGGTAGTGCTTTTTTTGAAAATGAAAATTTAATAGAAGCATTAGAGGATTTTAAAGAACTTGTTTAGGTTAGCATCATTTCTTAAGTTGGGATAATAATAAAATACTTCGCACGAATCACTAACGATGATATAATTTTATCAATGGGGAATATTTCTGATACAAAAGTAAAAAAGTTACAAGAGAAGTCAAACGAGATTAGGCAGTCTATTATTGAAATGCTAGTTGAAGCAGGTTCAGGTCATACAGCTGGGGCACTTGGTATGGCTGATATTTTTACTTATTTATATTTTTATGGTTTGAAACATGATCCTGAAAAACCAGATTGGTTAGAAAGAGATAGGTTAATTTTATCTAACGGACACATTTGTCCTGTTCTTTATGCAACAATGGCTCATGCGGGATATTTTAAAAAATCAGA
>CAYOAC010000022.1:10254-12030 GCA_964401885.1 uncultured Candidatus Saccharibacteria bacterium
AATTCAACATCTAAAAAAGGTGGTTTACGAACAAAAGGATATTTTAAAAAATCAGAACTTCTAACACTTCGCAAATTAGGTTCAAGACTTCAGGGACATCCTCATAGAGAGTTTTTACCTTATGTAGAAACTAGTTCGGGGCCACTTGGGTCTGGATTATCTCAAGCAATTGGAATGGCACTTGCAAATAGAATCGATGAAGGTGTTACATCTACAAAATATTTTTATTGTTTGTTGGGTGATGGAGAGATGCAAGAGGGTCAAAACTGGGAAGCTATGTTTCTTGCTGGAAAAGAAAAATTAAATAATGTTATAGCAATAGTTGATAGAAATAATATTCAAATTGATGGGTATACTGAAGATGTTATGCCCTTGAACCCACTTGCAGATAAATGGGAATCTTTTAATTGGCATGTTCAAGAAGTTGATGGACATAATTTTGAGGCGATAGACACTGCAATTGCTGAAGCCAAAAGTTTTTTTGGGAAACCATCAGTTATTATTGCACACACTATTCCAGGTAAAGGGGTACCAGAATTTGAAAGACTTCCTGTATGGCATGGTAAAGCACCAACTAAGGAAGAAGGGAAAAAAGCTATCAGTGATCTCAGAACATTATATGGAAATATAAAAAGTGAACATGAATAATATATGTTAAATTCAAAACTAAAATTAAATGAAAATATTTTCAATGATGATGTTGAACAAAAACCAATTAGAAATGGTTTTGGTGAAGGTCTTGTAGAGGCAGCTAAAAAAGATTTAAGAATAGTTGGTCTTTGTGCTGATCTAACAGAGTCGACTCGAATGGAAGATTTTGCAAAACAATTTCCAAATCGTTTTATTGAAGTTGGTATCACAGAACAAAACCTCGCATCAGTAGCATCTGGCATGGCGGCCATGGGAAAAATTCCTTTTATGTCTAGCTATGCAGCTTTTTCTCCTGGTCGTAATTGGGAACAAATTAGAACAACAATCGCTTATAATAACGTTTCTGTAAAGATAATTGGTTCTCATGCAGGTCTTACTGTTGGTCCAGATGGAGGAACACATCAGGCACTTGAAGATATTGCACTCATGAGAGTTGTTCCTAATATGCAGGTTATTTGTCCATGTGATGTTTATGAAGCAAAGAAAGCTACTATTCAAATGGCAAAAAACTCTTTCCCAACATATCTCAGATTGGCTAGAGAAAAAACTCCAATCATAACAACACCTGAGACACCTTTTGAAATAGGAAAAGCACAAATATTTTTTGAATCAAAAGGTGATATATCAGATGTCACAATTATTGCTTGCGGAGCTGTTGTTTATCAGGCAATTCAAACAGCAAAAGAATTGGATGGAAGAGGAATAAAAGTAACTGTTGTTAATATGACAACAATTAAACCGCTTGATGGTAAAATGCTTGATTTTGTAAGTAAAAAATCAGGTGCAATTGTAACAGTTGAAGAACATCAAATAGCAGGAGGTTTGGGTAGTGCTGTCGCAGAATATTTGTCACAAACAAATCCTGTTCCAATAGAATTTGTTGGAGTTGAAGATAAATTTGGTCAATCCGGTACTCCTAATGAATTATTGAATTTTTATAATATAAATTCTGATACAATAGAGAGAAAGGTTTATAAGGTTTTATCAAGAAAATAATATGAAAAATAAAATTGAAATATTAATATTTGTTGTCGGAATATTTTTCTCTATTTTTATATGGCATTCGATATATGCACAAGATGATTCTAAAATGAATCAACTAGCACAAGACTATATTTTAAGATT
>CAYOAC010000023.1:0-1017 GCA_964401885.1 uncultured Candidatus Saccharibacteria bacterium
CGTTACGGTGCGGGTTTTTTTAATCTTGATGAGTATGAGCAGCAGAAACAGAATGTTGAGGTAACGGAGGTTTAAGATGCAGTCCTGCTTTTTGGGAGTAGATATCGGTACAACAGCAATGAAAATTCTTGCAGGTACATGTAGATCAATGGGGGTTTAAATAAAATAATTCTCTATTTTTAAATAAATTTTAAATAAAAAAGCGGGCCCGTCGGGCCCGCTTTTTTATTTATTAAACTTTAATCCATTTTTGAATTTCATACTGAATATTTTTTGATGATTGATCAGGATTGGCTATAGTATCTTCATATAAACCTATTATCGATTTCTGAAAATCGTTTGGGATATTGGGAAATTTCGCTGTACCGGAAACATCAAGATTAACTTCTGTATAATGAATTTCATCTGCAAGATTTATTGTTGAATTATATATTTGTTCGCCACCGATAATACAGATTTTTTCAGGATTTATTTTTGAGGCTTGAAATATCGCATCTTCAATAGAATTTGCGATCAAAACATTTTCAGGAGCTTCATAATCTGTATTTCTTGTAATAATAATATTTTGCCTTCCTGGAAGTGGTTCGGGTTTTTGTGTTTCTTTGTTTTTTTTAAAAGTTTCAAAAGTTACTCTGCCCATAATGATAGGGAAGCCAAGTGTAACTGATCTAAAATATTTCATATCTTCAGAAAGTCTTGGCCAAGGTATTTCATTATTAATATTACCTATTAATCTGTCTTTTTTTGATGCTGCAACGATGAGTACGATTTTAGGCTTCATTTTATTGGTTTTATAGACAAATTCTAACAAACTTATAGAAGTGTCACAATCTTGCGAATCTTATTGTGAGTGATAGGCTTAATTCATATAAGATTCATAATTATAAAGACAAAATGAAAATAATAAACAATGAATTGCTTGCGCCGTATATCCCAAAATATGATGAACTTGTAAAAATAGTTGATGCACTTAAAACGATAGGTCAAAAAATTGTGTTGACTCAAGGTACTTGGGAT
>CAYOAC010000023.1:1027-11746 GCA_964401885.1 uncultured Candidatus Saccharibacteria bacterium
GATATGGTTCACACTGGCCACATAAAATATCTAGAGCAAGCCAAAAAAGCAGGAGACATACTAATTGTTGCTGTTGATTCTGATCGCATTACAAAACAGAGAAAGGGCCCGAAGAGACCTTTTGATCCTGAAGAAGAAAGAATATCTGTTGTTAGATCTTTGAGATCAGTCGATATTGTGACTTTTAAAGATAATTATGAAGATATGTTGGATACTTTGAAAGCAGTCAAGCCAGATGTTTTTGTTATAAGTGTAAGTACTGGTTCAGAAATTCAAAAAGATATTGAAGAATTTAAAAAATATGCCAAAGAAGTATTGAATCTACCTCCTCAGTCATCAACATCTACAACTGCAAAACTTAGAAGATTAAGAGGGGATGTTATTGAAGATTTTGAAACTGACTTACATGCTTTGATAAATAGTTTCAAGGATAAATTAAGTGGTGACCAAAAATGATGAAAACAGCAATTGTAATGTATTGCCCGGTTGTTCATAATGGTTATGTTAATTTTTTGAAAAAAAACGGTTCTTCAGACATCGCTGTTTTTTTGATAGACAATTCTGTATTTGATGATTTAGATAAAAAAGATTCAAGATCAGTTCAGTCTATAAAGAGAGATTTAAGGGCTCTAGAAACAAATGTTGCGCGTGATTTAATCAAGCAAAATTACGAAGGGCTTGTAGATATTTTAGGAATAGAAAAATTAAATATACTTTCAGATTTTGAAAAAATTATTTTGCCAGAAGATTCTTTTTCTAGAGCATTTGTAAAAAACTACATTCCTAATTTTGAGAATGTTGAATTTGTAGAATTTTTCTTGCGTTGGGATATGCCTAATTCTACAAATAGAAATGATATGGAAGTTGATGGTACTGTTTCGACAGAAGAGCTTTTAAATAAGGGTTTATTAAAACATTTAGATTCTGCAAAATCAGAACAAAAATTCAGTCCTGATTGGTGGAGACAGATTGGTTCTGTTCTTGTTAGAGATAATGAAGAAATACTTCGTGCGCATAATACTCACTTACCAACTGAACATGAGGTTGGATTCGCTGGGGATCCTCGTTGTAATTTTAATGCTGGTGAATCAATTGAAATTTCAAAAGCAATTCATTCTGAAGCAGGATTGATTGCCGCCGCAGCATCTTCTGGTATTTCTACAAAAGGTTGTGATCTTTTTGTGACAACTTTCCCTTGCCCTGCTTGTGCAAATTTAATCGCCTTGTCTGGAATAAAAAAAATCTATTTTATCGACGGGTATTCTCTTGTTGGTGCTGTTGATGTTCTTAAAGAATATGGAGTTGAAATAATTCGTGTTCAATAATTTTTTTTAAAAAATCCCCAACATTTTTAGAAGGGGATTCAAAGATTATTCGGGTTTTGCAATGGCTACATACATTGAACGTCTTTCTTCTGGGTCACCGTCAGTAACCGTGATGTGACAATGCAAATGAGTTACTGTAGCTCCTGTTTTTTGTGTTTCGCCAAACCTCATGAAAAAACCGCCGTGTCGTAATCCAAACTCTTTAACTGTAAATTGAATTGCTAATTGCAATTCTAACCAACCTTGAGTTGAAATTTGTTCAATCGAAGTTATGAAGGGCTTGTGTACAAGTAATATGTGCAAAGAAGTTCCTCCATAAGGGAAGGCATTTTTTGTTACCAACCAAAATTCATTTTCAAATAATATTGGATTTGGGTGATGCTCTTTGAAGTAATCAGTTTCAAATGGATCAACACCTTCATCTTCTATTCTTTGATATACAGCTCTCTGCTCAGCTGTTCTAGTATTATATTTGTCTACATATTTGCTCATTTGATTTGCATCTTAACATAAAAAATAAATAAAAAAACTGCCATGTTGCCATGGCAGTTTTTGTGAATTTAAGCTAAATCAAAGTAGGGATTGCAAAATTTGGGTGTGGGTCATAATCATCACCGATTTTGAAATGTTCCTTTCTCAATTCCCAAGGAAGTTCGTATGGCTTTTCTGGTTCCAATGTAACAGTAGGGAACCTTCTTGGTTCACGACTAAGTAATTCTGTTACTGAATCGTATTGGAGATCATAGATTTGAGCCGAAGAAACAAAGTGTGTATATTTTGTAAACTTCAGACCATGAATCATCGACAGAGCCAGACCAAGAGCACACCATTGAGAAATATTGAATTGAAGACCAACGGGAGTATCGGCAGATCTTTGAACACAAGTCACTTCCATCTCCCCTAATTCGGGGAAAATGTGAACATGAAATGTTGTTCCATGACATGGTGCAACAACAACTTTTCGGTCATAACCTTGTTCCTTTGAACCAAGGGCAAGATGAGGAATCCAGGTTGTCATCATAATTGTTCTGCTCATTGGCCAATTTTTCATTGCTTCATTTAGAGCTGCCAATTGATCAAAGTTCTTTTTGGTTGAATCTCCAGTCCCTGGGTATGATCTTAGGGCTGGTCCGTAAGAACCGTCACCAAGATCACCTTCTTCAAGACCCCAGATTGCACATTTGTCTTCGGTAACCCAACTTTTCCAGAATTGCTCAGGGCATCCAAACGACTTGAGTTCTTCAAGCGTTCTTACTCCATTGATAAAGGCTGCGATTTCACCAATGGCTCCAGTTACCAATTTTCTGTCATCACGACAAGTAAAAATTGGAAATCCGTTGGACAGGTCATATTCTAAACAACACATCTTACCTGTTATTTCTCGGGCTAGACCGTTACCTTTACCGGCATTTTCTGGCAGAGTTGCATGGATTGGTTTTTTGTCTTTACCTTTCTCCATTATTGCTCTAAGAAGGTCTTCATATTGTGTGTCGGGCACACGTTCGTCAAAGGGCTTGTAATCAATCATAATTTTGTGTTAATTGGTATTCTTGGATTATACTACATTTTGTAAGGGGGTAGTCAAATTTTTTTTGTGAAGTAAAATACACCTACTATCAGTCAAATAACAAAAACCACCATGAAAGATACACAAATTCAAAAACTTATTAAGGCAGAAAAAGAAAGACAAAAAAAAGTTATTAATCTTATTGCGTCTGAAAATATTGTTTCTCAAGATGTGTTAGACGCACTTGGTTCTGAACTCACAAATAAATATGCTGAAGGATATTCTCATTCAAGATATTATGGTGGTAACGAAATTATTGATCAGATAGAAGATATTTGTATTGAAAGGGCTTTAGAAACTTTTAAGATTTCAAAAAATAAATGGCATGTGAATGTACAACCTCTTTCTGGTTCTCCTGCAAACTTGGCTGTATATTCTGCACTGCTTACTCCTGGAGATAGTATTATGGCAATGGATCTTTCTCATGGCGGGCATCTCACTCATGGATTTAAAGTTTCTTTTACCGGAAAATTATATACACAAATTGCATATGGTGTAGACGAAAAAACACAAGTACTCGATTATGATGTTTTGATGCAAATGGCACAAAAATATAAACCAAAAATTATTATTACTGGATACTCTGCCTATCCCAGAAAAATTAATTTTAAAAAATTTAGAGAAATTGCAGATTCAGTAGGGGCATTGTTGATGGTGGATATGGCACATATTGCAGGACTTGTTGCTGGTGGTTCACACCCAACACCTTTTGCGTATGCAGATATCGTAACTACAACAACTCATAAAACTCTTAGAGGTCCAAGATCTGGAATTATTTTTGTTAAAAAGGATATAAGAGAATTAGATAAAAAAATTGATAAAGCAGTTTTTCCTGGCCTTCAAGGCGGCCCTCATATGAATCAGATTGCTGCAGTGGCAGTTGCATTAAAAGAAGCACAAGCTCCTGCATACAAAAAATATACAGAACAAGTTTGTAAAAATGCAAAAACTCTTGCAAGTGAATTAAAAAAGCTTGGTTGGAAAATTCTTTCTGGGGGGACAGACAATCATATTGTACTTGTAGATGTTTGGATGGGTGGAAAGGGAATCGGTGGGAAAGAAGCTTCAGACAGACTAGAAAAGGAGGGAATTATTGTGAATAAAAATACGATTCCTGGAGAAAAAAGAAAACCGGCTGATCCTTCAGGTATCAGATTAGGAACTGCTGCTGAAACAACCAGAGGGAAGAAAGAGAAAGATTTCGTAAAGATTGCAAAGAAAATAGACGAGATTCTTAAAAAATAATTTAAAGGTGGGCAAGGCGAAGCCTTGCCCACCTTTTTCTTTTTGTTAAAGTATATTAATGAATATTAAAGTAAAAAAACTACATACTGATGCTCAAATACATCACATTGCCCATATTGGTGACGCTGGATGTGATTTGTTCGCAACAGAAGCTGTAACACTTAATCCAGGAGAAAGAGGGCAAGTCCCTACGGGACTTGCCTTCGAGCTTCCTTTGGGATATGTATCTCTAATTTGGGACAAGAGTGGGCTTTCACACAAGGCAGGTATTAAAACTCTCGGAGGTGTGATAGATTCAGGATATCGAGGTGAATATATGATTGGGGTTATAAATCTAGGAGATCAATCCTACACTTTTGAAAAAGGTCATAAAGTAGCCCAGCTCTTAATTCAAAAAGTAGAATCACCAATTTTTGAAGAGGTGGTAGAATTATCAGATACAAGTAGAGGGGAAGGAGGGTTTGGAAGTACTGGAAAATAATATGCAAAATAAATTAAAACAATATATATCAGAAATTTTAAAAGAACTTGATTTGCCACAAGCAGATTTTGCTATCGAATTACCAAAAGATATTTCTAATGGTGATTTTTCTACAAACGTGGCACTTGTCCTTTCAAAACAAGCTGGCAAAAATCCAAAAGAAATCGCCGAACAAATTTTAAATAAATTAAAAGAAAAAAACTATCCAGAATTTTCAAATATAGAAATCGCTGGTCCTGGATTCATTAACTTTTATTTGTCGAAAGAAATTTTTGAAGAAGAAATTTCAAAACCAATTTCAAAAATTAAATCTGAATATTATGATAAAGATATAATTATTGAATACATTGATCCTAATCCATTTAAACAATTTCACATCGGTCATCTTATGGCCGGTACAATAGGTGAATCAATTTCAAGATTATATGAACTAGGTGGTGCCAAAGTAACTCGAATGTGTTACCAAGGTGATATTGGGCCACATGTTGCTAAATGTGTTTGGGGTATGATTCAAAATAAAGATTCTTTTCCTCAAGCTCAAGATTCTGTTTATGACAAAGTAAAATTTTTGGGAGACTCTTATGTTTACGGTGCAACACAATATGCAGAAGATATAGAATCACAAAACCAAATAATGGAAATAAATAAAAAACTTTTTGAAAAGTCGGATTCAGAATTACAAATCTATTATGAAAAAGGGAAAGATTGGAGTCTAGAATACTTTGATTTGATGTACGCAAAATTAGGAACACGATTCGATAGATTTATTTATGAAACCCAGTCTGCTCCAATAGGGGAACAAATTGTTAGAGAAAATATTTCAAATGGAATTTTTGAAAAAAGTGATGATAGCGAAGCTATAATTTATAAAGGAGAAAAAGATGGTTTGCATACCCGGGTTTTTATTAATTCACAAGGTCTCCCAACTTATGAAGCAAAAGATTTAGGTCTTGCTGTTATGAAGAGTGATATTGCTGATTTTGCACGATCTATAGTTATTACCGGTCTTGAACAAACAGATTATTTTAAAGTTATGCTTGCTGCGCTTTCAAAAATAAAACCCAATGAAGCCTTGAAAACAAAACATATTTCACACGGTCTTATGTTGATGGATGGTAAAAAAATGTCATCACGAAAGGGTGCCTTACTCGCCGATGATTTAATTGAGGAAACAAAACAAAAAGTCCAAGAAAAAATTGCTGATAGAAATTATTCTTTGGAAGAACAGAAGGAGATTATTGAGACTGTATCAATTGCTGCGCTTAAGTATTCAATTCTTAAGCAAACACCAGGTAAAAATATCGTCTTTGATTTTGAAAAATCTATTTCATTTGAAGGTGATAGTGGTCCTTACATTCAATATGCATACATAAGAGCACAATCAGTTCTCAACAAAGCTGGTGACTTTTCTTTAATCTCAAAAAATTTAAGAGAAATATATTTAATTGAAAAAATTCTAATTCGTTTTGAATCTATAATTACTAGATCAATCGAAGATCTTGCACCACAACTCGTTGCAAATTATCTTGTTGAATTAGCAGGGGAATTTAATTCTTGGTATGCACAAGAAAAAATTATAGGAGATGAAAATGAATCTTATAAACTTTTTATTACAAAAAAAGTTTGTGAAATATTAAAAACAGGACTTACTGTTTTAGGTATAAAAATTCCAAGTAAGATGTAAAAGTGGCTTTTTTCTAAGAAAATAAATATTCAAAAATTAAAAAAGAAGTTAAAAAGTTTATGGATTAGGCGGAGATTGGTGAACTAAGTTATCATTTGTAGATAATAAAAAGACCACCGTTTTTAGGTGGTGGTCAGGGAAGAGATTACTCTTGTTCTAGTCGCTTCTTCGCTCTTGCGAGGTGGATCTCGAGCGGGGTATCAAGCCATTCTCTCGTTGAAGGAGGGAGCGTCCACTTTTCGTCTTCAGTGGCAAAAATATAAAAACCCTCATCGGTTTCATGTACATATGCCAAGTTGAAATGTACTGGCCCTACACCTTCAACGATATAGGTCTTCCTAAAAGCGGCAACGCGTTTGTGTGTCGCCTCTCTTGGAGTTCTGCCATCCTCAGGTGTGAGACATTCATGACAGGCAATGCCGATGAATTCTATGAAGTCATATCCGTCGCGGGGTTTGGGGTCGTCGCTCATGCTAATCCTTTCTGCTTTATGGGCAAAAAGAATTAACTGAGTTTCTGTATTGTTTTAATTTGTTAATTCTTGATTGCCCTTGGTTTTGGTGTGCCAGGAACTCGGTTGATACTATAAACATAAAATATATTTATGTCAATACCTTCCGGTAATGTGTGTACACATTACCCTGTAAGTTCAACAAGTAATTGCAACACCCAAAATTTATGAAACACATTAAAGAATATTGAATTTTTTTTAAAGCATGAAAACAGAAGATACAAACTTATTTTGACAATACACTTCAAAAAGAGTACATTTTACACATATTCGCCATAAGAATATCCTTTATTTATATAGTTAAATTGTGTGGTTAAAATAATATTTATCAAAAATTTATATGTCAGAAACATCAAATAATCAAAAGCCGTTAAGTGCTGTAGCACAAAAAGAACAAGAAATATTAAATTTTTGGGATTCTAATAATATTTTTAAGAAGTCATTAGAAAAAGATTCCCCAAAAGGTGAGTTTACTTTTTATGACGGACCCCCCTTTGCAACAGGCTTACCTCATTATGGGCATATATTGGCCGGTACAATTAAAGATGCAATTCCTAGATATAAAACAATGTGTGGTTATCGTGTACGAAGACAATGGGGTTGGGATTGTCACGGGTTGCCAATTGAAAGATTGATTCAAGAGGAACATGGTTTAAAAACAAAGAAAGACATTGTTGACTTTGGTATTAAAAAGTTCAATCAAGCTGCCAAGGCAAGTGTGTTTAAATATGATGCAGAATGGAAACAAACTGTTCCTAAGACAGGTCGTTGGATTGATATGGAAAATCCATATACAACTATGGATGCTTCCTTTACTCAATCTGTTTGGTGGGGTTTTGGTGAACTTTTTAAAAAAGGTTTAGTTTATGAAAGTTTTAAGGCGATGCATGTTTCTCCTTTACTTGAAACAACCCTCTCAAATTTTGAGGTGAATCAAGGATATAAAGATATAACAGATATTTCTGCAACAGTTAAATTTGAATTAATTGATGAAGTGGGAACTTTTGTTCTTGCTTGGACAACAACTCCTTGGACTCTTCCTGGTAACGTTGCACTTGCAGTTGGTTCAGAAATACTTTATGTAAAAATAAAACATGAAGATTCAAAATATATTATTGCTAAAGATTTGGTTGAAAAGAATTTCAAAGATTCGAACATTGAAATATTGGAAGAATTATATGGAAGCGAATTAATCGGTAAATCATATAAGCCGGTTTTTGATTCTTATATAGAAGACAAAACAATAGAAAATTATTCAAATGGTTGGAAAATCTATCCTGCAGATTTTGTAACCATTGTTGATGGAACAGGGGTGGTTCATATTGCTTCAGCTTTTGGCGAAGATGATCTTAATCTTGGTAAAGAATATAATTTACCTTTTATTCAACATGTAAAAATGAATGGTCAGATTAAGGATGAAGTAAAAGAATTAGCTGGTCGACAAGCAAAACCAAAACATGATCCACAAGAAACTGACATCGAAGTTATCAAAATTCTTGCGCACAAAGGGCTTCTTTTTGCTAAAGAAAAATATATCCACTCTTACCCACATTGTTGGAGAACAGATGCTCCTTTATTGAACTACGCTACCTCATCTTGGTTTATAAAAGTAAATGATATAAAAGACCAATTAGTTAAAAATAATGAAGTTGTTAAGTGGGTTCCTGAAGCAGTTGGTTCTGGGCGTTTTGGTAATTGGTTAAAAGAAGCCAAGGATTGGGCGATTTCTCGGTCTAGATTTTGGGGTACACCAATTCCGATCTGGAAGTCAGAAGATGGAAAAGATGTTTGTATTATTTCAAATCTCGAAGATCTAAAAGAAAAAACAAAATCAACAAATAATTATTTTGTTTTAAGACATGGCGAAGCAGAACATAATCTTTCGAAGACAACTTCAGATACAAATGATTTCCCAAGTCATTTAACTGATTTAGGTAAACAACAGATTGGAAAAGCTGCTAGACAAATAGAAAATAAAAAAATTGATTTTGTATTTGTGTCTCCTTTGATCAGAACACAAGAAACAGCTTCTATAATTAAAGAAGAACTCTCTCTTAATGATTCTCAAATTATTACAGATGATAGAATCAAAGAAGTTCAAACAGGTTTTAATGGAAAGAGTAGTGATGAATATAAATCTTTTTTCAAAACTCAAGAAGAAAAGTTTTATAAAAAACATGGAGAAGGCGAAACTCTTTCTGATATAAAAAGAAGAATGGGGGATTTTATTTATGATATTGATTCAAAATATCAAAATAAAAATATCTTAATTATTTCTCATGAATACCCAATATGGTTATTAACTTCTGTTTGCGAAGGCCTAAATAAAAAAGAAACAATTGCTTTAAAAGATTCTTCAAAAGAATTTATTGAAACAGGTGAATTAAGAAAATTTGAGTTTTCAAAGATTCCTCATGATGATGATTTTGAACTTGATTTTCATAGACCATATATTGATGAAATAACTTTTGTTCAAGATGGTAAAAAATTCAAGAGAATAGAAGATGTATTCGATACATGGATTGATTCTGGGGCGATGCCTTTTGCTAGTGTTGGATATCCATATTCAAAAGAAGTATTTAAACCAGGTAATTTTTTCTTCAAAGATAAAGGGTTTCCAGCCGATTTTATCGCTGAAGGATTAGATCAGACAAGAGGATGGTTCTATACATTGCTAGTATGGTCAACAGTTTTGTTTGGTAAATCTCCATATAAGAATGTAATAGTTAATGGAATGGTTCTTGCTGAAGATGGTAAAAAAATGGCCAAGTCTTTGAACAATTATCCACCCGCAAATGATGTATTGGCTAAATACGGCGGTGATTCATTAAGATATTTTTTGATGAGTTCTCCTGCCATGAAAGCTGATGATGTTAGATTTTCAGAGAAAGGAGTAGATGAAGTCATGAAAAAAATAGTTATGCGTCTAGATAATGTTATTTCTTTCTATGAAATGTACAAAGATGATTCCATTGAGCCAAATAATTTGAGTAAAAATATTCTTGATAGGTGGATTTTTGCTAGATTAAATCAAACTATTTTAGAAGTTGAAAATGGATTTGAGAAATATGAGTTAGATAAAGCTTCAAGACCTTTGATGGATTTTGTTGATGATCTTTCTACGTGGTATTTGAGAAGGAGTAGAGATCGTTTTAAGGCAGAGAATGAAGATACTAAACAAGCTTTGGCTTCATTAAGGTTTGTCCTTAGAGAATTTGCAAAAGTTATGGCGCCCATAATGCCATTTAAAGCTGAAGATACTTATCTTAGAACTAAGAATGACAAAGATGAAATGAGTGTACATCTTGTTAAATGGCCAATAGTAGATAGTACTGATCAAGAAGTTATTGTTGGGATGAAACAAGTTAGGGAGGTTGTAACTAAAGCATTAGAGGTTCGGTCAAAGGAGAATGTGAAGGTTAGACAGCCAGTACAAACTTTGGAAGTTAAATTAGAAATAAAATCTGAATATCTAGAAATAATTAAAGATGAAGTAAATGTGAAAGATATTGAAATAAATACAAATTTAGAAACAGATGTTTGGTTGGACACGACAATTACAACAGATCTAAAGAAGGAGGGTGACGCAAGAGAATTAACCCGCGCCATACAAGATTTAAGAAAAACATCAGGCTTATTTCCGGAAGATACTGTTGAAATTAAGATTGTTTGCGAAGAATCTTTCAAAGAAATAATTAATATTCACCAAGAAATGATTAAAAGTGTTACCAGAACAAGAGAAATAAAATTTGTAGATGAAATTGATTCAGAAGAAATATCTATAAATGATTTTAAGATTAGGATAGGGGTTAGAAAGATTTAATTAAAAATTTAAAAGAGCGGAACCGAAGGCGACTTATTTTGATTCATCAAAATAGAAGTACTCTTGTGGTGCGACTTATTTTG
>CAYOAC010000024.1:0-10833 GCA_964401885.1 uncultured Candidatus Saccharibacteria bacterium
GCTAAGATGAGTCAATTTTAATTAAAAATAAAAACATTATATTTTAAAACAATATGTCTGAAATCACACATTATTATGCAGTTGCAAAAGAGCCACTTGAATCAATTAAAAATAAGTTAGAAGCAGCAGATATTTTGTCGGCAATTGTTGATGATGAACAATATAAATTTACCGATAATTGGGTTGTGGTACTCGCACCGCTTATTATGGGATTTAAAGTCCCTGGTGACTTTTCTACTTTTTCGGTTATCTCAAATCCCTGGGAAAAAATAAAACAGACTTTCCAAAAAGTAATAGAACTATATGTTGAAGAAAATCAAACAGATTGGATTTTAACAACGAGTCTATCTGGCGTAGAAAAGAAGTTTAAATTTAATAAAAACTCAGTAATACATATTTCATCAGAAGATAAGAAATATATAAGCGAACTATTTTCTTTTTCTTTTGAAGAATTGGAACCAGTTCTTGAGTCGGGTAAAGCTACTGAGTTCTGTAGTAAGGTTTTGATGCCTTATTGCGAAATTATTGATCAAGATCAATTTATTGAAGGTATATCAAAACTTGGAAAGGTTGTGTTTACAACAGAACTTGATGATTAAGACCTGTTTACTTAAGATAAGATTCGAGATGTTGGTTTCTTTTTAAAGTGATATAATAAAAATATGAGAGTAAAAATAATTATATTAATGGGCCTCTTGAGTTTAATTATTTTTGGGTATATGAGGTGGAAGTGCATTATTATCTTCAATTGGGAAATGGTTTTTGCTGAAGAGTTTTTACTTATGCCGGATGGTAGAACGGACATTGTGCCGATGCTTTATTCTGAGTGTAAATTTAATCCAAAGTTTTATATTAAATAGTATGAGAATTATAGCAATTATTATAATCAATATTGTCTCCTTAGTACCTGTTTTGTTCTATCCTATGTTTTTTATTTCAGGTGTGATGATGTTTGATTTTCCTAGTTCTTCAAAATCAATAACCGCATGGTCTGTATTTTTATTATCTGTTGGATATCCACTGATAATAATCTTACTCGTGTTTCTTTCTATTAGATATAAGTCTTTTCTGTTTGCTTTACTTGGACTTTTACCACTAATAATTATTTTATATTTTTTATTTTTATCAGGAAGTACAGCTCAAAAAGGAAACTTCAATACTTTAAAGAAAGATTTTGTTTGTGATTCAAATTCTTTTCTTTCTCTTGGCGGAAACGAGTCAGATCCGATAAGAGGATTAAAATTTTTAGAAAAAAAGAATTTTTTTATTTATAAAAACGATACCATAGCAAATATCTATCAAAATAAGTTTATAAATGCTCAGAAAATAAATTCAAAAGATATACGAGATAGAACTGATCAGCTTCTTAATTCTTGTAAAGACATAGAAGGAAAAACTCCATATCAAAAATATGTAAAAATAGAGGATGATCAAGTTAAATTTATTAACAAACAGATATGAAAAAAAGCATAATTGTATTATTAGGTATAGGTATGATTGGTGTTGTGGTTATGAGTATTAAATGTGTGGGATTATTTTCTCCTGTTAGGTATTTTATTGTAGATAGTACCGGTGGGATGTCTGAACCTGTTGTCTGTGAATTTAATTATCATATTTTTAAATAAAATTATATTATGAAAATATTTTTAATTATTTATAAAGAATAAACATGAAAAAAATACTACTAATCTTTATAGTCATTCTTATTCTGGGTTTAATGCCTGTTTGGAAAAAGAATGTGAAACGAGGAGAGATAAAGATAAATTCTTATACAAAAATACAATTATATTTAGGTTTAATTAAAATTGATTAAAACATGATTTATAAAAAACATATGATTAAAATTATACTATTGATAGCAATAATAATTATTAGCACACCCTTATTTCTTATGAAAATAACTTGTACGGGGTTATGGGAAAAAAAAGTTACAAAAATACCGATAAATCTTTTTGGTGGAAATGATAATTATACTAGATGTACATATGTTGGATTTTCTAATATGTTTAAAAAAATAAAAGATAAAAAATTTGAAATAGATTATAAACTAGTTCTTAAAAAAGATTTTATTTCAGATACGTTTCCGAACATGTATTTTCAATATCCTGTTATTGATAAATTTGAAAACATTGAACAAAAATGCGATGCTGATAAATGCGAATTTAATATAAAAAATAATGAAAATTATACTTTAGTTAAAGTCGTTATTAGTCAAGCTAATACTGAAGATTTTAAAGACTGGTTTACTGTTCATGGTGATTTAATGGGTCAACATGAGAATAAAAATGGTATAAGCTATAGAAATACGAATAGTGATCAAAATATTGAAATGTTATTTTTGAATCAGGTTAAAGTGTTTGAAAGAGGAGATACATTATCTGGTGTTAAATTTGAAATTATATATTTACCTGTGTATGGGAGTAATGATAAAGATTTGGAATATATAAGAAATATGTGGGGTGTAACCGTCGTAGATACACTTGATTTTAAGAACAAGTTAGTATTTACTCAAAAAAAAGATACTTTCAATTACAAAAATCAAGAACCTGATTTTAGTTTTGATTATCCGGATTTAGGTTCTTTATATAAAATAATAGTTAATAAAAATTCAATAATATATTCTGTCGATGCAAAACCTTTTGAGGGGCCTACTGGATTTAGTATTGTATGGGAGGAAATATATGCAAAAAAGACAGAAGACTATTGGGATAAACAAAAAGTAAATAAAAATAATGTAAAATATGTACTGGATCCTGATGAAAAATTTCTTGATTTTAGATTGGAAAATCAAGGAGGAAAAGAAATACGTTTTGATATAACTCTTCCTGGTAGTTATTTGAGAAAAAAAGAAATTATACAATGTCTGATTGACTCGTTTCGTGAAATATAGGAATAAAAATTGAATAGTATGTGTTTTTTTGTGTCGGGTGTTGGTTTTTATTTTTATATTGTATACTTGTGTTATGGAAGACATACGAACAATTCATATCGGAAGCGATCATGCTGGATTTGATTTAAAAAATGAAATTATTAGATTTTTGGAACAAAAACATTATGAGGTTGTAGATCATGGGGCATATCAGTAAATACATCAAGGGTCTTTATTATAATTGCTGTTTTGTGGCATTTTTGGTGTAACATATATAATCATCAATACAGACAAAAATATAATTACAATCACAGAAACACCGCCCAATAAAGAACCAATAAGATAGTCGATTGTTTCTTGTGACATTGTTTTTCACTCCTTTCTCTCCTAATTATCTAACTATTACTTATTCAGTCAATTAAATAAATCTTACAACTTACTTTAAATCCAAAGTTCCTCTGAAGAAGGATAATTTTCTTTCATAACATCCTCTAATTTCTTTGAACCCTCAGGGGTTTTAATTTCTACAGGCTTATTAATATCATCCAGAGTAATTGTAAAATCAAACATTATTTGTTTATCTTTAAATGTTTTTGCTTTGTCAGAAGGAACTACTCTAGTGGAGTATTTTACAATAACAGGATATCCTTCCATGTCAGTCCATAAAGTAAATTGAACGCTTTTATCATAATAATCGTACGTTTCCGAAAATTCTGAGCTCTCCAGGAATTTAACCAATTCTTCATCAATTACTGGGATGTCTTCTTTCTTAAGTGTTGGATCCTTAGCTATTTCTCCAATAACTTTTTTATAGAAAGGTAATACGGCTTCTTTTCTGACTCTCAAATCATATCGATATAGACTCCTATCTCCTATTTTTTCTTTGTAAGGTTTTTCTTTAAAAGCAAAAACTTTTTCTTCATCTGAAATTTTTATTATTTTTTTGATTAAATCAATACCAGATTTTTTTTGTTCTTTATATGTTTTTTCTAAATCAGAAATCTCTGAAGCAGAAATGAACCCAGAGTATGAATCACTAGAAGTCGCCGTCATCTCAGAAGGAGTAAATTTTACCCATTGATTTTTAGGTGGCAAAAATCCTGTAAACAAAGAAGGTATGTTATTAATTCTAAAATAATAATCCTTCGCTTTCTTCAAAGTTTCAAAATTTATTTTATAAGTCAAATCCCCCAAATCTCCATTACCATCAAAATCAATCTTCCATTCAGAATTTTTTTGATCACTAATAACTTTTATTGCAGCATCTAATTTTATCTCAGGTGGTATATATTCAGAATACTGATCTACTGTCTCCCAAAAAGTTAATGAAGGTTCTAAATAAAAAGAAGAATTACTATTTTTTGTAAAAACAACTTTTTTACCAGTAATCTTTGTGGAAGACGCAGAGAAAGAATATGATGATTTTATAGCCTTAATAGCATCATCTGTTTCAAAGTCTACCTCAAGTTGAAAATCTTTTTTATCTTTTGAAAGATTATATAAATAGGTCTTATTAGTTAAAGGATCCAATGAAGATACATCTTCACCTTCAAATGCATATTTATCTGCATCAGCTTCTACTAATTTCAAAGATTCCGGTAAAGGCATTCCATAAAACCCCCATTTGAGAGATTGCATAAGCTCTGAAACATTTTTTATTCTTTGAGAATCACGATCAAATTTTGCTTTTGCATCTGGATCATCTTTTATTTTTATATTAAAAGGATGTGCATCAGCTTCCCTATCTTTAGTATATAATTCAAACTTTAAACCATAAGTGGCTGATTCTATTTGAGAAATTTTAGCCAAAATTCCTGAAGCAAAATTATCTTCCTTATAAATATTACCAGCAAATGGGCCGATTTTGGCAACATAAGCATATACAGTACCCCCCATTGCAAATATAACGAATAAAATAATTAAAATAGCCATTATCTTACCTTTTTTGGGTTGATTAAGTGCCTGCTTATTAATGGAGAAATTATTGGTATTGGAAGACATGGTTTTGACACTAGGGATCTCTTTTTTATCCGTTTTATCAATATTAATATTATTTAAAACATTATTCTCTACTGGTTTAGAAATTGAATCTGAATTCATTGAGTTATTAACAGTATTATCAGAAATCTTTGAAATAGGAGCGGCGCTAAAAGTAGTTGTGGTAACAATAGGTGTAACAACATTTGTATCAATAGGTTTGTTCACATCAACAACAGGAGGAGTAATTTTAGGAGCAATATTTTCTTTTGCTACATTATTAATTGTTTCTTGTTTGTTTATAGGTGCAGTTACAATCTGACCCAAAACTTCAAAAGCTGCGTCTATTTCGGATTCATTCCATCCTGCCATTAAAGCATCCTTTCTTATTTCATCGTCACTTAATCCCTCATTTCTAGATTTAATAAAAGAACTACTAAGTTGTGGATTTGCTAACATATTATTTAAATAATTTTATAATTATTTAAATTATATATCTAATATTAAAAACAACAAATAAATTATAAAACAATGATGCTTTGTTGATTAATTATTTCTTTTGTTTTTTCTCCTAGAAAACCCGTTGCTTCTAGAGAATTTTTTTTCTGAAACTGCTTCAAAGAATCTTGGGTACACTTTCCAAAAGAGCCATTAATTGGACATTCGTTTAGACTTTTATTATATGGATAAAAAGAATTATCTCTCAAAAAATCTTGTAAAAATAGAACATCTAGACCACTATCTCCAATTTTTAAATTACCCCCCATATTTTGATAAAAAGATAATGAATTAAAAGTTTCTTTGGTAACATCTTCTCTATTATTTAAATAGTTTAATACTCCTAAATAAGTCTGATTAGCCATTTCTTTAAAAATAACATCATCGATATTTTTGTCAGTAAAATGTTTTTCATAGATATATCCATATTCAATAAGTATGGAGACAGGATCGATTGTATTATATGATCCAACAGCTATCAGCTCTTGATCTTCAACAATTGCACCCTCTTGAGGTAAATTACTTTGAGCAAAAGACAAACTTAATTGATCTTTGATTTTATTGGCAAGATCCAAACTAGCCTCAGCATTTGAATATTGTTCTTCTGGAACATAAATCGAAAAACCATTATACAAACCTCCGTTTCCTTTTCTGCCAGGATAATCATTAAAATGAACATGTATTACGATATCAAATTTATTATCATTTGCGTATTTATTGATTCCATATAAGATTTTTGCAACCTCTGGTTTTGCAGAATTATGATGAACTTGTGATTTACTTTCATAATCCCCTCTTTGAATCAAATTATTTATTATATTCTTTTTACGATTAACAAAATCATTTATTTCATCTTCTTCTGTCTCTAAAAATTTTAGAAACTTTTTATTAAAACCCTTCTCATCTCTAATCAAAAAGGTGTCTATTTTTTCACTTGCCATTAAATTATCCAACTCAATGGCAAGTTTGAGATTTAAATCAGCTTCTCTGAAACCATTAAAATATGCCCCGGAATTCTGATCATCATGACCAGCGACAATCATAACTTTCACCTTCTTTTTAGAACTATCAGATGTAAATTTCTTAACAATATCTTTTGTTTCTATACTATTTTTATTAATAATACTAGCAGAAAGATCGTCTTCCTTTTGTTTTAATAAATGATAATCATCAAATAAGAAATACCCAAATAAACCAAATATAGATACTAACAAAATTATTTTATTCCTAATTTGTTTCATTGATTATGATTATAGCATTCAAAATTAAGTCTTTACAGTTCTATGTTCAACTATGTGCATTGATATATCAGCAATTACTTTTAATATTACAAAAATAAAGATAGCAATATCAAAACCAAGCAAAATATTTAAAAATAAACAAAAAATTATTAGATGCATAGGAATAATTCTCGGGTATGGTCTAAACATTATTTCACCCAAATCTTCTCTAATTAAAGATTCTCTTTTATAATTCAACAAAAATGATAAAAGATGATTAACTCCAAAAAGTGCAATACCTATAAGTAAAGTTTTATCAAAAGAAAATCCTAGCAGAATAATCATAAAAACCATATAAACAAAGTGGAATCCACCATAATGTACAAGAAAAAAATATGCCAATAACTTTTTACCTCTTTCATCATCTTCCACAGCTTTATTGTTTATATAAAAATCACTAAAATAAAAGTTTTGTTGTTTCAATATCCTAAAAAAATTAAATATACCGATAAAAATACTTTGGAACCAATAAACCCAGACCAATGTTTTAATACCTCCTCCAGAATATATAAAATAAAAACTAAAAAATAAGTTAGTTGCCACTAAAATTATTAATGATGGTGAATAATAATTATAATTATATTTGTTATTCAATTTTGTTTTATCATCGATTCTTATTTTCATATTGTGTTATTTTTTAATATTAGCTATTTCAAACTCACTGTAACAAGGCGGATTATCTTCACCATGTTCTTTTTGTATCAATTTAATATTTATCAAACTATACGGATTTGAACTTGCTATATAAGATTTTTGTTCCCCATCAAGATTATTCCATGGCAAACTAATAACAAGATTTTTATTTTTATCTATAAAATTTAAATCTTCGCCAAAGTTAACATTCTTTTTTAAATCCTTAATAAAATATTCATCACCATCTAAAACGACGAATGAATGACATTTATAAGATTTACCATCTTTTATATACAAACGATCAATATAAGCATAATACCCACTCAAAACATTATCGGAAGCTGAAACATCTTCTTTTTTCGAAACATTATAAATATCTTTTTTAATATTATATTTATATTGAGAAAATAAATATATTGCAACAAAAAGCAATAACATGAAAAACAACCAACCAAAAAGAGTTCCAAAACCTTTTTGCTTATTCATGATTTAATATTACTACTTTTATTAAATATTAGAACTATTTTAAGATAACACTCTCGACCATCCTCTTAACTTCGCCAAAGGGTTGTGCTCCAAAAATTTCTTGAGTATTTCCATTTGAGTCATAAATAACAGAATATGGTGTACCTGTTACAAATTTTGATCCCATTTTAGAATCAGCTTTTACTTTTTTAGAATATTTTTCATTTAATAAACAAGTTTCGAATTGATTTTTATTTATTCCAACATCTTGAGCAAAAATAGAAAGATTTGAAAAATCCAATTCTGAATAATTAGAAAATAGTTTTTCTATATAAGGAGAAAATTTATTTTCTCCTCCCAGATTAGCAACACATTCAACTGCATTGGCTGCAGGTTCTGCATTTTTATGAATTTGACTTAAAGGAAAATGTCTAAAAACTATTCCTAATTTATCACCATACTCTTTGGAAATCTGTCTTAAAGTTTGATCGAATTGAGCACAATAAGGACACTCTAAATCAGAATATGTAATGATTTTAATCTTTGATGATGCATTGCCGCTCAAAAAATGATCCTTTTCTGAAATTATGTCTTTTGAAGTTTTACTATTTTTAATTTTGGTATTATCTTTTGTCCCGTCACAAGCAATTGCTTTTGCACCTTTTGATTTAATTTGTGTATCAGCATATCCTGTAGAATCAGCGCAATAATAAGCATTCTCTGATTTTAATTTTACTTCAGCCGCCCAAGCTATTGCAGATGAATCACAATCTGTTTTTTTACCTGTTGCTTTACCTGCATCTTTTACATATTCTTTAATCCCATAATCATTTAAACCTTTTTTGCAAACATTAGAATAATTTCCATTTGTATCATAAAATATTTCAGCTTGAGCACGTGTATTATTTATATTTAATTTTGCCTCTGTATCAGGACTATTATAATTTATATAATATTCATCAGCCTTTACATCCCAAAATTCCGATGCTTTTGTTTTGGTTTTGATTGTAAAACTTTTTGAAACAGCAAATCTGGAATCTGATTTATCATAGCCCAATACAATAAAATATTTTCCAGAAGGTAGTTCTTCATTAACAGTGAATTGATAATAACCATCATTCAGTTCATTTTCTACAATATCATATGGATAAATATCTTCTTCTGAAATAATTGCAATCAAAATATCATAAGTATCATCTGAATCATCCGTCCACTTAACATTTATTTTATCACCTGCTCTATATGTTTTATTGGAATTAGGAGAAGTTACCTTTATTAGATGGTCACTTTTAAGTAAATATTCTTTTTTTATATCTTCCAAATTTGATACAAAAAAACCTGTTTCGGATAATTTTATTTTTTTTGTTTCAGCAGAAGTTATTTTATAAAAACTTAAAATAATAAAAGAAAACAAAAATACACTCAATATAATTTTTTTCATAGAAAAATTATACCACACTATATATACCCCTTAAGAAGACAACTATTTAATAACAGTAAAGAATTCATCGCTTGTATCCGCAATTCCTGATTCTCCAACAAATTTTATCCTTATTTTATATTTTCCAGGTTCCAAAGACTTATCGCCAAGGCTCCCAGTAATTGGTAAAGGCCAGCTAAATGATGGACCAAAAGAATCTAATTGAGAACCCGTCATTGAATTCAAACCTGAAACTAAATTATATAAAACTGTTCCATCTTCTTTCAAAAGATCTATATCAATATTAAGATTTGTATTTTCTGATTTCCAACGAATTAGCATGTCTTTACCCAATCTATAAGTTTCATTTCCATTGGGGGCATTAACCTTTATTGTTGCTGGTTTTTTTGAATCTTTATCAACAATACCTAAAGTTTTACTTTGTGAAATATTTTCTCCACTTTCTGTTTTACAATTTAAATCGAAAATTAAGCTATGAGGAACATCTGAATAATATTTTTCACCATTTAAAGGAATCTCGCCATCCCATTCCATTTTAAAAGGTAATTCTGGTGCAGTTGGACTAGATGCCACACAGGAAACAGCACCTCTTGTGTTCCATTGAAGTTTAAAAGAACCTCCATTCTCTATTTCTGTAGGAGTCATTCTTATCTCTACGAAAGATTTTACTTTTTTAGTATTTTCATCCTCTCTAGCTTTAAGTTCAATTTCTTTTTTTGAATCTTGGGAAAAAACATTTTCTTCTAAATACCAATAAGTCCCTCCGGCAATTAATAAAATCACTAAAAGAATAAAAGCAATTGAACCTTTTGGTTTAATCATATAAATCAATTTTATCACTATTAGACAAATAAAAGAAAGAATCTACAAGTCGAAATCTATGAATAATGGAGAATGGTCAGAAACAACATCCTCTAATACTTTAAATTCATTCACTTTTATTTCTGGAGAAACAAAAATATAGTCAGCAAATCTAAGTGGTTTTTTGTATAATTCTGTTCTAGTAGAAGTAACCTTATTTTCTTTTATCAAATTGATCATTCCTGAATCTTCGATAATCTTTATACTCTCTGTATCTGGCAAAAGGTTAAAATCTCCAACAAGAATTTTTGGATAATCAAACATTTTTAAAAAGTCGCTTATCAATTTTGATTGTTTCAAACGTTTATCACTATCACTCTTTCCTTCTGGCCTATGAGTTAAATGAACATTAGCAAGTATCATCTTTTTACCTTTTATTTCTATTTCAAGCCATTGTAATTTTCTGTGATGATCTCGATTATGTCCGTCTTCAAGATTCCACCAATCACCTTTTGCCACGAGCATTTCTCCCCTATCAATAATCTTAATATCTTTATTTACAAAAGTAGCTATACCATAAAAGTTATCAAGTACCTGACAAAATTCAACTTGATGAGAATCTAGATGTTGTTTCAAAGTGTCATGTAAATAAGAATCAATTTCGTATTCATTAATATTCAAATACCCACCAGGAGAAACATTTTTATAAACTTCCTGAAAACACCAAATATCTATACTTGGATATTTAGTAAAAAAATCCTTATAAGTCGATTTTACCCTTCCTCCCCATAAATTTAATGTAATTAGTTTCATAAAGGCTATTATAGCAAAAAATCCCCTGAAGGGGATTTATGGCGCAAGTGAAGGGA
>CAYOAC010000025.1:0-10761 GCA_964401885.1 uncultured Candidatus Saccharibacteria bacterium
ATTTTGTGTTCTTATTCTCTTGGTTTCATTAATGGAAATAACTGAGTTTCTCGAATTGGTTTATCTGCCAAAAAAGTAAACAATCTTTCTCCAAATCCAAATCCGAACATTGGAGGCATACCATATTCCATCATTTCAACAAATTCCATATCTGGCATCATAGCTTCTTCATCACCACCTTCAATGAGTTGATTTTGAACATTAAATCTTTCTGCCTGATCAATTGGATCATTAAGTTCTGAGTGTGCTCTTCCAATTTCACTTCCGGCGATAATAACTTGAAACATTTCTGTTTTTCGTGAATCTGTTGGATGTTCTTTGGAAAGAGGTGCAACAACTTTTGGATGGTTTATAAGAAATGCTGGACCAGAAATTTTCTTTCGACAATATTTCCATAGCGCATCAGTCATTCTTTCTCGGTTTTTTCCATCAAATTTTACACCTAATTTATTAAGTGTATCTTCCATTTCTTGTTCTGATGATTCTAAAACATCAACTCCAGTATGTTTTTTAACTTCTTCGACATAATCAATTTCACTCCAATCTCCAGCAAGATCGAAGGTGTGACCTCGTGTTGTAAATTCTGTTTTATCAAAAACTGTTTGAGCCAATATTCGATATAATTCTTGTACCAATCTTTTCCCTTCATCAATATTCATGAATGATGCGTAACATTCAAGATTAGTAAATTCTTGTACATGCTCATTACTTGAACCTTCATTTCGATATACTCGACCAAGTTCAAATGTTCTTTGAAAACCTGCTGTCATAAGTCTTTTTTGCCATAATTCTCCTACAGAAATTCGAAGAAAAACATCAATATCAAAATCGTTATGATGTGTTGCAAAAGGTCTAGCTTCAGCGCCTCCTGTTGTTATTTCAAGTGTAGGTGTTTCAACTTCCAAAAAGTTTTTTTCTTCAAAAAAATTTCTAGCAGTTTTCCAAAATAGTGCTTTTTTTCTAAATAAATCACGAAGATCTTCTGATAATAAAATATCAAGATATCTTTTTCTAAATCTTTCATCTTCATCTTTTAATCCGTACCAACTATCTGGAATTGGAACAAGAGATTTTGCGAGCATTCTCCAACCTTGAACTTGTATACTTTGTTGAGCAGATTGAGTAAGGAAAGCTGTTCCTGATATCTCAACAAAATCTCCAATATCAGCAGTTTCTTTAAACAGCTCAAATGCATCTTCGATTGATTCATTTTCAAGATAAGAAATAGAAGCATCTTTTTTGAATACTACTTGAATTTTTTGTGTACCATCAAAAATATCCACAAATAAAATTGCTCCTTGTCCTCGCTTAGAGATAATTCTTCCATTAATAATAATTACGTCCTGCTGTATTTGTAATGTTTCAAAAGAAAGAAAGATATTATAAATATCGTGTGTTTTGTTTGAGTGACTAGGATATGCGTTAATACCTCGTGATTCAAGCAAATTTCTTTTTTGCAGTCTTACTGCTTTAAGTTCTTCATGTGATGCCATGAAAGGATTATACTACACGATTACTTTACGTCTATAATTTTGTATTTTGCAATTCCTTTTGGAGATTGAAATTCAAAAGAATCACCTTTCTTTTTTCTGAATAGAGCTGCACCAAGTGGAGAATTGTGACTGATTTTACCTAATGAAATATCGGCTTCTTCTGAACCTACAAGAGTAAAAACTGATTCGGTTTTTTCGCCGTTTTTAATAACAGTAACTTTTGAGCCAACTTCAACAACATCACCAGAAGTGTGTTTTACAATGACTGCATTTTTGAGAATACTTTCAAGTTGAATGATTCTAGCTTCAGTTTGAGCTTGATCTTCTCTTGCTTCATGGTATTCAGCGTTTTCAGATAAATCCCCTAGAGATCGAGCATGTTCAAGATGCTCAGCGATTTCTTTTCGCTTTACTGTCTTTAGATCATGTAGTTCTAATTGTAATTCGTTAAATTTTTCTTGTGTTAAATATTCTTTTTCCATGGGAAAGATTTGTTATGTAAAGCCCTATTATACGGATTTTAAGCAAAAAAGCAACCCCAAAAAAGGCTTGTTTTTAAGTATTAAAAAAGTCATTTAAAGGCGATCGCCTTTAAATGACTTTTGTTGAAAGTGTAGTGAGTGTGAATTACTTCTCTTCACCGGCATTTTCATCATCTTCACCCTCTTTGTCTTCCCACTTTTCGATAGGAGACAGAATAAGATGAACTGCAATTACCAACTCCGGGAAAGATTTCTCTCTTTCTTTGATATTCGTAGTTTCACCGATAGAAGTCTTGGAAACAAGTGCCTTAGTAACAGAAAGAAAAGCATCGGTTCCAGAATCAAGTTCCCCTGTGACTTCTGCGATCTTATCGTTGCCCTATTTGCACAAAAACCTAACCATGGTTTTCATAATTTTGAAGTGATTTGGATGTCCGTGCTGCCAGGTGTCAGAATTCTTACTTCCGAAAGAACCAAATGCCAAGGAACGAAACAATTAGGTATCGTGGCACCGAAATTTACTGAATTTCGGACATTTACGCCCTCAAGCAAGATACCTGCTTCTTTTTCAGGATCGTTTTTAACACAACCAGAAAAGATAACTCTTTTCCCAGAACTACTACATTCAAACGAAACGACTGCATTTTTCATAATTTTGATAACAATTCAAAATTGACATTAATACAGGTATCAAATTTTGTCAATAAATATATCAAAAAAATAAACGCAGTAATATTGATATATTTGCTTTATTTATAAAAGTATGTTCTAATACTATAAATCTCACACAAGTGAGAAAAGTCTAGTTCCCCAAATAATTAAAAACAATGAGATTCAAGAGATTCGAAAGTTTAAGACAATATGTCAGTAATGGAACAATAATTACCCCATTGATAGTCATATCAATATTGTCATCTGTTATTATCCTTTTTGTTAAAATAATGACTTCAAATCCGCTCAATGTACACACAGGCTTTCTTGATATTTTGTATGGTTTTGCAACCGTCATAATTCCGTTTTATTTTGCAATTATCCCATTTGTGATTGCAATACTCATAGATATTTGCGGAATGTCCATGGATATGTGTAAAAAAGGTTTTACCTCATGGAAAGAGTTCAAACAGAAAAGGATTGATGAAAGACCTATGATGAAAATCAAGAAGTCAAAAATCGGTCCTTATATTTTGCAAAGAGGAGATACCGATTTTGACAGTTATGGTACTGTCAATAATGTTTGCAAATCATTTGTCAGTGAACAAATTGGTCGCAAATTAAATGATAGTGAAACCATCACTGTCTTATCTTCTCAAAAATTGGCAGATGGAAGTCTTCTCGTGATATTCACATATCGCATGTGCATAACCCACGAAAATACTTCCCCAAAAAACAAGGTTACCTCTTCTCTTCAAGCAATAAGGCTTATCTTGAATAGATTGGAAGAAACGGTGCACATTGAACATTTGATGACCATAAATACCGAAAGTATTGGATTATTTGAAGATCCTATTAAGGTAATAACGGCTACAGTCAATGATACGATTCCTCAGTTATCTACTGGGAACAGCATTGATTATCAAATTCCAGTCAGCTCTAGACAAAGAGCTGCTTGCACTCAATGATTTTCTAGGTTTTACTACTGCCCCACATACGTGAGGCAGTTTTTTATTTTTAAAAATATTATCTAAAATACTCTGGAGTATTTATATTCATCCAATCAAATAACTTTCTGGATACGGCCACACCTCCTATAACATTATGTGTACTTCCCTTTTCCATAATAACTACAAAAGCATACCTTGGATTTTCATAAGGGAAAAATCCTGTTGTCCAAGAGTTAACATTATCTTTGAAAACTCCGAGCTCAGCAGTACCGGTTTTGGCTGCGATTTTTACATAATCACTATTCAAACCTTTTGCAGTACCAGTAATAACACCCTCTCTCATTCCTTCCTGAATTATTTTCCATATTTCAGGTTTTATACCTTCTATTTCAGAAGCGATATCAGGTTTGGCATCTTTTATTATTAAAGGATTAAACAAGGTTCCTTTGTTTGCAATTGCGGCAACCGCACGAACAAACTGTAAAGGCGTGGCCTGAAAACCATATTGACCAATTGAAGTAAAATAAGTATCTCCAAGTCTCCAAATATCTCCGTCAAAGTTTTTTGCTTTCCATTCAGGATTAGGAATAGTTCCAGAAATAGAAGAAGCTATTTGTCCTTTTACTTCAGAACCGAAGCCGAACTTTCTCAAATATTGTTCCAATTTTGTAATACCTAAACCTTTTATATCTTTATATCCCCCTCCAACAACATAAAAATATATATTAGAAGAAACAGCTAAGGCTTTACGAACATCTACAGACCCATGTGCTTTCCAATCAGAAAAAAAAGTTGGATTAGATGGATCATATGGGTTAGGAACTTCTAATTTACCCAAACTAACTATATTAGTATATTGATCAATTACACCCTCATTTAAAGCTCCAATGGCTACATATGGCTTAACGACAGAACCAGGAGTATAAAGTCCTTGAGTAATTCTATTTATAAAAGGTTTCCTGGAATCTTGATTTATTTTTTTAATATATTCAGAATCTCCATCAGCTAATTTTTGAGAGTCGTAAGAAGGATATGAAGCAAGAGCAATAATTTCACCAGTATGAACATCCATGATTACACCACCTCCACCTTGAAAAGGAACTTGTTCGGCTATTTCTTTAATTGATTTATAAAGTTGTTCTTGAATTCGAACATCTATTGAAAGTGTTAAAGGATTGCCGGGATCTGGAAGCCTGACAACATTCTGAGAAACTACTTTCCCAACAGCATTTGTTTCTATTATTCTTGAACCATTTTTACCGCCTACTACGTCTTCAAATTGTTTTTCTATTCCTTCTTTTCCAGAATAATTCAATTCGTAATAAAAACCTTTTGAATCTTTTTTGGGGTATGTTATGAAACCAAGCAAATTAGAAACCCCTTCTTTTCCAATATACATACGCTTAGCAAAATCAGCACCATCACTTTGTGGCTCATTCCAAATTATTGATAGACCATTTCTATCATACACATTCCCTCTTGTAGCGAAAATAACATTTTCTCTTAATCTATTATTTTGACTTAAATCGAAATATGATTTTCCTTCTAAAACCTGTAATACAAAAACCTTGTATAAAAGACCTACAAAAATAACACCAAAAGAAAAAAATAAAATATTAATAGTATGTTTTGAGATAGGTTTTTCGAGACGCCCCTCAAATTGATCTTTATCAAAATTCATCAAATTGGCAGAGTCCAAAAAAACTTCATCAGGATCAATGTCATAAATTTTATATCTTCTACTTCTTATCTTTTTAATAAATCTAAACATAAAATACTTAATATATTATTAACCTTTTTTTGATTTGTCGGACCGATACAAAAACAACACAAGATATTAAAGTAAAACCATATAAACCAAAGAAAGAATTTTTTGAATGATATAAGATATCACAATAAAAACTAATCAATATTATATCGTAATAATCATTATAAAAAAATAAAGCAGATAGTATTAAAATTAGAACAATCCACCAAGGTAAAAAGAATGGTGAAAATAAAATTAATATTCTAGTTAATAGGAGTAATTTCTTCATGTTGTTTATTTTTTCCTACACTTACATAAGAAATCATGTTTAAAGAAACAGGTAAATTAAAGTATATTTTTTTGAACAAATCTTCTTCTTTGGATTCGATAAATTCAACCGTCCCCAGAATTAAAATATCTTGATCTGGATAAACAATAGGATCCCCTACTTTTACATCAAATTCTTTTGATCCATCAAAAACAAATCTCCCCCCGCCTAATCCTTTTGCTTCAAATTGACTTCCTTTTAAAATAATAGGGGTAATTTTATCTGGCGAAGAAAATAATTCTACCGTAGCGTATTTATCATCCTTATCAACGATTTTTCCGATTAAAATATTTTTATAAAAAACAAAATCTCCATTTTGATAATTTTTAAGATCTCCTGTAATTTTAATATTATCAAAAGGTGTAAAGGGTGGCCTCAAAATAACTTTGAATATATTATTTAAATTTATTGTAGTGCCAAATTGATTTCTAAAGTATTCAAATTCCTGACTAATATTTTCATCAAGTAAATTCTTTAACTTCAAATCTGTATTTTCTAATTGTAATTGTTTGTTTTTTTCTTCTAAATCTTTTTTATTTTTAAAATAAGAAAAAGAATTTTTTACCGGATTTAATATAGTTAAATTAGATTCTAAAATATAATTTATTGGATGATCAAAAATTTTTGATAAAAAATTTATATTAAACACACGAAGAATTAATATGATAATAAAAAAACCTATAACAATTTTAACACCACTATATTTTCTTCTATTTCTTTGGTGGTAAATCATCTTCTTTTTCAATTAGCACATCATGGAATTTTTCCATATTTTCAAGAATAATCCCAGTTCCTCTTGCGACTGCTGTTAATGGTTCATGGGCAACATAAACAGGTATGTCTAATTCTTCATTAAGTAATTCTGCAAGACCTTTGATCAAAGCTCCACCACCAGTAAGATGTATACCTCTTTTCATAATATCGGCTAATATTTCAGGTGGTGTTGATTCGAGAACTTCTTTGGTTGCTTCTATCAAAGAAGAAATAGAATGGGCAATAGCTTCTCGTATATCAGAATCGGTAAGAATAACTTCACGAGGTAGACCAGTTACAAGATCTCTTCCTCTAATAGCTGCTTCTAATGATTCTTTTTGAGGAGTTACACTCCCTATTTCTATTTTTACATCTTCAGCAGTTTTTTCTCCAATCAAAATTTTAAATTCATTGCGAACATAACCCATGATATCTTCGTTCAATTTATCACCTGCAATTTTTAAATTTTTTGATCGAACAATTCCTCCAAGAGAAATAACTGCAATGTCAGAAGTTCCACCACCTATGTCAATAATCATATTACCAATAGGTTCATGAACAGGAAGTTTTATACCTATAGCTGCAGCCATCGGCTCTTCCACAATATGAACTTCTCTTGCACCTGCATTATAGGTCGCATCTCTAACAGCTCTAGATTCAACGTTTGTAATTCCAGAAGGAACGCCTACAACAACTCTCGGTCCAAAATAACTTTTACTATCTTTTTGAGCCCGACTCATAAGATAACTTATCATCTCCTCCGTAACCTCAAAATCAGAAATGACCCCATCAACAAGTGGCCTAATGGCAGTTATGTGACCAGGTGTCCTACCAAGCATTCTCTTGGCCTCATGACCAACAGCAACAACTTGTCCTGTTTTTTGATTAAGTGCCACAACTGAAGGTTCATTAACAATTACACCCTTTTTAGGCACATAAACAAGCGTATTGGCAGTACCAAGATCAATACCTAAGTCCCCTGAAAACAGTGAGTTAAAATTCTTTATTTTTTTCAATAAGTTAATTACAATCTTTTTCATTTTTACCCTTTAATATTAGTCCTTGAGATCTCCTTCAACAATATCAAAAAAGGTCTTATAAGTCACTTGCTTGGTTTTTCTATCTTTTATTTCAAATTTACCTTCAAGTAAACCTCTTTTACTTACTATAATTTGAGTTGGTATGCCTAGCATGTCAGACACAGAAAGTTTTTCACCTGGTTGGCCTTTTTTATCGTAAATAAGTACACTCACTCCATTTTTGGACATAGATGTATACAATTTTTCGGCTTCTTCTTGAACTTCTTTATCATCTTGCAAAGGAATAATTATAAATTGAAAAGGAGAAACTTCTTTAGGCCAAACTAATCCAGATTCATCTGAATATAATTCAGCGATCGTAGCCATAAGACGACCAATTCCTATGCCATATGAACCCATCCATACTGATTGTTTTTTATTTTTTTCATCTGTATAAGAAAGTTCTAATGCATCAGAAAATCTTGTTCCAAGATTAAATATATTTCCAATTTCGATAGATTTTTTTTCTAAAACTTTTTTGGAATCTATATCAAATTCTTTACAAATTTCATCTGAAAAAAGTTCTTTATTGATAGCAATTTTCTTTTTTTCATCTACATAAACAATATCTTCTCCAGCATCTGAAATCGCTTGAAATTCAACTGAATATTTTGAGAAAACTCCACCACCAGCATATGTAGTATAAACATAATCTCCAATTCCTAATTCGTTAAAAATTTTGATATATGCTTGTTTTGCTTTTTCAAAAAAAGTAGTTTGATCTTTTTCCGTTTTACAATAAGAATATAAATCTTTCATTTCAAATTCTCTTCCTCTCATTAAACCAGATTTGGCACGAAGTTCATTTCTGAATTTATTTTGAAATTGATAAACGTAAACAGGTAAATCAGAATAAGAATTAATATGTTGTTTTAACATAGCGGTAATAGCCTCTTCGTGAGTAAAACCCAATCCTAATTCAGTATTATTTTTGAGTTTTGTTTTGAACCAATTATCTACAACCTCATCATCCCAACGATTTGTTGCTTTCCAAATTTCAGGATTTTGAAGTGCCGACATATGAATTTCTTGACCACCAAGAAGATTCATATGTTTTCTAATAACAGATTTTATTTTTTCACTTACAATTAAACCGAAAGGTAAAAGAGAATAAACTCCCGCCATTTCTTTGTGAGCATAACCTGCCATTGTTAATAATTGGGCATTTCTAGATGTTTCATCTTTTGGAAAATCCTTTTTTACTTTTGAAAAATTTTGTGAGAGTTTCATATTATTTAATTAAAACAAATTTTTAATATCGTGAAATGTTAATAAGATCATAAGACCTATTAATAAAAAGAAACCCACAGTGTTTATTATTGCCACCTTATTATAGTTCAAATCTTTTCTCCTAATAGCCTCTATCAACACAACAACTAGCCGACCTCCATCAAGAGCAGGAAACGGCAACAAGTTAAGAACCGCTAAGTTTATAGAGATAATAGCAGTCAACAAAAGAACAGAATTAAGACCGTTTTCAGCAGCTTTTCCAACCAATCCCACTATTCCAACCGGACCAGCAACCTCTTTAAAGTTTGCATTACCTGTAAATAATTTACCGAAGAAATCAAATAGTCCAATAGCTGTTAATTTTGTCATATGAACAGTCGCAAGAGCGGCATAACCAGTAGCTTTTATTGGACCCTCTTTAACAAATACACGATTAGATAAAGAGAAACCAAATTTTGTATCAGGAGAATCAGGATTCAAAACAACCTGTCTCGTAATGTTATTTGTATTTTGAACCAATATTGTTGTCTTGTTTTTATTTTCTGCATATAATTTTTCTAACATCAAATTATTTTCTGTAGTCACCTCAGAACCTTCCACTTGAACCGATTTTACTATGTCTCCTTCTTTAATCCCTGCTTTTTCTACAATAGATCCTTCTGTAACATATTCAATCAAAACACCTTGTTTCTCAGGAACAAAAGGAACAAGAGTAGAACTAAATTCAGAACCCTTAACAAATAAAATTATAAAGATTACAAAAGCAAGAATAATATTAAAAACAACACCAGCAACTAGAACTGCTGCTTGAATTATTTTTGGTTTATTAATCATACTGTCCTTTGCAGACTTTTCGGAAGCTCCTTCTTCAGGATTTTCACCAAATATTTTTACATAACCACCGAAAGGAATAAGATTCAAAGCATATCTTGTGCCACCTTTTTTAAAAGAAAAAATTCTAGGCGGAAAACCTATAGCAAATTCATCTACACGTATTCCTGATTTTTTGGCAACAAGAAAATGTCCCAATTCATGAATAAAAATAAGCAAACTTAAAACGATAATGAAAATAATGATGGACATATTTATTGTGTAGTAATTTCTTTTTCTTTTAATGAACCCAACACATCAAAATCAATAACTGTTCCATCAATAATTTTTTGTACTTCATCTTTTTGACGTTTCAAATCATCTTCTGAAACAGAGTTGTCTTTTGCAAATTGATCTAGTTTTTTGATGGTATCACCCCGTTCTGTTCTAATTGAAACTTTTGCTTCTTCAACTTTTTTGTAACCTGACTTAACAAGATTCATTCTAGTTTCTGTTGTTAAATCTGGGAATATAACTCTAACATCGATTCCATTTGTAGTTACTGATAATCCTAGGTCAGCTTTTAAAATAGCTTGCTGAAGAGTATTTACAACAGATTTATCCCAAGGAGTAAGACGAATAGTCTTTGCATCTTCTACATTAATAGTTGCAATCTGATTTATTGGGGACCATGCACCGTATGCTTCTACGGCAACACCATCCAATATAGTAACTGTTGCTCTACCGGTTCTAAGAGTTGATAATTCTTTAATTAACCATTGTTTTATTTCCTCAGTCTTTGTTTTGAGGTTTTTAATTATTTCTTGCATATATTCTGATTTTACATTAAAAATCACTAAAAAACAAAGGCTTTTATATTGTGAAATACTGAATTAAAATAGCCTGTCACAGTCTTCGATTGTCTTACCCCCCGGTTAGACATCTTTCACTATGACAGGCCATGCTTCCCTTCTCCTTAGGAAACATATTAATATGTTATTCCTTTTTTTAAAAAAGTAAAAGGATTTGTGTGTATTAAATCAAAAAATAGATAAGAATGTATCTTCTCTCTCACTTAGGCTCGACATATTTTGATTTATCAAAATAGAAGTACTCTTGTGATGCAACTTAACAAAATCATGCTACTTCATTTTTTTCTGGAGACTGGGTGCCGTAATCGGCGGGTCCCACGACAGAAAAAAATGAAATAGCATGATTTGGTAAAGGTCTGCAGAATC
>CAYOAC010000026.1:0-3963 GCA_964401885.1 uncultured Candidatus Saccharibacteria bacterium
TTTTAAATTTTTTTAAAGAAAAGAGGAATTCTGTAATTATTTTGTATCAGTAATAGCGAGAGAATATCTTAGTCCATAGATTACAATTCCTCCTAAAATAAAGAAAAGCATTTGGAAAGAAATAATTTGAAGAAATAATGTTCCTGATATTGCACCAAGTATATATGCTATAGGTCTAGAAATTCTAAAAATAGATATAATATTTAAATCTTTACCATCAATTCTTTTGAAAAGATGTGTTTCTGACATTATTTCTACCATACTGGCACCAACTCTTGTCATGAATAATACCGCAATCCAAATAGTAATGTTTGAACTTTCAATAAAACTAATCATGATTGTAAAAAAAGCCATTATTACAAAACCAACACTAAGCATTTCTTTTTCTCCAATTTTGTCATCTGCAACCTTACCTATAAAACTTTGAATAATAAGGAATGGGATAAGGGCAATTGAGAGTATTAAAGTTATTTCGGAAATAGAAAACCCCATTTTTTCACTGAGATAGAGTGGGGTATAAATAACCATCCAAGCATAAAAAAATTTTAAAATAAAATCAGACATCAATGTTGAATATATATCATTATTTAATTTAATTTTTTTGAAAGCTTTTATAAGATAAACTTTATCGTATGGTGCATCTTCGAAATCTTTGAAGATATTTTTTGCAAAATAAATTACAGGAATTAAAAGTATTAAAATAAAAACATAAACAAATGCAAAATTGTCTTTTACTAATAATAAACTAGCAAGAAAGGGGCCAATTATAAAGGCGATATTCATAGATGTTAAATACCAGCCACGAATTGCTCCTGTATTAATATTAGGGGTGTGTCTTTCTAAAAATATATCTAGATTCACAAAAGCTGTTGAATGACAGACAAATAGAATGATAAAAGATAGAAGAGTAATAAAAGGGTTTATTGAAAATATTAAAAGAACAAGAGAAAACATTTCTATGAATAAGGTCGTAATAAAGACCTTATAATTACCAAAACGTTTTAACTTATCTCGCATATTCAATATTGCGAATACTGTTACTACTGAAGCTAATGAATAAATCAAACCTATGTATTTTGTATCAAAAAATAAACTTAAATAATTTGAATTAATGTAAACAGAAGGTGTTATGTGTAAGGTGAAAAGTAAAATAAATAAATAAAAAAATAGAGTTGTCTTTTTGTCTTTGAACATTGTGTTTATTATACAAATAAAGATGAAAATAGAGAAGTAAAATAAAAACAAATAAACATAATAAAAAACAAGTCTGGTTGAGCTAATCCACTTGTGGATTAGCGACCCGAGGACTTGTTTTTTATTATGTTTATTTGTTTTTATTTTGTTAGATCGTACCACAAGAGCACTTCTTATTTCTACGGTTGTTAACACAACCAAGAAATAAAGTCGCACCACAAGAGCACTTCTATTTTGATAAATCAAAATATGTCGAGCCTAAGATGAGAGAAATACGTAGAAGTTTTTTAATTTACACTCCCAATATAACTGGAATCACAAGTGGTTCTTTAGCTGTTTGTTGGAATAAATATTTTGATATTTCATCGGCAACTATTTTTTTCAAATATTCAAAATCAATTTGAGATTTTCCTTGAATATTTTTTTCTATTAATCTTTTGATTATATTTCTAGCTTCTTGAAGAAGATCTTGAGATTCTCGTAAATATACGAATCCTCTTGAAATAATGTCTGGAGATTTTTTTAATCGACCCGTCTTTGTGTTGATACTTGCAACAATCATAAATATTCCAGCTTCTGAAAGTAATTGTCTATCTCTGATTACAACATCTTGAATGTCAGAAATTGCAAAACCGTCAACAGTAACTACTTCATTAGGGGCTTTCATCGGTAGAACTTGGATTTTGTTTCCATTATCACTAATTTCAATAATTGAACCATTGTCTGGGACAATCACATTTTCTGGTGCTGTTCCAAGTGACATAGAAAGATCAGCATGTTGTCGAAGCATATAGTGATTACCATGAAGAGGAATAAAGAATTTATAGTTAATGTGTTGATGAATCCATTTTAATTCTTCTCGGTTACCGTGACCTGATGCATGAACATCTGAATCAAGATAAGTGATAACTCTAGCGTCTGATCTATATAATTTATCTTTCAATCTTATAACTGACGCGTGATTAGTTGGAATGATTGATGATGATAGAAGAATTGTGTCTCCTTTTCGAAGTGTAATATATTTATGAGATTTGCTAGCCATTCTCATAAGGGCAGCGAACTCTTCACCTTGAGCTCCTGTTACAAGAAGAATAACTCTATCTGGTGGATAGTTTTGCATTTCTGTAATAGGAATAATAACTCCTTCTACTTCAGTTAATTTTAGATATTTAATAATATCTACATTTGATTTCATACTTCGACCTTCTATAACAAGTTTTTTACCATATTTTTCTGCAGCATTAATAATTGCAAGAATTCTTTCTACTTGAGATGCAAAAGTTCCAATAATCAATCTTCCATGAGTTTCTTTAATTATTCGATCAATATTTTCAACTACAACGTTTTCAGAAAGTGACCATCCTGGTTTTTCAATAGAAGTTGAGTCCATAGTTAAAAGAAGTGCTTTTTTATTTGCAAATCTTTTGTATTGAGTTTCTTCTTCTTCTGTTGGTATTCCTGCAATATTGTCTACACGTACATCTTCAATGAATACTATATCTCCCATATGTGTATGGATAATTAATCCCATTGAATCAGGAATAGTGTGAGAAATTGCAAAAGACTCTACCTTTAAATTAGGACTAATTGCAATTGTTTCATCTCCATCTAATACAACTAAATCAAGAGCTGGTAGATGAGGGAACTCCTCATGTCTTTTTTTAATCATGATTGCACCGAATTGTCTGGAATAGATTTTTGGATTTCCAATTTTTTCAATAATATATGGAAGACCTCCAATGTGATCTAAGTGACCATGGGTGATAAACATTCCTCTAATTTTATCTTTTCTTTCTTCAAGATATTTTGTGTTTGGAATAATGTAATCAATACCTGGAGTTGTTTCATCTTTGAATTGAAAACCTGCATCGATAATTATAAGATCGTTTCCGATTTCAATTGCAGTCATGTTCTTTCCGATTTCTTCAACACCTCCTAATGGTACAATTCTAATATTGTCTCCAATTGGTGGGACTTCTTGTCTTTGATTATTGAATTTGTGCATCGGTCGACGCATCATACTTTTTGGTTTTCGATCCACTTTTCTTCTCACTGTATTTTTCAAAGTACTTTTAAAGTTGTTTGAATTTTGTGACTGTGATTGTTGTCGTGGTCTAAAATCTCTATTGTTCATTTTATTTAATTATTTAATTAGTAATTAATGTTTAGTGCCTTTTCAAAAAAGCAGTAAAAATCAAATTCCAATTACTTAGCAAATATTTTCCAAACAGTCTCTGTTTCAATGTACCAATTGTATACTTCTGCAAATCTATCTGATGAGGTCACAATAATTTGAGGGAATCGCGCCTTAACAATTTGAGGTAATATATAGATGAAGTCAGGTGAGTATAAAAATACTGCTGGTACATCATTTATAACCTCTTTTTCGAATTTTTGCAATAGTGCAATCTTCTCTGATCTATCAATACTGTTTCTTGCTGCCTCTAAAGATTTATCTGATTCTATGCTTGTGTAGGCAGAAAGATTCAATCCTGGGTCATTTCTTTGTGATGAATGCCAGAAAGCGTAGTAGTCCAAATCTCTATTTATTACATTGCCGAAAAGTATTGCTTCATACTCTCTAGGCCTTATTACATTACTTGTTAATTCTGTTATATCAGAAATTTGTAAATCTGTTTTTATACCAAGTTCATTAAAAGTATTTACAATCTTTTCTCCTGCTGAAATTAATTCTGGAATATTATTTGTCTTTATTGTTAGTTTTGCAGCACTTAAATCTTTTGGGCTTAGAATATTTTTTGCCTCTGC
>CAYOAC010000026.1:3973-5122 GCA_964401885.1 uncultured Candidatus Saccharibacteria bacterium
CTGCCGTTTTCTTGATAATCTGTATTAGAGAAAAAGGAAATCGGAGAATAAAGGGGAGTCCCATATCCTTGTAGAACTGTATTTACTAATTCTTGTTTACTGACGGATTTGTTCAGAGCTTCTCTGACATTTTTGTCTGATAATAATGAAGATTTATTTTGATTAAAAAATAAAGCAAATATTCTAGAATAAGGAAGCTTGATTAAGTTTTCTTTTTTAAGTTTTAACTTATCAATATTTTTGGGACTAACACTGTGTAAAGAAGTTACTTGTTTTTTATTGAAAGCTTGGATTAAATCATTCTCATTTTTATAAAAATTTATAAAGATTTTTGAAATATAAGGTTTGTGCAAAGCGTATTTTGAAAAAGATCTTAATTCAAAGGAATTAATAATATCATTTTCATCTTTTACAATTTTATTAATTTCATATGATCCTGATCCAATAGCATTTGTATTTAAAGATGTAAAAGGAAATTCTTCATTGGTTATATTTTGCCATTTATGTTTTGGAATAATTCCTAACGTTGCATTGTATATAAAAGAAGTGTAAGGAGCATTAAGAGTAAATTCTATTTCTTTCTCATTTATTTTTTCTACGTGAACACCATCCCAGTTGGGTCTTTTGGGTGATTTGATTGCTGGTTCTTGTGTTTTTGAAATTGTAAAAATGATGTCGTCAGTAGTTACAGGATTTCCATCATGGAAAACAGCATCTTTTTTTATTTTAAAATTATAAGTTAATCCATCTTCTGACACAGTATATGATTCGGCCAAATCGGGTATAAGCTCTCCATTACTATCTATTCTTAATAATCCAGAGTAAATGAGTGATGATAAATCTCTGTCTGTGTCTGATGTGGCTAAAACAGGATTAATAAAACGAGGGGCATCTATCATCCCTTCGTAAAGTTCTCCTCCAGTTTTAGGTATTTCTACAACAAATTTACTGTTTAGTTTTACAGCTGCAGAGAAGCTCGCCACCACTAACGATATAGAAAATAGTACAACAATTAATCTCTCAAAAAGAGATATTTCATAGAAAAGATTAGAAAGTTTATTTCTTAACTCTACATACTTTGCACGTATTGGTTTTTTGTCCTTGAAAGAAACGATAGTTTATTTATTTGCAAATTTAAGAAATTGAAAA
>CAYOAC010000026.1:5132-7176 GCA_964401885.1 uncultured Candidatus Saccharibacteria bacterium
CAAGTGCTGTTGCGGCTTTTGCAAACTCTGAGGGTTGCAAAGTAAAACTTCCTATAGCATACCAACAACGCTGTCCAGCAATAGTTTTACCTGCTACAAAAAGACCTGCAAGCGACAACAATGAAATTGCAAAAATTATGAATGAGATAACTGCAAATAGTATTGCAATAACAAGTGTTGCATGAAAAATGTTTTTTTCTAAACCACGTCTTGTTTGAAATGAACTACCTGAATCATCTCCACCAAAAGCACCACTAAGACCACTAGTCTTTGATTGCATTAATATACCTGCGATTAATACGATTGATAAGACGATCTGAATTATTTGTAATATTGTTTGCATATGCGTGATAGGGAACATATTAGCATATTATAGAAAAAAAGGAAGATACGGACATCTATTTGTATAGAGATGTTTTATATTTGTGAAGGATGTAATATTTACTTTTTATAAAAAATTAGGTACAATATTACTTGGTCAGTTCAATAAACTGTCCATAAAACAACCACGAGAACCATTAATGAAAGAAAAGTGTAGGTATGCCAGTGTTTCTGGCGTGATGGCTCTCCTTGTTGCTTTGGGCACAGGAGTGGAAGCGAAGACAAACACTGTTGCAGTCTATTTTGTGCGTGCTACTAAGTACCACAAAAAAGATACAAACTGTGATTCTTGGACTTTGAATGGTCAAACATCTACTCAGTTGCGTCTTCCGCAATCTGATACGGTGGTTACAAATCCAAATAATATTGGAAATGTGGCGCTTGATCCAAATAAAGTTCCTGAAGGAAGTCTTGTATATGAAACTCAAACAGGTAGGTTTTTTGTGCTACAACAGGTGGAACTGCAGTTATAAAACGTAAAGCTGCTATTTCTCTTGCTAAAAAGCAGGATTTGCCAGATGAATATTCGAAAGCACTAGTGTTTGATTTTTATTTCCCCAAGGAGGTGGTCAATACACATTTTACTCAATGCTGGGTAATTCCTCATGAGAGTGAAGAGTCCTTTCGGATGTTAAATCTTGCAAGTCAAAAACAAAGACTCAAAAAAGATTTTTGGCTCGAAAGATTACAGAAAATCTACGATTCAACAAATGATGGAGAAGAAAAACAAAAACTTCGTCAAATGATGGATCGTCTTCGGAATATGAAGTAGCCAATCTTTTCAGAATATCAGACGCCCCGCGATTGCAGAGCAATCGCGGGGCTTTTATTTATATAAAAATAATTGACTTCTACCCTCAAAAACATAAAATACAGCCATTATCAGTTAAAGTATTTGAATATATGTCAAAAACAAAAAAGACTGTTAAAAGATCTATTGTTCCAATTGGGGACAAGGTCCTTATTAAAGAAATAAAAGAAGAGAAAAAAACTGGAATGGGAATTATCTTGCCTGACTCAGTTGATATGGAAAAAGGATTAAAAGAAGGAAAAGTTATTGCAGTTGGTGAAGGAAAATTTGTAGACGATGAATTGGTAGAATTATTTGTAAAAAAAGGAGATATCGTACTTTTTAGTTGGGGAGACAAAATAAAATTAGATGATGAAGAATATTTTATTGTTCGAGAATCAGAAATTTCTGCAAAAATAGAAACAAAATAATTATCAATTAATTTATTTTTAATATGTCAAAACAAGTACTGTTCAATGAAGAAGCAAAAAAATTACTTATTAAAGGAGTAAATACTGTTGCTGATGCTGTTCGAGTTACTGTTGGTCCGAGAGGAAGAAATGTGATTTTGGATAAAGGATTTGGTTCTCCAACAATCACAAATGATGGAGTATCTATTGCAAAAGAAATTTCTCTTGAGAATAGATTTGAAAATATGGGCGCAGAAATCATCAAAGAAGTTGCCACAAAGACTAATGACATGGCCGGAGATGGAACAACTACTTCTGTAATAATTGCACAAGCTTTGATAAATGAAGGTTTTAAACATACTGCAATGGGTGCAAATAGTATGGGGATTAAGGGTGGAATTGAAAAGGCGGGAAAAGAGGCTGTAGAATTTATTAAAAAAAGTGCGACACCTATTAAAGATAA
>CAYOAC010000026.1:7186-10323 GCA_964401885.1 uncultured Candidatus Saccharibacteria bacterium
AACAATTTCTGCCGAATCAGAAGAACTTGGGGAAATTATCGCAGACACAATAGAAAGAATTGGGAAGGATGGAGTAGTGACCGTAGAAGAATCACAGAGTTTTGGTGTTACAAGTGAAGTTGCACAAGGACTCGAATTTAATCAAGGATATATTTCTCCTTATATGATTACCGATTCAGAAAGAATGGAAGCTGAATATAAAGATCCTCTTATATTGGTAACAGATAAAAAGATTTCAAATATAAAAGAATTACTTCCACTCATAGAAAGTCTTGCTCAATCAGGAAAAAAAGAATTGGTAATTATTGCTGACGATGTTGAGGGTGATGCGCTTACAACTTTTGTAGTAAATAAATTAAGAGGAATATTCAGCGTGCTTGCAATCAAAGCTCCCGGTTTTGGAGATAGAAAAAAAGAAGAATTAAAAGATATTGCCATGACTACGGGCGCAACTATTGTAAGTAGTGATTTTGGAATTAATCTTGAAAAAGTGACAATCGCAATGCTTGGTAAAGCTCACAAGATTATTTCAAAAAAAGATTCAACAGTTATTGTTGGTGGAAAGGGTAAAAAATCAGAACTTGATGAAAGAATTTCTCAAATCAAATCTCAAATAAAAAGTATTGAATCAAAATATGAAAAAGAAAAATTAGAAGAACGAGTTGCAAAATTATCAGGGGGAGTTGCTGTGATAAAGGTTGGTGCCGCGACTGAAACAGAAATGAAATATTTAAAATTGAAAATTGAAGATGCGGTTAATGCTACAAAGTCAGCTGTAGAAGAAGGGGTGGTCGCAGGTGGAGGAAGTACGCTTGCAAAAGCATCACTCTTTCTTGAAGAAAAAGTTTTGAAATTAGGAACAAAAATGTCATTAGAAGAAAAGATTGGATATGAAATTGTTTCAAAAGCTTTAAAATCTCCACTTAGACAAATTGCTTTCAATGCAGGAAAAGAAGATGCTGGGGTAGTTGTTGATGCTGTTATAAAAGGAGGAGTTAGAGCAGGGTACGATGCTCTCAATGATGTAATGGTCGAAGATATGATTGTTTCTGGAATTATCGATCCTGTAAAAGTAACTCGTAATGGAGTTTCAAATGCAATTAGCGCAGCAGCCATACTTTTGACTACTGAAGTTGCAATTGCCGAAATTCCAAAGGAAAAAGAACATCATTCTCACGATATAATTTAATGTTGGATATTTTGTAGGTTTAAAATGATTGCGCAGCACCCTTCGGGTGCTGCGCAATCATTTTAATAAATATAATATGTTATAATCTGGAATATTAAAATTATTATTACCACAATATGAACCGTTATTATTTTTTTTCGATAATTACCATATTTCTTTTATTTAGTGGTTTTATTAGTGCAATTGCTTTTTCAGGTGAAGGAACTGGTACCTCTGAAGATCCATATCAAATTACTGATTGTCAGGAGTTACAACAAATACAAAAAGGTGAGGTTTTTTTATTTTATGAGATTAAAAATAATATAGACTGTTCAGAAACCGAGTTTTGGAATGATGGTTTAGGATTTGAACCTATTGGTACCGAAAACGAACCTGTTTCCAATATTGATATAACTGGAACTGGTAGTGGAGTTGTAATTTCAAATTTATTTATAAATCGACCTCTTCAAGATAATGTCGGAATACTTGGTTATGCTACTGATGAAATAGGTTTTTATAATATTGGTTTGAAAAATGTTCAAATTGTTGGAAGAGATAATGTCGGTAGTTTTATGGGTAATGCTTCCACTACAGGTTTAAGTACTGGATGGATTTCTCAGGGATATGTTGACGGTGGTTCTATATCAGGAAGATCAAATGTTGGAGGTCTTTTGGGGTATGCTGATAGTATTTCAGTAGATTTAACATATTCAAATGCCTTGATAAGTGGAATATCAAATACCGGTGGTTTGATAGGGTTGGGGGAAAACTTAGATTTTTCTGGTAATGCTTCTTATTATGATGCAAGTACTTCAGGTCAAAATGATATTGGTAAAGGTATTCCTAAAAATACTTTTCAGATGAAACAATCATCAACTTACGTTGATTGGGATTTTTATGCTACGTGGGGAATTATTGAAGGAGATACATATCCATATTTAGTGAATCCTGGAATAAGTTATTTTGCTGGAGGTGAAGGTGCTCAAGAAAATCCATATGAAATAAATTCGTGTGTGACTCTCCAAAATATGAGATATTACACAGATGCATATTATGAATTAATTTCCAATGTAGATTGTTCTGAGAGTGAAGAATGGAATGATGGTTCGGGATTTATACCTGTTGGTGACAATTCCGGATTTACTGGAAGTCTTGATGGAAATAATTATACAATTAGTAATCTTTATATTGATACGTCTGGAACAGAAAACCAAGCAGGTTTATTTAATATCCTTGCTAGTGCACATATTTTTGATCTAAATATTATTGATGCAAATATAACATCCGATAGTTCTGCTGGAATACTGTCTTCTGAAACAACACTAGACTTTCCCGGTGTCGAAAGTAATATAATTTCAAATGTATCCGTGTCAGGAACTATTCATGCCAATATTTATGTTGGAGGAATGATTGGAGTAGCAAAAAATGTAATAGTTTCTGATTCAAATTCAAATATAAATATTATTAACGATATTACAGGAGAAATATTGGGTGGTCTTATAGGATTGTTGGAGAATTCTGATGTTATACGCTCATATTCAACAGGTACAATTGAAACAAACAATGAGACAATAACTGTCGGCGGTTTGGTTGCAAAAAGTTTTAATGGTCTAATATATAATTCATATTCAAATATTAATGTAAAAGGATTAGGTATTATTGGGGGCCTTGTTGGTTTCTTGGATACTTCAGATGTAGAAAATTCTTACTCAATTGGAAGTGTTGTCGGTGAAGGTGGGGGTCTTGTTGGTGTAATTGGAAACTCAACAATTATCTCTTCTTATTATGATACAGAAACTTCAGGAAAATCAGATTCAGATAAAGGAACCCCTAAAAATACATCTGATATGAAATTAAGTACGACTTTTTTAAATTGGGATTTTAATTCTGTATGGGGGATTGTTCAAATAGAAACTTATCCTTATTTGAACACACCTGGTATAAGTGGGCAATTGCCAGAAACAGAGAA
>CAYOAC010000027.1:0-10282 GCA_964401885.1 uncultured Candidatus Saccharibacteria bacterium
TCCGCGTGACAGGCGGACGCTCTAACCAGCTGAGCTACACCTGCGTGGGTGTTTAACTGTATATATACAGTACGGATACTATATCAAATTTTAAAATAGAATCAAACTCCCCCTTTTCATAAGGGGGAGATTTTTAAGATAATTTATCTAGATCTTCTTGAAATTTGACGAACATCTCAGCAATTTCCTCTTTTGTCATCGGTACTTCAGGTTTAGGATGTTGCGAAGCTAAAAGAAGTTCTCGATTAACATCTTCATAAGGATCCTCTACAAAAAAATTATTATCTTTTTTTCCAGTTCTTCCCGGTTGGTGCTTGATACAAAAACCTCCATTTTGACACATTGGACAATAAGGTTCTTCTTCTGCGAGAGTTTCTTGTAATGTTCTTGTAGTCATTGTTTCAGCACCTAATTCATTATCAAGAACAGAATCTTCAGGCATAATATGACCCCTGTTGTTTTCAGCCCATTGAAAAAGATCATCATCGGGCAATATTTGTGGTCGATCTGGTGTTTTCATACCTGAAATTATTGTACTGCTTTATACAAAAAATGAAAGTAATATTGCAATCAAAATCAACATACAAAAAACCCTGTCTCGCGTGAGCAAGACAGGGTTTGGGTTTTGTTGAGGATGGAAATCAATCAGCCTTTACCGCCACCCCCGAATTCGGGACGAATCCATGTTGGCCATTCGACCATCATGAAATAATTCCCTTCTTCGAGCATGACATTGATCTGATCCGTCCAATACTGATCCCCTTCGAGATCGTATTGAATTGGCGCCGGCAAATTACCAGAGAGCACCTGTTCAAGAGTGCAGATCCTGACAAAAGTCGGCCGATCGCCGTAGTTGGATTGAATATCGATGTTGACCGTCTGTTTTGAATAGACGGAAAATTCGATGATCGGATTCCAACCATATTCAGGAGAAACTTGAGTTTCGAGAGACGAATCAAAAACATATTCCTTCGTAAGTCCCTGGAAAGAGACAATCGAAGGCTTGGCGCTTGAACCCTGCTCACGAATCAGATTCCCGTTTTTGTCATACTGAACTTTCAGGCCACCTGCGAAGGTAACTTGAAGTGTATTCCAAAAATTGGGATTCGATCCAACCCAAGTAGGAATCGTGATGACTCCGTTGTTTACCGTCAACTCCATGCTCGACCCATCAACACTAAGCGCCATTGCGGACAAGGCGCCTTCGACGTTGATAGTCTGCTCGAGAAGCTGGAAATACATGTATCCAGCATTAATGGGTTTGACATAAGTCTCGTTCCCGAATTCGTCCCGACGGACAACCATGTTAAACGATCCCGTACCAATGAAGGTGGTTTCGTTCTTGGCATTCATCAGAACTGATTCGATCCAGATCCTCTCGCGAGGGTCCTTGATAACGAAGTCCGTATTCTGAGTTTTGATGATTTTGGCCAACTCATCGGTCGAAGCGACCGGAGCGAGCGGGATATCAAAATTGGCCACAGTTGCCGATTTGACACCTTCACCGTAACCAGTGTAGGTGCCGTGAGTCGTTTCGGCCAATGCCTTGAGGATCAAGACTTGCCCGAACATGACTTCGCTTGGAGGAACCGGGACCGGAGTGGGCGGATTTGCAATAGAGAAAAGAGTTCCGAAAAGGAACATGACAAGAGACAAAATGTAATTTTTCATAGCTGAGTGTTCTGTAGACGTTTTGGTTTGCTTTTTTCTTCTTGCTTACTTGGAATCCGGGAAAACGGGTTCAGGTGTAAGACTGAACTTGTATTCCTTTTCGGTCTTGGCAGTGTTGTCCGTCTGGACTTCGACCACCTCGACTTTGGGGGTTTGGGGTTTGATTGTAACGATTTCCGGCTGTTGAAGTTTGCTTTGGATCAAGTAAATGACCGCAGCAACAATCAACAGCCCCAACAATGTCAAGGGACGTATCTTTTTCATTCCGTTAAAGAATAACATGTTTTTGGATATAAGTCAATGGTTGATGATATGATTAGTATAGAAAAAGGACGGCCCCTACGGGGCCGTCCTTTTTCCAATTTAAGCTTATTTCTTCAAAATAATACCTAATTCCTGTAACTGCCCAGGTTCAATATTTGAAGGTGAATCCATCATAGGATCTCTTCCTTCTCCTGTCTTGGCAAAAGGAATAACTTCTCGAATATTTGGCTCATTTTGCAATATCATAACTAATCTATCAAAACCAAAAGCCAAACCACCATGAGGGGGCGTTCCTGACCCTAGAGCTGATAGCATATGTCCGAAGTTACCATCTATTCTTTCTGTAGCATATCCCATAATCTCAAAAACTTTTCGTAGGTCTCCTGGATTATGATTTCTAATTCCACCACCACCAATTTCTGATCCGTTAAGAACCATGTCATATTGTGCAGCTACGATATCCCCAATTTTTTCTGGATTATGTAAATCTGCTAGATATTCTGGTTTTGGTGCAGAAAACGGATTATGTGTAAATGTCCAACCTCCATTATCTGTTTTTTCAAAGAAAGGAAAATCAACTACCCAACAAAATGCCAAAAGATTTGGATCATTTTTATCTTCTCGAATATCAGGTTTGTCTGATCCGTATTTTTCCATTGCTTCTTTATAAGAAAGTCTTGGAAAAGGAATTTGTTGAATTCTTTTTTCTGGATAAACATTTTTAACCAATTCAATCATTAATCTTTCATTAACTTCCATCACATCATCTTGAACAACAAAACTCATTTCAATATCGACTTGAGTAAATTCTGGTTGTCTATCTCCTCTTGTATCTTCATCTCTAAAACATCTTGCTATTTGAAAATATTTTTCAAAACCAGACGACATTAATAATTGTTTATATTGTTGTGGAGATTGAGGAAGAGCATAAAATGTTCCTGGATAAATTCTTGATGGAACAACATAATCTCTTGACCCTTCTGGAGTAGATTTTGTCAAAATAGGAGTATCGATTTCAAAGAATCCTTCTTTTGTATAAAATTCTCTGATGAATTGAGCAACCCTGTGTCTATTTTGAATATTCTTTTGCATTCGTTCTCGACGCAAATCTAAGTATCGATGTTTCAATCTAATTTCTTCACCGATTTCTTTTCCGTCTCCATCAATTGAAAAAGGTGGGGTCTCAGCTTTGTTCAAAACTAAGATTGAAAGAATTTCAAGCTCAATATCTCCATTCATTTTTTCTGCTTGAATATTTCTTTCGGGTCTTTTATTTACTTTTCCTTTTACTTCAACTACCCACTCAGGTCGAACCGTTGATCCAACTTCATGAGCTTCAGTTGCGTTTGGTAAAATAACACCTTGAACTTTTCCTGTTACATCTCTAAAATCCAAAAAAATTAATTTACCTTGATCTCGCCTAACATCTATCCAACCTTTTATAATAACTTCTTGATCTAAATTTTCTTTTAAATCTTTTATATATGTTCTTTGCATAAGTACATTTTAACGGAGAAACAAAATAGCCCCTCCGAATTCATTAATTAATAATTAATTCGCAGGGGCGATCATGTCGCGGTGCCACCCTGTTTTGTACTTTTCTTCTACTTATCGGAGTAGGGACCGGAAGATTCTACTTGTGGGTGGTCGGCCCGAAGGGCCGACCACCCATGTTCTTTCTTCACCTCACCAGTGTTAATGGGTCATAGGTTTGTGTCGAGGGTGAGAATCGAACTCACGACCTTAGCTTTATGAGTGCTACGCTCTAACCATCTGAGCTACCCCGACATGTGTTTCTAAGAACTATAATATACCTTAAAATTTTAGTTTGTAAAAGAGGGCGGCCCCTGCAGGGCCGCCCTCTTTTAACTTTGTAGGCTATCATGGTCATGAACTGGTGAGACAAGACAACGCAACATCCTTTGCGTCCTCATCTACTCCTTATATGAGGTGTCTCGGTCTATAGGGTCATTTTGTGAATGCTACAAATGAGACACAAAACACCCGTCTCGGTCACTGTCTCATTTACGTTTTATAGACATTTCCTCATATCAAATATTTTTTATAAAAATTACAGCCTTTTCCAGCTCCTCTCCAATAACACGATCTTCGACTATCTTGGGGAAAATCGCTCGCAGACCATCGTACAATTCCTTCGACGAATCAGATACTTTGTCTTGTTCATTTGTATAATCTAGAGCCTGGGACAAAGCGATAGTTTCAATAGTTAATACAACAAAAGCGTTTTCAATAACTTTTGCTAATATCAAAGAACTATCGGTCCCCATACTAACAATATCTTGATTATCACCATTAGTTGGAATTGAATGAACATAATGTGGATAGGCAAAGGTTTGGTTTTGTGCAGTTGTTGAAGTAGCAACAAATTGTAAACCTTGTAGACCTAAAGTTATACCTGGCTTTTTTAAGTTTAAAAAAGGTGGAAAGAATTTATTAATATTTCTGTTAAGGAAAAAGTTAATTCTTCTTTCAGATAACATAGTAAGTTTTACCAATGTCATTTTAAGTTGATCTACTGCTGAAGAAATATAATCTCCATGAAAATTTCCTCCATGAATAAAATCTTTATTCTTAGGATCAATAACAGGGTTATCAGTCACTGAATTTATTTCTATTTCTAAGATTTTTTTATAATTTTCTAATGTATCAAATATGGGACCAAGAATTTGTGGTATACATCTAAAAGAATACACTTCTTGAACTGCGTGAGGTATTTCATTTACATCATCATTATCTTCTGCTTCAGCATGCAAAACTTCTCTCCCTCGAAGAAGAGTGGATGAGGAGAGGAGAGAGTTAATAGTTTTTGCAATCTCAATCTGTCCTTTATGTGGTCGGAGTGAGTGTAGTTTCTCAGAAATACCGTCATTGAAAGCATGGATAAGTTCCAAAGCAAAAGCACCATTTTTTACAGAAACATTAAGAAGATTCTGTGCTTCTACACAGAGAACAGCACCAATTCCTGACATCATAGATGTACCATTTATTAAAGCGAGTCCTTCTTTTGGTTGGAGTATATAAGGTTGAATATTTAATTCAGTGAGAACTTCTTTTGTTTTTCTTCTATTATTTTTGTAATAAACTTCACCTTCTCCAATCAATGCGAGCGCTATGTGTGCGAGTTGAACCAAATCTCCACTCGTTCCAACAGCTCCATGTTCGGGAACAACAGGAATAATTCTTTTATTTATAAATTCTTGCAAATGTTCTACTAGTTTAATTGAAACACCCGAATATCCTTTCACTAAAGTATTTAACCGTACAATCATCGCAGCTAATACATACTCGTGTTTTATGGGTTCGCCCATACCCACTGCATGGCTCCTTATAAGGTTAAGTTGTAGTTCATGTAATTGGCTTTTACTAATGATGTGAGATGCCATCGGACCAAAGCCTGTATTTATTCCATACAGAATTTTTCCATCCATCTCAGCATTCAAAAAGTCAAAAGATTTTTTAACGGCTATTAATGCGGATGATGCGAGTTCAATTTTTAATTCGGGATCACTAATAACTTTGGCAATATCTCCTACATTTAGGTCATTACCGTTTAATACAATTTTCATATCATTTAATATTAACTCAATTCTTTTATTTTTAACAGAAAGCACTCCTGTTGATTAATTTCACAAAAGTTCGAGTCCAAAACTCGTCCTCAGTCCACTATTCAAATTATCGTCGTTATATGAGCCTCGGTAGGTCTCACATGGCTGTAGCGGGGTCTGGAATCGAACCAGAGTCTTGAGGTTATGAGCCTCACGAGGTACCTCTCCTCTACCCCGCTATATTTATTAAATTGTACCATCTCTCCGTTTTACCTTAAACCTCTTGAGGTTATGAGCGCTCCTCCATCTTCTTGGAGGCATCTCTCCTCTACCCCGCTATATTTGAAACACTTTTCAACACCCTGCTATTTGACCATTATACACATTAAGTTTAAAATTTCAATCCTCATTATGCTTTTTATAAATCTCCAATCAATCATCAACATATTGTACACACCAATTAAGTTAAGAGTTTCAACAAAAAGTAGTATAATAAACTCAATGGACAAAGTCGATTTTATCGAAAAAAACGAATTTCATATTAAGTCACGAAGAATTCTCGGTGATCCTACTACTCCGACAATGATTAGTATTCTATTAAAATCAGGTTTGGCCAAAACAGAAAAACAAGCATTGATTATTTTACTTTCAATAGTTGCGATTACACTCTTATTAACTTTTGGATTAATATATTCTCGACACACATCATCAAGTAATATAGTTGTTGATAAGTTAGGCAACTCATACACTTTTGAACAATACATAGACCTGGTCCGTCAAGGCAAGGACCCATTACTTCCAAAATAGTTATGCCTACAAAAAAAATAGAATTGGATAGAAAATTTTTAAAGACTCAAAAAAGCCGTTCTACCGAATTCACTCTCAATAAAAAATCAGGTTTCACTCTGATTGAGTTATTGGTAGTTATTTCTATTATTGCCTTACTATCTACTGTTGTACTTTCTACAGTTAATGATGCAAGAGTTAAAGCACGAAACACCGCCAAAAATAGTTTAGTTTTGGAATATATAAAAGCGTTAGACATGTATAGAAGTGATAAAAATTCTTATCCATCCACAACCAATGTTGAAATTTGTTTTGGATATTCTACATTGGAAACATGTTTTGCTGACGGAACAAATGGTTTAGATTCAGTTAAAACAAGTATGCAACCATATCTTCCGGGGGATTTTGCACAAAGAGAAACTTTAACATCAGGGATAGGAGATTTAAAAGGTACTACTTACAAATGTGAAGGGAGTAACTGTAATTCTTATCGTCTTGAATGGATTTTGGAAAAAAATAAAAATCACTGCACAGGAGATAATAGCACAGAAACACCAAATTTTTTTGGAACAGGACATACATATTGTTCTTATATATCAAAATAAAATCCACCGCAGTCCAAAAACTGGGTGGATTTAAAAAGACTCGTTATTTCTCATCGGCGACGCACGCAAAGTAACAAAGTCGAAGAAATAAAGAGAAACAAAAAAGAAGGTTCTGGCACAAAATATACACCTGTTATTTCCAGTTGAGATTCGGTACCAACAGAAGCAGGACTCCTGAAAAAACTACCATTAAGTTCAAAAGTATCACCAACGCCAGAAATGATTTGATAATCATTATCCGTAATTCGGGTATTACCGTCATCTGCAAACATATCACGAATTGATGTACCATTAAAAGTGGCAGTTTTAAATTCGGTAAATGTTGAAAACCTAGCACTATCTCCAAGCCGAATGAGTACCATGTTAAATGCTGCAGTCGGTTGAATTGTAATAGTTGTTGATCCCGCACGAACATTGAGATTTCCTGCAAAGTCATGACCAACACCAATAACTTCTGGTGTTGACCAAATGAGATCACGGCTTTCGACATGATTTGTGGTGACCCTAACTTCTGGTGTGCCAGCAGTAGGATAAGCTGTTTCAAAAATTACAGACCAGGAAAATGAAGCAGTGCTGTAAATCTGATAAAACTCTTCCTCAGTGGGATTCGGGACCATCACCACAGCGCCATTCACCGGCAAAATAGCCAGGAATACAATAACTAGCAACGACATTATCGTTTTCATTCTGTTTTTTTGGTTTGAGATTGAGAATGCTTGAACCTTCCTTTTGTGAAAGATCAAAGACTTGATACTATATTACAACTATTGGTTGATTTGTCAACTAAAATGGACTGACCTAAGACCACCCCTTTTTAGCTAAACCAATCCCTCAAATCTCACAATCATATGTGTACCAACACCTTTTATAGATTCAACAGAAAGAGTTCCGTTCATTTTTTCTATTAATTCTTTGGTGATCCATAACCCAAGGCCTGTGCCTTTGATATCTTTTGTTTCTTCATTTTTAACTCTATAGAATTTTTCAAAAAGATGCTTTCTCTCTTCTTCACTCATACCTATTCCCGTATCACTAATTCTAATCTCAAGTTTTTCTTCAATGTTGGAAAGTTTTATTTTCACTTCACCCTGTAAAGTATATTTAATAGAGTTTCCAACTATATTTATAAAAATTTGTCTTAAACGATTTTCATCAGCAAGTATGTGTGCATACTTTAATCCTACTTGTTCTAAATTAATTTTTATATTTTTTCCGTTTATTAAAGTTTGAAAATCAGGAATTATTTTATTAATAAAATCAGGAACAAGTATTTTTTGCATATTAAACTGTATTCTGTTTTCTTGAAGTCTTGTCACATCAAGCATATCTTCAACAAGTAATGCTAATTGCTTTGAAGAAATATCAATTCTTTTTGAATATTCTTTAAATTCGTTTGGAACTTCTGAAGACTCTGTAATATATTCACTATACCCTCTTATGGCTGTAAGTGGAGTCTTTAATTCATGTGAAGCCATTGAAATAAAATCATCTTTAAGCTGATCTACCTTTTTTAATTCGGCATATAAAGCAACATAGTCTATAATTTTTGAATGTCTAAAGAAAAGAAACATTATTAAAAATAATGTTATTATCAAAATGATAATTCCTTTTCTAATATTTTGTTCAACAACGATATCTGCTTGAGAGAGAGTTTGTGTAGTTTCAATAAGACCTACAACTTTGCCATCTTTATTCAAAGACCTAAATGTTTGATAAATACGTCCTCCACCATCTTGAGTTTCATAAGTGTATGAATTTTTTATATCATTTAATGCAAGCTTAGCAGCAAGTGGTATTTCATCTATTTTATTATTTATTTTAGCTTTATTAGAAGAAGAAAAAACTACAAATTCCTCTTCTTTCTTTGTATAGAATGTAAAATCAAGAATAGTAGGATTTTGATACATTAAATTGGTAATCGAAGTGTCGATATTTTTTTTATAGTTATCTTCTAAAATAACAAATTCAGATAAAGCATCTTGAATAGAACCGATTCTTACGTTAATTAATCTTTCTTGAGCATCTTGTGCAATAGAAATAAACAATTGCGCCACCACGATAAAAGCGATTGTAATACAAATGGCTACAAAAATAGTCCAGAATAGTTGCGGGTATTTTTTTAACCTTTGAGTAACTTGTGTTAAAGATGGAAATAATTTAACAAACATGCGTTATTATTTTGAATTAACTGATTTTTTCAATTCTGTAATTGCTGAACCAACATTTTTGTGATTGCCGACAAACATCATTCCTAAAACAACAATCGAAATTAAAACAGCTAAAGTAATCAATATAAAATTATCTTTCAAAAAGTTTTGAGTAGAGATAGAATTATCTAAACTTCCAGTAATTCCAATTGTGGCAGCTTCAGCATTTTTTGTGAACAATATAGGATTTGATCTTGCGATTATTTTTCCAGAAGAATCAACATTTGCAACATACATTTGATGTTCTCCATTTTCTAACTCTTGTTCCAATTGATATTTCCATTCACCATTTTCCCCTGTTTTAACAGTTACAATAATTGGTGTACTAAAAATATACAAAGTTATAAAACTATTAGGCAAAGCCGAACCTTCAAAAACTAATTTTTCTTTATCTTCTTTTAAGAGTTGAACTTTATCTAACTTGTACGTTGGAGAAACGAACGATTCTCTATCACTTCTAGGGTCTTGGTAATTAATTTTTTCATTACTATCACTAAGCGGGTTTATGCCTTCATTTATTTTTTCTCCATCAGTTTTCGAATCTCCCTTTGTCTTTGAATTATTAGGGTCTGTTTTATATAGATAAATTTCATCATAATCAGAAACATTATCATTATCAGAATCCTTAAAAACAAGATCACCATCTCTTGATATTATGACAGCCTTTTTTTCTTCAATAATTTTTCCAAATTTTAAAAGTGTTTCCGATATGTCCCTATTCGATTTTTCAAAATTAACGTCCATATTTGATTCTTCTTCAAGACTTCCTTGAATTTTTTGTAATGATTCATGTATATCTTCTTCCAAATCATCAATTTTTTGTGTATCATTTTGTACAGACAAATCAACATCTGTTAAATTTCCTCCTGTTGGTTTAATCGAATTGATCGTTTGTGTCATTTTGTCAAAAAGAATTGTTCTCTCAGAATCAATTGATTTTTGTAATTCAAAAGCCGGCTTTTCAGTTTCTTTTCTAATTTCAATAATGGCAGAGTCAATATCTTGTTTTACAGTATCTTTTATTTCTGTAATGGTTCTTTCTTTTTCTATATTAATTTCTTCAACAGTTTTATTTACTGTTTCAATTGAATCCTCTATCGCACTTTTTGCTATTTGGTCTGGATTTATTACGGTCGTATTGGCAATATCAGTCCTTTCAAAACCAGCTTTATCGCTATCTAAT
>CAYOAC010000028.1:0-7211 GCA_964401885.1 uncultured Candidatus Saccharibacteria bacterium
CCATTGAAATATAAAATGAAGTGAAAACATCTTTATGTCTTTCTAAAGAAGCCGAGATCAAATTACCTCCTTGCAAACTCTCGGCTATATCATTTAATTTTCTTGCTAATTTTGGGTTGTCATTTTCTGCACCGAGCAATCTGAATATTCTAAGAGCTGAAACTTGAGCAGAAAACAATGTAGCTAATTGTCTAGATAAAATAACAATATCTTTATTACTTACTCTTTCAAAGAAAGCAATATTTTTCCCGAAAAATCCCCCCTTTTGACCCGCTTCATTAATTGCAGAGATAATAAAACCCCTTCTTTGAAGTGAACCTATGGCGACGTCAACATTTACGGCTTCAACTGTTCCGTTTTTTTCTTGTCCGTCTTTATCAACTGCTTTATATATGAAAAGTGCCATACTATTTTATATTAATTTTTCTAATATCGTTGGTTTTAGAGAATAAGTAAAAGCATCTTCAGTTGTAATTTCCCCTCTTCTAACCAAATCAGCAAGTGTTCTATTCATATCTATCATGCCAGAATCTCTTCCTGTCTCGATAATAGTATCGATTTCATGTGTTCTTTTCTCGCGAATTAAGTTTGCTACTGCAGTATTATTTATTAACAATTCATAAGCAGGAATCATACCACCTGATATTCTAGGAATTAATCTTTGAGAAAAGATACCCAACAAAGAGGTTGATAATTGAGTTCTTATTTGATCTTGTTGTTCAGATGGGAATGAGTCAATAATACGATCAATTGTTTGTGCAGCATTGTTTGTATGAAGAGTAGAAAAAACAAGATGCCCAGTCTCAGCAGCAGTAACTGCGGCTTGAATAGTTTCTCTGTCTCTCATCTCACCCACCAAGATAACATCAACATCTTGTCTAAGTGTTCCGATTAAACCTGAATAAAAATCTTTTGTATCAATAGGAACTTCTCTTTGATCAACAATGGATTTTTTTTGAGTATAAACATATTCAATTGGCTGTTCGATTGTAATAATATGTTCAGCCCTTTCTTGATTCACCTGTTCAATCATTGACGCAAGAGTTGTAGACTTACCTTGTCCTACTGGCCCAACAGTAAGAAAGAATCCTTGTTTTTTACGTGCAAATTCTCTTAATATTTCTGGTAGGTTAAGTTCTTCTAATGTTGGTATCTTGTTAGAAATTAATCTTAGAACAATACCAGCCTTACTTTGTTGAACGAAAGCATTTCCTCTAAATCTATTACCATCTGAATATTCATAGGCAAAATTTAATTCCAATTCGTTTTCAAATTTTAAAAGTCTCTCTTTCGAAACTAATTGTTTTAAAATTCCCAAAGTATCTTCATGTTCCAAAATTTTTGTATTCAAAAGAGGTATCAATTCTCCATTTATTCTAATAGTAGGATATCTACCCTCAGAAATGTGTAGATCAGAACCATTTTGAGTTATTACTGCATCTAATAATTTTTCTAAAAATGCTTTGTATTCCATAATTATAATATTGCGTTAATTTCTTGTACTACTTCTGTTGGAGTTTTTAATGCTTTAACAATAAATAAATCAGCCTTTACCTCTTTAGAAATATTTAAATCTTCTTGTTGATTTTGATTACTTAATACAACAAATTTAGCATTAGGGTGTAAGTTGAATTTTCGATATTCGCGAGCAAAAGTCCACCCATCCATATTTGGCATAATAATATCAAATATGACGGCATCAACTTCTTTTTCTTCTTTTAATTTATCAAGTGCTTCTCGAGCAGAAGAAAAAGAAAGGACTTCAAAATTTGATTTCTTAAATTTTGTTACATACATATCTAATAAAAAAGTATCATCATCAATTATTACAATCTTTTTTGGTTTATTTATCTCAGTCATAAAATAATTATACCTTCTTCTTATCTAATTAACCATCTTCGTAAGAGGATAAATTATAGTTCATTAATCTCCTCAAAAGGAATGATTTTTTGCATAGCCTTTCTAATAGCGTCTTCTCTCATAGTTATCAAACCTTGGCTTCTAGCAACTTTATAGATTTCAGATTCAACAGGACTTTTAAGAATTACCTGTTCGATTTCTTTTGTCATTTGGAACATTTCAAATACAGCTTCCCGACCCTTTGTACCATTTGGACAATCTGATGTTGCTTGTATTTTTAACATTTCAGTACCTATTGGAATCTCATTCCTAAATTGTTCAGGTAAATCTGCAAATTGTTTATCGACCATCATTTTTGTACTGCCTTCAACCGGTAATATCTCACCACTATTTGGACAAATTTTTCTAACCAAACGTTGAGCAATACCCAATATTAAAGTTGGTGGAATAAGATAAGGATCAACACCCATATCTACAAGTCTTGGGACAATACCGCAAGCAGTGTTGGTGTGAATTGTAGAAAGCACAAGGTGACCAGTAAGAGCAGCCTGAATAGCAAGTTTTGCAGTTTCACCATCTCGGATCTCTCCCACCATAATAATGTCGGGGTCTTGTCTCAAAGTGGTTCGAAGACCAGTAGCAAAAGTGTAACCGATTTCGGCATGAACTTGTGATTGATTTACCCCTTCAACAGTATACTCAACCGGATCTTCAAGCGAGAGAATATTTTTTGTACTTGAATCAAGTTCTTGTAATACAGAGTACAGGGTTGTTGATTTTCCTGAACCTGTTGGTCCAGAAATTAAAATCATTCCATAAGGTTTTTTAATTGCGTTCTTAAGCATTCCTAAATATCTTTCAGATAAACCTAAATTATCCATCTTTTTAACACCTTTATTTTGATCCAAAATTCTCATTACGACTTTTTCACCAAAATATGTTGGGAAAGTAGATACACGAAAATCAATTTTTCTTCCATCAATACGAGCCTGAAAACGACCGTCTTGTGGTTTTCTTTTTTCGTCCAACTTCATTTGTGCCAAAATTTTGATTCTCGCAGCAACAGGACCAGCAACTTTTAATGGAAGAATAATACTTGCATTTAATATACCGTCAATTCTAAATCTAACTCGAACTTTATCTGAAATAGGTTCCACATGAACATCAGAAGCACCATACTCAACAGCATATCTAAGAATGGTGGCAACAATCTTTGTAACCGGTGCATCTTCAACTAGATTGCTATCATCTTTAATCTTGCTAGATTCTAATTGTTTTTTTATTTCTTTTTCTTCATCAGATAGTTCTGATTCCAACTCTGTTAAAGCTTCATTAACTTGCCCTGACAGACCTTTATATACTTCTAAAACTTTTTGAAAATCATCTTCTGATATAAGAAATAATTTAAAAGGTAAATCTTCTTTTGTTGTAATAAAATTCAAAGCATCTCGAGCTTCAATACTTTCAGGATTAACAATGCCTATTTCCAAAACTCCCTTATCGATAGATAGCGGAACAAATTTATAATGTATTGCAGATTCTTCAGGAATATATTTTAAAATATCAAAAGGAATATTATAAGATTCAAGACTTTTATAAGGGACACCGAAATATTCTCCTTTTACCAATAAAAGATCTTCTTTTGAAACTCCCCCATCTAATAATATAAGATCTATAGACTTACCAGATGTTTTAATTTGTTCTTTCAAAAAAGGAATTTGATCCGGAGCAATCACTTTTTTTGTTGCTAGAAAATTTAGAAAGCTCATATTATATTATTAGTTAGAAGTTTTAGTTGTTGTCGCTGTAGAAGTTGCGTTTGTGTTAGGTTTATTATTTTTTGTTGAAGTAGCATTTGTTGATGTGCTATTTGTTGAGGTCGATCGGATTGTTGAAGTAAAACTTATATCTCCAATTGGTGCAAATGGATTGAGTCTACCAACAGGTTCATCAGATATCGTTTGACTTCTATCAGTCAAAGAAAGATAAACTTTATTTGTAAAAATTGTTTTATCCAATTTTATACTTTCTAATCTAAACAATGCTTGAGATATTTGATTACCTATTAATTTTGTATCACCATAAGTTTTTTGTTTTGCACTACTATTTAATAGACTGTCAGCTTCAGGATCCTTTTTGATAAATACTGAATAAACTACAAATAAAATTCCTATGATAAGTATTATTAAAATGATTTTTTTAAGTTTAGGTGTCATATATTTTATTTAAGCCAATAGGTATCGAACGTTACCTTATAATCATAAAATGAACTATCTTCTGGTCCACGAGAAACTTCAATGTTTCTAATATCAACAAGTCTTAAAGATTCTTCTAGTTGTCCCAAGAATTTAAGGAAAACTTCGTACTTAGCAGAAACAGTAAATGAAAAAGATATAACACCTATCTTAGAAGTATCAACATATTTTAAACCATCCTCTTCTTTCTTTCCTTTAAAATTACTTTGTGTATCAGTTTTTTTGGCATCATTAGAAATTCCTGATTCTTTGGATTGGATACTTATATCTCTTATAACTATAGAAGAACTACTTGCGATATTATTAATATCAATAATCAATCTAACATTATCAACTGTATCTGGTAATAATTTTTCTAATTTATTTTTTTCGGCTTGTGATATTTGATCAAATTTTTTGGACAAATCATCTTTTTTAATTTTAAGATTATTAGCTATTACAATAACCTCTTCATTAGCTTTAATTTCTGCTTGAAGTTCCTGCACCTTTTTATATTCAGGATCAACATAAAAGAAAAAGATTCCGATCGCAAGAAGTATTAAAATTATTGGTCCGAAGCTTTTCATGTTAATCTGTTTTATTTTTAGATGATAATGAATCTTTATAGAAAATAAGTTTTGGCTCCAAAGTTGCTTTGAATGTAAATCCAACTCTCTTTGTTTCAAGATCCGCTCTAAGATCCGTAAAAATAACATTCCTCATATAACCACTTTTACCAAAAGAATCTGATTGCAAAACGATAGTTTCATATTTTAAGGCTTCTCCTGATCCAGAAATATTTATTGTCCCATCATGATTATCTTGGAAAGAAAAACTAGAAAAAGAAACCGTTTTAAGAGTATATTCTTGAAGCAAAGAATATACGGCAGAAGGAGAAACGTGATTTTCTAACATGAACATTGCTTCTTGAATTCTTGTGTCTAATCTAGATGAAGCCTTAACAAAATCATCATTAAAATTTTTCTTTGAAGATTCCATTATAGAAACCTGATCTGTTATATCTTTTTTTAATTTTATTTGCCAAAAGTATGTTAATACTCCTCCAGCAATAATTGCTAACAATATCAAGGTGGCTATAAAAGAAAAAATAGTTCTAGCAACATTCCTATTGGATTTCAAAGAACCTCCTGCCTGAAAATCCACCGCAGTATCGATATTTTTTCTGGGTATAAAAGAAGTTTTAATTTGATTATCCATAACTTATTACTAAGTATAAAACTGTTTAAGATAAGATACAATAGTTTTTATTAACTTATTCTAACTCTTGTAATTTTCTTAACGCCAAACCAACAGCTGTTGCAAAAGTTGATCCTGTTAATGCCAGTGACTCCTGTAAAAATGCGGGTGCTTGAGTCCTGGAAAAAGGATTGGCCGCAACAATAGTAATTCCAATCTGTTCTTGTGCACGTTCTTGCATTGTATTTAATAGACATCCACCTCCAACAAGTATCATTTTAGAGACAACTTTATTAAATTTTCTACCATAATTAACAATTGTCGCATTAGTTTGACCGAATATAGGTGCCAAAACTAAATCTATAATTTGTTTTATTTTATCGTCTTGAGCCTGATCATTATGACCAAAATTTCTTTTTAACTTTTCAGCATATTCAATAGTTACACCAAGAGAACTGGCTACATTTAAAGTTATATCTTGAGAGCCTTTATTTATACTGTGTGATTCTTTAATTATCCCCCTCTCAACAATATAAATCTTTGTAGAAGATGCTCCCATATCAAAAACGAGAACTGAACTTGAAGAATCAGCGGTATCAAGAACTGATCTAATGGTACTAAACATCTCTATTTCAAAAAAAGTAGTATTTAATTTTGACAGAGACACAACAGCACTAAAATCATTCAAAACATCATTATGAATTGCTACAACCAAAACATCAGACATAACAACTTTTTTACCATCAACTTCTTGTACCGCATCATCCTCACTCTCAGCTTTTGGTATTACAAACCAATCTAAAGAAACTTCTGAAATTGGAACTGGAATATATTTTCGGGCTTCGATAGGAACAATTTGAGATAATTGTTTTTGGTCTAATTTGGGTAGGCTTATAATAGAAACCATGCTTGATTTCATTGGGATAGAGATAGCAGAATCAATAGTTGTAACATTTGCTTCTCTCATAACATCTAGCAATGCTTGAGAAACTTTATCAGAAGTCAACTTTGTAGAACGACCAATCTGAGTACCCGCATATGGTCCAAGAGCAATTTCTCCATATGTTTCAAGAACAGCTCTACCCTTTTGTCTTTTGAGTTGAACAATTTTGATAGAAGAAGACCCAATATCAATACCGAGAACGCTCGGGTTTTTATTTTTTGAAAAATTATTAAAGAAATTATCAAGAAAATTAGCCATAATTTAGATAAAATGATTATATCATTATTTAATGGCAAACAAAATAATATCTGTGTTTATTGAATTTTTTTTCCCACAGACACATTTACAAGTTTTTTTGGAAAAATGTTCGCAACTTAAATTTGAGTCAAAACTCACTTCTAGATTACAAAATAAAGATAATATCTTCTATCCATTTTATTATAGAGACTTTTTTGTAAGAGATTGCATCTTTGAACTAAAAGAAAGAAACTCAAAAAAAGTCGCAAATTTATTCGGAAATATCATTAGTAAGTGGATTATCAAAAAGATAATGGATTCAAAAAACCCACAACTAAAAAACTTTTTTATAACCCCTATTCCTCAACATTTTTCTAAAACCAGAGAAAAAGGATTCTGTCATACAACCACCTTTTCAAATTCAATCATCTCATCAATAAAAAACAGATACCCAGAATTAAACGTTACACTGTTTACGGGTATTAAAAAAATCAAAAAAAATTCAAAACTCCATAAATCTAAGAACAAAAGATCTCGTTTTAATTTTATAAAAAATACGATGAAATCTTTTATAACCAAACAGGATGCAATAAGTTCATATTTTTTTATTATAGACGATGTTTATACTACTGGGGCAACTTTTCAAGAAGCGGGGCGGGGGGGTTGAGGCGCCCGGGGGCGTGGTTTAAATATTTTTTTTTTTTGTATGGGGAGATAAATTAAAATTGTTTTTTTGTTTT
>CAYOAC010000028.1:7221-10114 GCA_964401885.1 uncultured Candidatus Saccharibacteria bacterium
AATTGGAGAAATTGGTGGTAGTGCAGAAGAAGAAGCCGCGGAGTTCTTAAAGAAAAACAAGGTACATATTACTATGAACGCTATCTTTCCTCTCTGTTTTTGTGTTTATCCCACATTTCGACTTTTTTTAACCCCTGGGCCAAATTTCACACACCCCGCCCGTTTTTCACCCCCCCCCCCCCCCGCTTCTTGAAAATATTTTTTTTATTTCTATCGCTCATTAAATTCAATTTCTTTTTGTGGATTCTTGAGACCCCATTGACTCCATTTTGAGACATAATCCCTACCCCTTTTACTAAAGAAGAAAATATAAATCATTTCTAATATACCCAAAGTATTAATTACCAAAATAATAATAAACCAATATTTGTTTTTTTCTTGAGCAGCAATCCAGATCGCAAAACCTTTCCAAACCATAATCCAAACAATCATTATAATAAATAAGATTTTAGTGGACATGTCCATGTTTAAAAGCGGACTAATATCTATGTATGCATTTGTATTCATATGTATATGATATCACTAAGTTTATATTTTAAAATATTTTACAATTTTTTCTGAAATATTCTTCAATATAAAACCTATCCCCATGAATAAAACTAAGTATAGAATAGTAGCAAACCAACCAGGAAAATTTTTATAAAAAATATCATAACGATACATTATCGGCCAATGTAATAGATATAATTCATAAGAATATATGCCGAATATATAAAGCAATTTTGATTCTATTTTTTTGAAAAAGAACAAAATCAAAATTGCAATCGTAGTCACAATACTAGTTAATTGCTCCAAAATAATACCTTTTCCAACCCCAGAATGATAAGCAAAATAAGAGATAAAAGAAATTAACAAAATCATAAATGAATAATAGAATATCTTTTTAAATAAAATAGATGAATGTTTCATTTTTTCTATAAAATTATGGAAAAATAATTTTATCTTTGAATTATTTTGATTAGCAAACCAAGCAATTAAAATTCCTAGAGGGAAAGCTATTATGTGAGATTTTTGAAGACCAGAAACTCCACTTAATATTGGCAGATTAAGATTCGTCACAACAAAAGCCAATATAAATAAGCTAAAGGATGTTATCCATATATGTTTCTTTGAAAAAACAATTGGGTACAAAACATAGAAGAACAATATTAAAGTAAAATACCAAAAAGGTGAATTCAAGTCATTATAAATATTTGCACTTGTAAATATTCCCAAAAAAGCTTTACCTATAAAAGCCCAGGAATAGGATATTTTTAAAATTAAAAAATCCATAATTAAAAATGTTGAAAGAACTAGCCAAAATGGAATCATTAGTTTTAAAACTCTTTTTTTGTAAAATTGAAATATAGTTTCGTCTTTTTTTAATTTACTAATCGTCAAACCGTAACCAGAGAGAATCAAAAACAGATCAACCCCCACTCCTGCAGCTATAGTTAAAGGAAAAAGAAATCTATGGTCATCCACCAAAAAATATCCGATATGAGAAAAAATAATAGCCAAAATAGCAAACCCTTTTAATTCTTGAGTTATAGATATCGAAAAACCCTCTTCTATCTTTTTACGACCAAGCGAAAATAAAAATATAATCAAAAATATTGAGATAAATATCCAATTTGATTGGATGACATTATTTATTGAAACTATCATAAATTATCTTTGCCCACATGGCATAACCTAAAACCGACGGGTGAAACAAATCCGAAGAATAATATTCATCGTGTTTTGCTGATTGAAAAGTTGGTGAGTAAATATCTATATACTCTAATTTATAATCTAATGCAAATTGTTTCAAAACCTCATTAAAGTCTTTGATATTATTATCGAAATAATAATTATATGGTGGAAGGATTAAAGATTCGGAACCAATATATGGAATACTAATTATATAAATCTTAGCTTTGGTTTCTTGAGTCAGTCTTTTTAAAATAAAGTCATAGTTGTTTTTAAAAACATCTTTTGAAATATTACTATGGACATCATTTACCCCTATTAGTATTGTTATAACATCTGGTTGGATTTTGATAGTTGATTCCAATAATTTATCTATAACATCCTGACTTTTTGCTCCAGGTATTGCCTGAGGTTTTAAAATAATTTGATTATCTTTACTTAAATATTTTGAAAATAAATAAGGATATGATTCTTTATAATTATCTACTCCCACCCCAGCAGTTAAACTATCTCCCAATGCAACATATATTTTTTTATTATTAGAATTATCACCTATTGTATATGTGTGTGTTTTTTCTGAAGAAATTAGTCCCATGGATTCGATTTTAGCATAAATATGAGCGTAAGATCTATTTAAATAGATACCAAGTAAAATCAAAATGATTATGGATATTGAGATAACTACTTTTTTCATAAAATGATTATACTATTTTAAAAAACAAAATACTAAAAATTAATTTAATATTATCTACATCTTTCTGGTATCGTATGCCCAGTGTAATAAAGCTTGGCGTTGTCTGGGTCTACAGAAAAAATCTCCATTTCGACAATTATTTTTTATTTGATAAACATGTCTTATCATGGCTTTCCATCTTTTAATTTGTCTAGCGTCTTCTTTAGGAATTCTTCTACCCATATAATATCGACAATACCACTGAAACCACCCTCTTGGGTCTTCTTTATATATCCAACCTTTACTTTTCCATACTGAAAGAGGTTGGCTTGCATTTTTCTTGAAAAAATTAATTTCAGGATCATGAAACTCAGAATTCAATTTTGCATTTTTAAACCAATCTTTAGGAAATTCATCTTTGCAATCCGTCATATATTTTCCACCGAATGCTCCTAGAGTCAAAATCTGTTTAGGGGTTAATTGAGGTTTGAATTCTGGATCAAAATTCTTCCCTATTGGCTCTATACATTCATAGGTATATCCTTTTTG
>CAYOAC010000029.1:0-9481 GCA_964401885.1 uncultured Candidatus Saccharibacteria bacterium
TCAAGTTTTTAGAAACGCAGTAATTTTTAAAAAATAACTAATTAATTTAATCAAAATAATTTGTTTTGTAATTAAAAATAGGCCGAAGATGAAGTCTTCGGCCTATTGAGAAACACAACTACTGAGGTGCTGACACCTATTGTTTAAGGGTCTCTTCTTCGGGGTATCGTGTTCTCCGTGGGATTAGTGTTTCCTCTGGTTTTGGTTCAGGAAGTCTAATTACAACTCCTTCAAGTTTTTCAAAATCTTCACCAGAATAACCCAGTTCTATGGCTAAAAAACTAGGGGAGCAATTGCCGCTAATGCCAATTTTTGGTAAATCTGACAATTTAACCGGTTCTCCTTTGAGAATTCTGTCGAGAAGTGCCTTTTTGCTCTGTCTTGTATTCAGGAGGTCAGTTTTATTGTCTTCACCACACGCTGTAAGTAAAATTGATACAGCCACAATTAGAAGTTTTGGGAGCATTTTCATTCATAGAAAATACTACCACTATTTTCTATTGTGTCAACAGTGCAGATATTACTATTGCTGCCGTTTCGGTTTTTAAAACATTTTCCCCTATTTTATAAATATCTAATTTTTCGTCTTTAAATAGAGCTATTTCTCTTTGTGAAAAACCTCCTTCTGGCCCGATTAGAAAGTTTAATAAAGCTTTATTTTCATTTAATTTAAATATTTCTCCCTCAACATCAAAAATAGTTGGTCTATATTCTTTTATTATGTCATCTATATTTTGAATAGAATGAAGGTTTGGAGTATCTATTCTTTGGGTCTGTTCACTTGCTTCTTCGATGATTTTGTTGCTTCTTTCAATGTTTATATTGGTTTTTATTGTCCTGTCGGATATCACTGGATAAAAATCCGTCACTCCTATTTCTGTACATTTTTCAAGAATAAGCTCAAACTTGTCTTTTTTGGGTATGCAAAAGAAAAGAGAAATTCTTTTATGTGGTGTTATTCGTTCCTTCTCTTTTATATTTGAAACTTTAATTTCGTCTCTAGAGATTTCTGACAAAACTCCATCAAAAGCACTTGTTTCGGTTTTTAAAACTATAGATTCCCCGACTTCAAGGCGTAAAACTTTAGATATTTGTTTTATTATTTCGGTTTCTTTTATTGAAATTTCTTTTTGACCTTCAAACACTGTGTTTTTGGTTGTGAACCAATGGATTTTTTTCATAATTGATTAAATTGCTAGTTTTTTGTATTGTAGTCATACGACTTATTAAGACTTTAACAAAAATTATATGTTAATACCAACAGTTATAGACAAATCACAATTCGGAGAAAGAGCATATGACATATTCTCACGTCTTCTCAAGGATCATATTATCTTTCTTGGAGACGGGATTGATGATCATGTTGCGAGTCTTGTTATTGCACAACTTCTTCATTTACAGGCTACAGACCCTAAAAAGGATATTTATTTATATGTAAACTCCCCTGGAGGGTCAGTTACCGCCGGATTAGCGATTATTGATACAATGAATCACATTAAGAATGATGTTGCAACAGTTTGTGTCGGAATGGCTGCTTCTATGGGCGCAATGATTCTTTCTTCTGGTACAAAAGGAAAACGTTTTGCTCTTCCTAATTCAGAAATAATGATTCATCAACCACATGGCGGTATGGAAGGACAGGTTTCTGATATTGAAATTAGAACAAAGTTGTATATACGACATAAGGAGAATCTTGCAAAGATGATGGCTAAAAACACCGGTCAAGACTTAAAGAAAGTAGAAAAAGATATGGATAGAGATTATTTCATGTCTGCTGATGAGGCTAAAAAATATGGAATTATAGATAAGGTTTTGGTTTAATAAGAATTTATAAATAAAAGGGCGGCCCCTGCGGGGCCGCCCTTTTATTTGCCCTTTTTCACCTTTTGAACTAATATGCAAGAGTTATGTCAACACTCGTAATAATAGCTATAATTTCTATATCTGCCTTGCTTGTTGGAGTCGCAATTGGTTGGTTTTTACGTTTTATTATTGCGCTCGGCCAAAAAGGCTCAATGGAACTCGAAATCAAAGAAATGATGCTTGAAGCACGTGAAGAAGTTGAAAGGATTACTCAAGAAGCTACAGAACACGCCAATCAAATTCTGAAGACGGCAAAAGATGAAAGTCTTGTTTTAAAGGAAAAACTCTCAAAAACTGAAGAGAGATTGATAAATAGAGAAAACCTCTTAGACAAAAGACAGTTTGATCTTGATGAAGATAGAGAAAAATTGGATTCTTTAGAGGAAGAATTAAAGGGATCTATTATCAAAAATGAAGAAAAACAAGATCTTTTAATCGAAAAACTATCTCAAGCTGGCCACTTCTCTGTTTTGGAAGCACAAAAAGAACTTTTAAGCATTGTTGAAAAAGAATTCGATCAGGATTTAATGACAAGACTTCATAAGTTAGAACTAGCAGGAAAAGAAAAACTTGATGCAAGAGCAAAAGACATTGTAATGTCTTCAATTCAAAGAATGAGTACACATATAAATAGTGATTTTTTTGTTACAAATATTCATTTAGAAGAAGATGCTATTAAAGGAAAAATTATTGGGAAAGAAGGTAGAAATATAAAGGCTTTCGAAAGATTAACTGGTGTTGAAATTCTAGTAGATGACACACCTTCCATGGTTACGATCTCTTCTTTTGACCCTGTTAGAAGATATGTGGCCAAAATTGCTTTAGAGAATTTATTAAAAGACGGAAGAATTCAACCTGCAAAAATTGAAAAAGAAGTAGAAAATGCAGAAAAAGAAGTTCAAAAGATAATCAAAGAGAAAGGAGAACAAGCAGCTTATGAATGTGGAGTATTTGGACTTGACCCAAAAGTTTTACATATATTAGGTAGATTACATTTTCGAACTAGTTATGGTCAAAATGTTTTGGAACACTCAAAAGAAATGACTCATATTGCGGGTATGATTGCTGAAGAAGTTGGTGCTGATGTTCGTGTGGCAAAGGCCGGAGCGCTTGTTCATGATATCGGTAAGGCACTTGATCACGAAGTACCTGGGACCCATGTTGAAATAGGTAGAAGAATCTTACAGAAATTCGACACTAATCCCGAAATAATTAAGGCTATGCAATCTCATCATGACGAGTATCCCCACAGCAATCTTGAATCAGTTATTGTTACAGTTGCTGATGCTATTTCCGGCGGTAGACCAGGCGCACGTCGTGAAAATGTGGAAAACTTTATTAAGCGCCTAGAGGAGTTAGAATCAATCGCAAACAGTTTTGATGGTGTTGAAAAATCCTATGCCCTGTCTGCCGGAAGAGAGATCAGAGTGTTTGTTTCTCCTGAAAAAATATCTGATTTTGAAGCTCATGAATTGGCGAGAACTATTGCTCTTAGAATTGAAAAGGAACTTAAATATCCTGGTGAAATTAAGATAACAATAATAAGAGAGAGTAAAGTAATTGAGTTTGCACGATAATTTGACCAATGTCAAAATATGTTTTGTATTTTTTATTATATTGCACAATATAATGCATTTTCTATAATAATAGAAGCTTTACATAAGCGAACCTTAGCAATTAATTAATTTTGATCATGAACAAAGCAAGTCTTGTTGAAAAAGTTCAAGCAGTATTAGGTGGAACAAAAGCGGATGCAGAACGAGCAGTTGAAGCGCTTTTCGAAGCTATTACTGGAGAAATGAAAAAAGGTGGTGAAGTTTCAGTAGCTGGATTCGGAATCTTTTCTGTAAAGAAAAGAGCAGCTCGAACAGCTAGAAACCCACGAACAGGTGAAGCTGTAAAAGTTCCAGCAATGAATGTTCCAAAATTCAGAGCAGCAAAAGCATTGAAAGATTCAGTAAAATAATTTACTTTAATTTTTCAAAAATAAAAAACTCCCGCGGAAGACGGGAGTTTTTTATTTTTATATTTTTAAGTATTCTTCAAGTAGTTTTTTTGTGACATTCCCCACCTTACCATCTTTAATTATTTTAGAATCAATTTTAACAACAGGTAAAACTTTTTTATTTGTTGCTGTCAAAAAAACTTCATCGGCACCAAAGAGTTCTTCAATTAAAATTTCTTTTTCTACAATTTCGTATTTTAATTTTTTTGAAATTTCAATAACTAATTTTCTAGTAATTCCTTTTAGAATATTATCCTTAGGTGTGTATAGTATAGAATTTTTAACAATGAAAATATTGCTGGTTGATGCTTCCAAAACTTTACCATCATATGTGTATAAAATTTCTATAGCTTTTTCTTTTTTTCTTTTCTTCTGTAAAAGAACGGCTTGCATATAATTTGAATTTTTTGCATAAGGTAAAATCCTTTGATGTTCTTGTGTAATTAATTTTGCTCCATTTTTGTAAACTGAATCTGGTATATCTTTTAATTTTTCAAAAAGAATATAAAAAATTGGATTGCTTGGTTCAAGACCATTCTTAGTTTCTCCTCCGGTTAAGACAAATCTTACTTGATAATCATAATCTTTATTTTTTGAAATTAGCTGTGTAAGAGCTTTTGATATTTCTGAATCAGAAAAAGAAAGTTTCAACCCCATTAATTTAGAAGTGTTTCTAAATCTTTTCATGTGGTCTTTAAATTGAAATGGTTTGCTATTATAAATTCTCATGAAGTCAAAAGCTGCGTAACCTCTGAGAACAGCAATATCATTTAACATTAATAATGGTTTGTCCGAATTAATAATCTTTCCGTTAAAAAAACAATATTTATACATAGTGGGGATATTTTAACATAGAGAGGGTTTATAAATAAAATAGGAAATATAAAAAAAGGAATCATTCTGCAGTTTTTAAATTCATAAATTCACTTCATATATAAGAGATGTGGGAATCGGTCACAAGTTTTCTCGTTTCACTCGAAACTCGCGACCCCGCCTCGCCGACCCAGGTCCTCGTTATTCACTCGGACACAGGGTGTCCCGGCTCCGGCCTTCGATTCCCTCTCCACATATCACAAGTGAAATAAAATAAAAACAACACATCCTTTGGATGTGTTGTTTTTATTTTATTTCACTTGTGTGCGGGTGGGGGGAATCGAACCCCCGTCCACTGCTTGGAAGGCAGTTATTCTACCACTAAACTACACCCGCAAATGAGGGGTACAATAAATGTTAACATTTATTGTCTCAGAATGCAGCGGTATGCAAGCTATCTGCTTACACCCGCATCAGTCGGCTGAAAATTACTTTTCAGTTTTTAGAATATATCAGAAATTTAGACTGTAATCAATACTTAGTCGATGATATAATATTTTGGATGCCGATACTTATTAGAATAATTCTTCAGAGATTATTAATTTTTGTATTTTCTATTTTGGCTTTTTTTGGAATAAACCCGGACCTATCAGTACCTTCTTCTGATGTTGTTAAGGAAAATAAAATAGTTCAACAAGATTATGTTCAAAATATTCTTCAGGTTCAAGATAAAGAAATTGTCGATATTATAAAAAATAATAAAGCAGATAAAAATATTGAAGAAAAGATAATTGATCTTGAAAAACAATTTACTAAAGATATTACAGATCAAATCTCACAAAAAACAGAAATAATAATACCGAAGGAAGTTGTATCAAAAGAGGAATCTAAAAAATTTAATGTTAAAGATGTAATCGCAAATATAGTCTGTCTTGAAAAAACAAAAACATATACAAAAATGTCTAGCGGAAGCGGTGTTATTATTTCGCCCAATGGTCTTATTTTAACTAATGCCCATGTTGCTTATCCATTTTTAAAAACATCTCAGTTTGGTTCTTCAGATTATAGTTGCTCTGTTCGTTTTGAGAATATTCCTAATTATGGTTACAATGTGGAGCTTGTTTATTACCCGTCTGATTGGTTAGTAAAAAATATTGATGTTATAAAAGACCCTTCTCCTGTTGGAACTGGAGAAGATGATTATTCAATACTACAAATCACCACTCCTCTCGGGCCTACTCCAAAAGACAAAACTTTCTCATATGCCTTAACTAATATCACAACAAAAGATTTGAAAGTGCACTTACCTATTACTGTTGCTGGTTATCCTGCTACAAATAGTGGTGTTTTTGAAATAGACACAAAACCTGGTTTAAAAATAGCTGATTCAATCATCGAGGATTTCTTTACTTTTGGCACTAGAAGTTATGACGTCCTACAAACGGGAGTAAACGATGTCGCACATAGAGGGTCCTCTGGTGGGGGTATCTTAAGTAATTCAGACCTGTACGGTATTGTTGTTACTACCAATGAAAATGGTAATGGGTCTTATATAAACGCTTTGACTATACCTTATATAAAAGATGATTTTTCTAAAGATACAGGTATTGGTTTTAATGATTTTATAAATTACCCCTATAATCTTTTAAAAGATCGTTTTGACTCATATTATAAACAAAATTTAATTGAGATTATTTCTCAGAATTAATTTTTTCTACTATCTTAGATAGTTTTTCAACATTATCACCCTCTTGAAGCTTGTTGTTTCTTGTAAAATTACAGATTAAGCACTGATGTGTAATTGTTATGTTATTTGTTGAACCTTGGACCAAAATGGGCTTCATAAGACCATTGCAAGATTCTAATCTGTCTCCCGGTTGTATATCTACATGTTTACTATAAAAACACTCATGACAATGATTTGTATAACCGTTACCCTCAGTGAAAGACCCACAGTTTTCACAGGTAAAATCTTCTTTGTTTTTTATAAAAGTTTTCATTTAATTAAACAAAGTGTGTAATTAAATAAATCAGAAGACCAAACACAATTCCAAATAATAATAAGTCTCTGGATATTTTGAATAATTTTCTTTTTGGTCTATAGAAATATTTATATATATTGTAGATTTCAGTTGAATAACCTTCAATCAACATGTCTTTATTTAAAAGCATTTCTTTGACAGACTCTGAATATTCTTTGGATGATTTAAAACTGCAGATTTTTTTATTATAGAATAAGCTTTCTTCTTGGCCCTTTTTTCTCATAAACTTTGGTGGGTGAATTGCGTAGAGGGCACAAAAAACCGAAAGAACACCAAATATTGCCAAGACCGAAAATGTTAAAACATTCTCCCCTTTGCTTATCCCTGAAATAGAAAACCCAACTACTGCTACGTCGATTCCTATTAATATGTTTGTTTGAGCGTCAAAATGTTTAACAAAAGCCGCTGCTCTATTAAGTACACCTTCAAAAAAACGTAACATTGCCGAATTGTCTTCTAACAATGTTCTTTCTGGGTTTGTATTTTCTTCCATAGATATGATTATAAAATATATTGGATGAAATGTTAATTAACATAAAACACCCACACATAATCATGTGTGGGTGTGGAGTTTAACTGTGCTATTCTCCAGAGCACTTAGTGACCTAATCCTGATTCTCCTTGTTTAGTTTACGCTCAAGAAGGAGTTTCAGAGATCCGATTGCTTCTTTCCAATTTTTGCTGGCATCAGTCTCTTCGTCAGAACCACTGTCACACATAAGAACATCCATATATCTATCAAGGCATTGGATCCATTGAAACTTTGAACCATGATGGTAACCGCCAGTGCAAAATATACAAGGGATTTTTGCAGCTACAGCAGCAGCTGCGATCAAAACCCCACAAGGACTATCTGAATTGTGCCTTCGATCTCCTTCTTCAAACAGTGGCATAAAGATATCTGTGACTACTCCATCAACCAGTGGTGTGTATGAAGACTCGTATGAGTTCTCCTTAGAGCCCTCGTTTACTTTACACACCATTTTGTGTGCCCGAGCTGTCGTGCCGGTTATCATTTCAAAACCCAACTCCTCGGCAATTCTTACTGCTTTTTCGAGTTCTTCCGGTTTGTCTTCGACGATGAGAATCCTGAATTTGTTCGTTGTCATGGTGTTGTTTCATTTATCTCGTGCAGGAAGCAATTGTTGCTTACCTGAACTTCGCGCAATGGCGTAGTCGACAGTATGTCTCACTCGATAAATGAACGGTGGGCTCTAGAGTATACCCACCCTTCATCTATCGAGTTTTAGGTCTGTTTTTAAAGGAACTTACCTTTATTCTGGTAATAGTATAGCATGTTCAAATACATTTGTCAATACATATCGTCAAACAAATTCTAAAAAAGATATTAATTGTAACGTATAATAAGTTACAATAAAATATTGTGGAAAAAAATTGACACAAATATAACTATTAATATATACTTATATCTATGAAAAAAGACTATTCACAATTAAAAATTCAACTACAAACATTAGGTTTTTCTGAAAAAGAATCGGGAGTATATATCGCCCTTTTAAAGCTAGGTAAAGGTACGGTTACAGAGATTTCTAGAAATGCTGGGATTAATAGAACAACCGGTTATGATATTTTGAGTTCACTTACGAATAAAGGTATTGTTAGTGTTTCTGGTAAGGAACCAAAACAAGAGTTTGTTGCAGAATCTCCCACCTCTATAACTGTATATCTCAAAAAACAAGCATATTTATTAAATGAAAATATAAAGAAGTCTGAAAATTTAGTTTCAGAGCTTGATCTATTACATTCTGTGAAGAATAGGCCTAAGATCAGATTCTATGAAGGGATTGAAGGATTAAAACAGGTTTACGAAGACACTCTTACGAGCACTGAAGCAATCAGGGCGTATGCTACGGTTGATGATATGCATAATACCCTCCCGAATTACTTTCCAGAATATTATAAAAGAAGGGCAAAAAAAGATATTTTTATACGGGCCATTGTTCCATCTACTGATGTGGGGAAAGAAAGACAAATTCATGATAAAGAAGAAAGACGAGAAATATCTTTTGTTCCTGCAGATAAGTATTATTTTTCACCTGAAATAAATATTTATAATAACAAGGTGATGATTGCTTCTTGGAGAGAAAAATTAGGGATTATTATTGAAAGTGAAGAAATTGCCGATGCAATGAAAAAAATATATGAACTTGCTTGGGCAAGATCCAAAGAAATTGAAGAAGGTAAATAATTGTTTGTCGGGGCGCCGGGATTCGAACCCGGAGTCACTCGTACCCAAAACGAGCATGTTAGCCGTTACACTACGCCCCGATAGTGCTTTTAAACACTGTTTCCATACAATACATCATATTTATTTATTTTTCAATGGAAGTAGATATTTGAATTTTTAATAAGCTTGAATCGGCGGTTTTTCATATCTACTAAAGCAAGATCAATTGTTATTACTTCTTCCTGTATTCTGTATTTGTAACAATATATTTTAACCGATTTTAAGAATCGTTTTAATTTTGTCTTGTGGAAATTTTCAGCCGGATTATATTCACCATAAGTTGTTTTTACTTCTATAAAGTGAAAGTTATTATTTCTTTTGGCAATAATGTCTATTTCTCCTTGTCTTGTGAAATAATTTCTGCGGTTAATCGTGAAACCAAGTGATTCTAAAATCCTACAGGCAATGTTTTCCCCATAATCCCCTTTAGTTTTTGTTGTCATTGTTTAAAAATATACAAAAGTGTTAAAGGTTATCTAAATAAATTTTAAATCCTAAAAAATAAAAAAT
>CAYOAC010000030.1:0-9311 GCA_964401885.1 uncultured Candidatus Saccharibacteria bacterium
CGTAATATCCCAATAGCTTGGAAACACTTTTATTAAAAAGTAATATCCAAGCATTATGTATACAAATAACCCAAATATGCCCAAGGTACGTAGAGATGCCGCTGAAATGGTACGAAGAGGATATGGAGTGAGAACCGTAGCACGAAGATACGGAGTCACTCCAAGTGCGGTGAGTAAATGGGTTAAGAAATCAAAGAAGATAGGTCTTCACCCCATACCAACTGAATCTTCAAGACCACACCACCATCCCAAAGAATTGAAGGAAGATGTGGTGAAGAAAATTATCAAAATCAGATTAGATACAAAACGAACGAGTGAAGTGGTTCATCAACATCTTTTAAATGAAAATATAAAAGTATCTCTGAACTCTGTCAGAAGAACAATCGATAGACACGGCTTAATGAAGAAACGCTCTCCATGGAAAAGATACCATCCTCCAGCTGATCGTCCATATACTGTTAAACCTGGCTCTTTAGTCCAGTTAGATACCATACACCTGATGACAGGACCAAAGACTCGTATCTATGTGATGACACTCATAGATGTATATTCAAGAACAACGTATGCAAAAGCGTATGAGAAGTTAAACTCTGCAACGAGTGTTCGTTTCTTGATTGAAGCACAAAAGCATTTCTCTTTTAAATTTGAAATGATACAAACTGATCATGGATCGGAGTTTGGAAGTTGGTTTGTATCTCAAATCAAAAAGAATCACAGATATACCAGAATCGGAAAACCAAATGACAATGCACACATTGAGAGATTTAATCGAACACTTCAGGAGGAATGTTTGGATACACTTTCAAGAGATGTTGCAATCATAAATTGCAAACTGAAGTCTTATTTGAAATACTATAATGAAGTGAGATTGCATTTAGGAATTAATTTAAAAACACCAATGCAAGTAGCTCAGTGTTTCCAAGCTATTGGTTAGAATACGATAATTGCTCTCCCTCGTAGACGAATTCAGAACTTTGAGGTGGGGTGAGTTTGAGAAGGAGATAGGGAGATTAGTGTTTATATAGAACAAAAACACCTCATCCGAAGACAAGGTGCCTTTGGTGAGGTGATGGAGATAATCATCCTTGGCAGGAAAGAAGTATCTCTTCAAGCTCTGACAGTCGTTTTTTGTATCCTTCTGCGATAGGGCCGAGTTTGGCGCACTGCTCAGGGTCGCTGAGAGTTCCATACGCATACTACTAACTGCGACTCGAACCGTCATAGATTGAGCTTCATCGAGAATGGTTCCATTGATTACGATATGTGCTTCCATAATTTATATGTTAACACATTATTATATATGTGTCAAATATTAGCTCCCCGACAAGGATTCGGTCACGAGTTACTAATTCGCTTCGCTCATAAGTACTCGCGATCCCGACTCGGCCATCCCAGATCCTCGTTATCACTCGGATGCAGGGACCCTAGGCCTCCGTCTTTCTCATCCTTGCGGGAAACTAAAATAGTAAGACCCCAATGCTGTCGCATTGAGGCCTAACTATTTTATGTTTCCCAACAAGGATTCGAACCTCAGTTAACGGATCCAGAAACCGTTGTCCTACTGACAAACGAGCGAGTGAAATATAAAAATTTCAATTTTTATATTTCCGAGCGAGTGCAGTCAGCAAGATATTCTTACCGCTAGACGATCGGGCCCTTTGTCCTTAAATTTTGCTGCCGAGCAGGGATTCGAACCCCAGTTTTCGCTTCCAGAGAGCGACGTGCTACCACTACACCACTCGGCAATGTAAAGCAATACTATCTTATATTGGTAATAAAATCTAGAAAATATTTTAAACATATTAACAGTAATTCTGTGAAATGTTATGTTATAATTTTCTCAATGAAAGAAGCTTTAAAATTTCCAGATGGTTTCCTTTGGGGAGCCGCTACATCTTCATATCAAGTTGAGGGTGGGATAAATAATTGCGATTGGGCAGAAGCGGCTCGTTCTGGTCGTGTTGTTCCAACTGGTTCTGGAGTTGATCATTATAATCTCTATGAAGAAGATTTTGCATTAGCACAATCTCTCGGTCACAATTGCCATCGTTTATCTATCGAATGGTCTCGTATAGAACCAGAAGAAGGTAATTTTAATCTTGAAGAAATAGAACACTATAAAAAAGTTTTACAATCAATGAATGAACATAATCTTGTTCCTTTTGTAACACTTTGGCATTTTACTTTACCGGTGTGGTTTGCTAAAAGAGGTGGTTTTAGAAGAAAAGATAATATTGGATTTTTTGTTAGGTATTGTGAATTCGTTGTCGATAATCTAAAAAGTTATTGTAAAAATTTCGCAACTATCAATGAACCTCTGGTTTATTCAAGTATGAGTTATATGTGGGGGCAATGGCCACCTTTTGAAATTTTTAAATTGGAAGTATTTTTTAAAGTAGTTAAAAATCTTTCGAAAGCTCACAATGAATTTTATAAACAAGTAAAAGAAAAACACGGAGACTCTGTAATAATTAGTATTGTTAAAAATAATATGTATATGCATGTTTCTAAAAATTCTAGATTTAACATTCTATATCATGTTATGAAAAAAATAAGTCATTGGTTCTGGAATGAATTCTTTTTGAATAAAGTAGCCAAACATTTAGACGCCTTAGATATAAATTATTATTTTCATACAGAGTATGGAAAAAAAGGAAAATATATTAAAAGCGATATGGGATGGGATCTTTACCCTGAAGGTTTGTATCATGTTTTAAAAGATGCATCAAAATATAAAAAAGATATTAGAGTTACTGAAGCAGGTCTTGCTGATGAAAAAGATATTTATAGAGAAAAATATATCAAAGACATGTTATTTTATGTACATAAAGCAATCGAAGACGGTGTTCCTGTTAAAGGATTTATGTATTGGTCTTTATTAGACAATTATGAATGGTCTCATGGATTCAGTAAGAAATTTGGTTTGGTGGCAGTTGATTTTCAAACCAAAAAAAGAACTCCGAGACATTCTGCTTATGCTTATAAAAAAATTTGCGAGTCTAACGCATTAATTAGAGATTAGTTATGTCCTGGCTTACACTTACAATAATTGCACAATTTCTAAGTTCAATCGTTGCTATATTCGATAAATATTTGGTTACTTCGAAAAGAGTTACAACACCTATTTTGTATGTCTTTTATACCGGAGTTCTTACTGGCTTGGGTGTAATTTTATACGTTCCTTCTATTTTTTGGGATATTCCTTATTTGCCAAAATTTTCGAAAGTTTCTTTAATAGGAATAGATATAATTATTATTTTAATAATTGCCTCTATTATGCAACTTGTGGCTTTATGGTCTCTATTTTCTTCATTAAAAAAAAGCGATGCTTCTGATGTTGTTCCTGTTATTGGATCTTTGTCTGCAATCTTTTCTTTAATTATTGGTTTTTTATTTTTAAAAGTTAATTTACCAGCACATTTTGTTATCGGCTTTGGTCTGCTAGTTGTGGGTACTTTCTTAATATCAAAACTTCGTTTTTGCATAAAAACTTTTTCCTTTACTTTATTGGGGGGATTTGGTTTTGCTTTATATAGTATTTTATTAAAAGAAGTTTTGAATAAAACTTCTTTTGAAACAGGCTTTCTTTGGATAAGTTTAATTACTTCTTTATTCTCTTTTTGTATTTTGTTTTTTCATCAAGTACGGAAAACGTTTCATTCTCAAAGAAAAGAAAAACATATCAAAGTTACAAGTTTGGTAATGTTGGTCAACAAAATAATTGCAGGTGTAGCTGGAGTTTTATTAATTAAAGCTATTGAAATTGGGGAAGTTTCTCTCGTTCAAGCTTTAGGAGGAATTCAATTTATTTTTCTATTTTTATTTTCAATAATACTGGGTCCATTTACACCAATCGATTTTGGAGAAAATGTTAAAAGAAAAGATGTATATCATAAATTAGTGGCTATCAGTATAATTTTTATTGGATTTGTATTATTATTTAGATAAATGAAAAAATATTTTTCAAAAAAGTTAATTATTTTGTACATAATTTTAATTATTATTTTTTCATATTTAATTTTGTCTTATTCTTCAAAGGTTCAAAACCCAGAATACGGAGTCTCATTTAATACTTTATATGCTAAAGAATTAGGATTGAACTGGAAGGAGGTATATGACTCTTTAATTAACGATTTAAATGTTAAAAAATTTAGATTAGCTGCTCATTGGGATATGGTTGAACCTAAAGATGGTCAATATAATTTTTCTGAACTGGATTATCAATTAAATAGAGCTGAGAAATTAAATCTAGAAGTTATTTTTGCACTTGGTAAGAGGTTGCCACGTTGGCCAGAGTGTCATATTCCTAGTTGGGCAACAAATCTTCAAAAAGAAGAAAGCGAAGCAAAAATTTTGAGATATATAGAAACTGTAATTAATAGATATAAAAATTATAATTCAATTTCTACATGGCAAGTTGAAAATGAAGCTTTTTTGTCTGTATACGCAACATCTCATTGTTTTGATTTTGATCAAGATTTTTTATTAAAAGAAATTGAATTAGTTAAAAAACTAGATGATAAAAAAAGACCTATACTTATAACAGATAGCGGGGAATTAAGTACTTGGAGAAAAGCATTTTCAATGGGGGATATTTTCGGAACAACAGTTTATGTTTATTCTTGGAATAAGGTGATCGGAGATTTTAGAAATCCATTTTTGCCAGGATTTTATTCTTTAAGAAGTAATATTTGGAATTTATTTGGTGATAAAAAAGAATCTATTATTGCTGAGTTGGCTTTGGAACCTTGGTTAGATAAATTAATTGTAGATGAAAAAACGGAAATTCAAATAGAAAGAATGAGTCCTAAGAAATTTAATACAGTAATTGAGTTTGCCAAAAATACCGGCATGAAAAAACAATATCTCTGGGGAGCTGAATGGTGGTACTATATGAAAATTCAGGGTAATGATTGGTATTGGAATAGGGCGAAAGAATTATTTTCTGATAGGTAATTTACAAGAGATAAGGGATCCTTTATTTTTTTCACTATATACTTTTAATTCTCCTTTGAGATATTTTTTAACAATATAACCGATAGAATACAGTCCGAACCCTTGCCCATCTTCTTTTGTTGTAAATTGTTGTTTGAATATTTGAGACAGATATTGTGTATCAAAACCTGAACCAAAATCTTTACATTCTATATAAAAATTATCTTTATCTTTTTTAAGAATTAATATTACTTTCTTTATTTTACTATTTAAACTGGCATCTATCGCATTAGAGAGCAAATTTATTATTATTTGATATATGTGCAGTGCGTGAACTCTACTTTTTATTTGATTAAATTCAATAAATTGAATCTGAACCCCGTTTTGAATAGCTTTATAATTAGAGAGCTTTATTGCTTTCTGAATTTCATGATTTATATTAATTAGATTTTCAACATCATATTTGGAAATAAAGTCTTTCATTATTAAAACAAACTCTTTTATTTGATTGGTTGAGTTTTCAATTATTGGTTGTATATCTTTAATGTTATTTTCTTTTATTAAATTACTACTTAGACTTAAAGAGGTTATGGGTGTTAATACATCATGTATTATTGAAGCAGATAATTTTCCTATCATTGCATAATTGTTTTCAGCAAAATTAAATGCTGGTTTTCTTTTTAAAAAAAGAGAAATATTTTTAATATTTCTCATGATTTCTTTTGATTTTAAAAAGTTCATTATGATTGTTTAAAATTAAATTTGTAGCCTCGACCAGGTATCGAACTTATTAGTGTCCTTTTAGTGTCTCTTAATTTGCGCCTAAGATTCATTATGTGTGTTTCGATTGTGTTAGAAAAAGGATCTACTGACATTTCCCAAACATGCTCAAGTATTTGTCCTCGACTTACAACTGTGTTTTTGTGTTTGGCTAGAAATTCTAATAAGGAGAATTCTTTTCTGGTTAAATAAATGTCTTTGTCATCTTTTTTGATTGTTTGTGATGTAAAATTAACTTCAAAATCTTTTACTTTTAAAATGTGATAATTGATATTTTGAGGTCTTCGCAATATGGCGTTAATACGGGCAAGAAGTTCATCAAAAGAGAAGGGTTTTGTAATGTAATCATCTGCCCCTAAATTTAATAATTGAATTTTGGTTAATACTTCTTGTTTGCCGGATAATATTATTATTGGTGTTATAGATCCTGTATTTCTTATTTCTTTACAAACATGTCCCCCCATTTTCTTTGGGAGGACATTGTCTAGGAGTATTACATCATATGAATTTGTTCGAGCGAGATATGAACCAGTATCTCCGTCTTCGGCTTCATCTATTATGAAGCCCTTTGACTCTAAACTTAAACGGAGGACATTTCTAATTGAAATGTCATCTTCTATGATTAAAATTTTCATTAGGTATCTTTTTATCAAGAAGTCATTTTAAAGTCAAGTATATATGTGGAAGTAATTTTATTTTTTATTTATTTTTTATATTTAAATACACAGGTTGATGTTGTGTAATATTCAAATGTGAGAGAAAATAAGATAGTAGTTTAATTTATTAATTTTATTTTTATGTCATATACATTCACACAAATTATTCAGCTCTCACTCATAGATTTATGGGTAAGATTAAATAGTATTCTCCCAGATATTATTGGAGCAATAATCGTTTTGTTATTAGGTTTAATCGTGGCACCTATTCTTGGGGGGATAGTAAAGAAAGTTTTTGATATTATTAGAATTGATGTTCTAGCAGAAAAGGCAGGACTAAAAGAAATAGTTGGAGGCTATACAAAAAACTTCTCAATTTCTTTATTGTTAGGAAAAATCGTAAAATGGTTTTTTATTCTTGCTTTCGTTATGGCGGCAGCAGAAATCCTTGGATGGGTTAGAGTAACACAATTTTTAAATGAAATTGTATTCTATGTCCCACAAGTTTTGATTGCAGTTGTTATCCTTGTGTTCGCTGTAATTGCAGGTAACTTTTTCGATGTGCTTGTAACACGATCTTTAATAGGTTCAAATGCTCCAGTGGATAATCCACAAATAATGGGTAAAATTACAAAATGGGCATTTGTATTGTTTGGTGTTATGGCTGCAATGCTTCAAATTGGAATTGCGCCATCATTAATTCAAATTCTATTTGCTGGAATTGTTCGTGCACTTGCACTAGCATTTGGACTTGGAGGAAAAACCAAGGCTGGGGAGCTATTGGATTATATGTGGTCTGCACCAGTTGAAAAAAAGACTAAAAAGAAATAATAAATTAATTTTATTTTGAATAATCAAAAAACCCTTACAAATAAGGGTTTTTTGATTGTTTTTATTTTAAAATAAGTTTTTATAAATATTTAAAAATAGTGTCTTATTTGTATAAAGTATAAAAGTGTGTCATAGAAAACAATATTACTTGCACTTTGTCAATATTGGGTCCACCCTTAAAGGGTAGTAAAAATACCTACCGATAGTATAATCTCTGAGATTTAAAAAAAGTCGATTGCAGTTAACTTCTAACAACCTGCAAAAGCAAATCAAAGACATTATATTTTAAAATTCTTTCTTTCTTTCTTTCTTTCATTCAGAAAGAATAATAACATTTCAAACGTACTGTTGTGCAGGTATTTTTACTTTTTAATTCTAATAAATAATATGAAAAATAAAATAAATAACACAAAAGTATCGTTTGTAGTAGGTTTATTTGCATTAGCATTCGTTGTTCTTGCTACTCCTAATTTTTCTTATGCAGAAACATATGCATTTGTTGATAAAGTTGGAGAAGTAAAAACTATTGTTGCAAGTGGTCCATATATTGCAATTGATACAGCACCCAACAGAGTTTTTGATAGTGGTGTAATCTTACTTAAGACATCATCAGATTTTGATATTGTTGGAAACTAAAATTTGATGAGTAGTTAGTTTATGTAAAACATAAATAGAAAAAAGAACATTTCAATTTTGGAAGTTCTTTTTTCGGTAAAAATTATTAGTATTATAAACATTTAAATATCAAATTATGAAAAAAATATCAGAATTTTTAATGTCATTCGTATATGTATTAGGTGCAATGGTTATTTTTTCTTCTATTGTGGCGCCTGTTTCTGTTTTTGCTGCAGATAAAACTGTAGTGAGTGCAAGTATAGATTATAACTCGCTCATTTCTAAATCCTTGAGCCCAACAATTTATGGTTTTGCCACAAATACAAAGAGTGTAAGTATTACTGTTCAAAAAGAGGGAAGTTCTAAAATTTTATATAAAAAAAGTTCAATCAGGGTAAAAAATGGAGAATGGAAAGCTAGAATATCAAAAAAACTTTCTAATGGAGATTATGAAATAAACGTTTATGGTTTAGAAGATAGAAAAAATAGTATTGCGAACGATACATTAAGTATTGATACAAAAAAGAATAATTCTTCTGCAAAGACAACAACTACATTTGTTGTGGAAGCGGTTCCATTATTGTTTGGGGGTACTGCAAAAGTAGGGAAAGAAGTTCCTGTATCATATATTCAAGTTATAAATATTGGAAAAGAAACAGCTATTTTGAAAGGATTTTGGTTGAGCCAAAATGGATCCGCTCCAGTTCAATCAATTGTCGGATTCACAACAGTTGATGATACGGGCTCTTTGCGTGCTTCTGTTGGATCAGAATCCAAGCCTGTAGTATTTAAAAAGGATGAGGTATTTGTTCCTGCGCCGGATGTTCTATTTACTTCAGGACAAATGCGTCTTTTTACTATTAAGGCCATAGTTAGCTCAAAGGCTAACTCTTATATAGGTAAACAACTTAAAATTAATGTTAAGTCTATGGATACTACTGCTACTATTAAAGGACAATTCCCAATAATAGGAACAACGTGGAATATTGGTATTTAGTCATAAACTTAAAGTTATTTTAAATTATAAAAAACCCTTAAAATATAAGGGTTTTTTATTAATTATTTAAGAAAAATTTTAGAACATATCTAAAATTACTTGACATATTTTTTATATCTGCTATGATATTGTAATCAATCGAGAACAGTGCAAGTTAACGGTTGAAGTACTTAAAAAAACTGTAGCGATTTAATTTCTGAGCATTTGCTTTAGCGACACGTGCGGGAATAAGAGTTAAGAAACTTTTATTTGTAGCGTGTTACGAGAGATTTGCGAAAAAATTCGCGTGGGTACGAGAGGGGCGATAGTCATCGTCTCAAATGAGTGATCGGGATGAACTCCGGCTCATACATCCGAAAAGATGGATGTTTCTAACAGTGTTTTAGTTCTTAAGTAGTCAGACGAGAAGCTCTTTAATAGAATAACCAAAAACCACAGAGGACAACTGTCTGAGATGAAGGAGAGAGAATTGAAACTCGCTTTCCAACGTCTGCACA
>CAYOAC010000031.1:0-8682 GCA_964401885.1 uncultured Candidatus Saccharibacteria bacterium
TCAAATACTTCAATCAACAGGTACGGGTGCTCAATGGGTTGCGACATCTACGTTGGGTATCTCAGGTGGAGGATCTTCACAATGGACTACAAGTGGCGCTGATATTTATTATACAACTGGAAATATCGGAATAGGTACAACAACTCCAACACAAGCTTTGAGTGTTGTTGGAAATATTGCAATGACAGGTGATATTATACCGACATCTGATGATACTTACGCGCTTGGATCATTAACTCATGTTTGGAAAGATCTGTTTGTTGGTGCTGGTTCTATTTATGTAAACGGACAGAAAGTTTTGCAAACAGACTTGTCTGATAGTGTTGTGGTGTCATCTGATGATACTCAAAATCTTATTTTAAAAACAACTGGTGGTGGTAATATTGAACTTAATTCCGCGTCAGGTGGTGGTAGTATTTTATTAAAAAGTAATGTTTTATTAACAGCGGGTAAATCTTTTAGAAATTCTGATTCTTCTGCCGTTAGTTTCTTGGATGGTACTCAATCAGGTAATTTGAAATTAAGTTCAAATTTAGTAGAAGCCACAAATACTAATGGTGGTATAGAAATAAAACCTAATGGAATAGGAATAACTTATTTTTCTTCTGGCAATGTTGGTATAGGAACATCATCACCTAATTCCAAACTTGATGTATGGGGAGGATTAAGGGTTGGAACATCCTCAGTATCAACTTTGTTTGTAGACAACAATATTTCTAGAGTTGGTATAAATACAATAAATCCAACAGAAGCATTATCCATATCTGGAAGTGTGGATCTTACTGGTGCAATTAAGTTTAATGGTGACGCTGGTAATCCTGGTTATGTACTTCAATCTACTGGATCTGGTTCACAATGGGTCGCAACATCTACACTTGGTATAACAGGAGTAGAAAATGCTTTTGTAAATGGTGGTAATTCATTTGGTTCAGTTGCATCTATTGGCACAAACGATAATTATGCATTAACTTTAGAATCAAACAATAAACAAGTTGCATACTTTTCACCTGATGGTTTATCAGCTAGATTTGGTTTGAACGCTGGTTTGAATGCTACATCAACAGATATATTTATATTTGGATATGAAGCTGGTGCAACTACTACAAGTATTTCTGGTTCAAATTTTATGGGGCGATATTCAGGTAGACAAGCAACGAACGCAAATAGGTCAAATTTTTTTGGTGAAAGTTCTGGTTTGAGTGCTACTGGTGCAAACAATTCTAATTTCTTTGGATATGCAGCCGGTCAACTCGCAACAGGTGCATACAACTCAAACTTCTTTGGATCTAGTGCAGGAAGGGATGGAACTAGTGCCAATAACTCAAACTTTTTTGGTGCCAATGCAGGGATGTCCGCATCTAGTGCCAATAACTCAAACTTTTTTGGTTCTGGTGCTGGATCCGGTGCTGCTTCTGCTGCTGAATCAAACTTTATTGGTAAAAATGCTGGTTCTAGTAATACTTTGGCTTCTAGTGCATTTAACTCAAATTTTTTTGGTGCTAGTGCCGGTCAAAATGCTCAAGGCGCATTTCATTCAAACTTTTTTGGAAAACAAGCTGGTGAGGGCTCTACAAACGCATACCACTCTATATTTATGGGTCAATATGCTGGTTACAATTCAGTTTCTGCAAATAATTCAATATTTTTGGGTCCAGAAGCTGGAAGACAGGCATCAAATGCAGCTAATTCTTATTTTATAGGTTATCAAGCTGGATATATTGCAACAAATGCTGCTAATTCAATATTTATTGGTAGAAGTTCTGGTTTCGGTGATTCTGTAAATAATACTACTGGTAACAAATATTCAATTCTTCTCGGTAATTACACGTCAACTGGTGGGTTTTCAAACTCAATTGCTATAGGCCAGGGAGCTAAGAACAGTGCTGTGGATCAATTAAACTTAGCTCGTGTGATATACGCAACAAACATTGGTTCATCAACAACAGCTACATCTACGCCGATGTCTGGCTCTAAAGTTGGTATTGGAACATCAACACCCGGGCAAACATTAACTGTCGTTGGTAATGCTCAATTTACTGCAGTTGATTCTGGGGCTTATGCTTATGATTTGAACCTTACAGCAGATGGTGTTCTAACAACATCAGCATCAGATATTGCACTAAAAGAAAACATTGCTCTTCTTGATTCAAAAGATACTTTGGATAAAATAATGCAGTTAAAACCATCGTCATTCGATTGGAAGTCTAATCAAAGAGGTGATATTGGTCTCATTGCTCAAGAAGTAGAAGTTGTTTTCCCTGAATTAGTCTTTACTAATCCATCAGATAATTATAAAGGTATAAATTATTCAAGATTTATTACTTATTTAATATCTTCTGTTCAGGAATTAGCAAAAAAAGTTTCTGATTTTGGTAGGGAAGTAAAAACTGAAAAATTGTGTATAGGTGAGACTTGTGTTACTGAAGATCAATTAAAACAGTTGTTAGAAAATAAATCGGTAGAAGAAATTATTGTAAACACCGGCGATGGAGATATTGTTACTGATGAAAATACTGATGATATTATTGATGAAAATATCGTTGATGTTGAAAATGGTTCTGAGGGAGAAATTAATGATGATTCATCATCTGTATTAGAAAATAGTACAGAAAATAATTCTGATTTGGAAAATTCTCCTATTGTTGAACCTGAAATTGAAAACAGTAATTTGTAATATAAATCAATTAAGTTTTTAATTTCAGATACTATTTTGATGTGATTAATATTCTTTTGGTAAATCTGGAATTTTATTAATTTTTAAAAATACTTTTATTTTTTAACTTATTGTATTCTCCTTTAATTACCCAAATCAATACTATGTCCATAATTATTACCCAAAGTAGAATTAGAGATTGCGTATTTGTAAATCTAAAAATTTCATATAAAACAAAAACAGACATAAGAAGTATGCTTATTGGAAAGGCCCATAGTTTATGTTTAAGGAGAATTATAGATAGAACAATGTCTATAATTGCCCAAAATATTAAATATATAACAAGGAAATAAGTTATCTTATAAGACACATGATACATAAAAGGATTTATAATTTGAATCAAGAAATCAAACTGATCTCCCATAAGTTTGTGTCCCATTATTTTATAAAATAAATGTGAGATAGGTGTCCCTATGAATTTAAATAAAATAATACCCAAGATTATTTTAAATAAACTATAAATTATTCTCCAGACCATTATGAATCTAAATAATGATTCATATATTTCATTTATATTTTTTTTATTTAACTTATTTAAAAAATTCATAGATTGAATGTGTTTGTTAAGTATATTTTAAAATTAATTAAATACAAATTAAGCAGGTGGTTTAATGATTAAATGGCTTTTTAAAAGAAAATAAAAATATCTTAGATAGAAATTATGATCCTTATACGGATAGTTATGTCATCCCAATAGAAAAGAAACGCATTGATAGAATTGTAGCCGGATCACCAATTTTATTGTTGGCTAAATTAATTATATTTATAATGCGTTTATTCTATAAGAAGAAAAGATAATTTTATAAATATTAATTTATGATTAGCTTGAATACGTCTAGATACATGATGAAAATATATAATTAATAAAACCCTCGAAAATTCGAGGGTTTTGGGTTTTTAGTTTTTTGAAAACTATAGCTGAAGATTCCAAACCATGGTTACTTTATCAGCAACCTTTTGTTCAAGATACATAAGTCCAACACCTCTGCCATACCAGGCATCTTCCGTAAAAGAAGATTCGAAGTAGTTCTCAGTTTCTGATTTTTTTACACTCTTATTGAGATTTGGTTTGTGTGCGACCATTCTTTTGAAGTGTAAGGATTGAATCCCTTTATATTTTTCAGGTCCGATAAACAGAGTCTTATCTTCTGATTCTGATCCCAAGCTCATACATGTTCCAGGCTTTTCACCGAAAAATATAATTCTTGTTGAATACCCTGGCTCAGAACCATATGATCCCCAGGGCCCAGAATTTGGACTCCTGCTCGGGTCATGTTCAATTACTTGAAAAACATTGAATGATCCTGAGCTGGTTGGAGCCCATAGAAGTTTGTTCCTTTCACTGTGTAACGTGCCGTAAATGTTAAGATCGTCTTTCAGAATCTCAACTTCAACACCAGACTCAAAAGCAAAGGGTCCTTGCTTTTTAGCTTTATCCTTAACTTGAAGTATCAAATCGTGTTCCTCTGTGTTTCTGTCTTTGAAATTAAGATATATTCCAACAGATTTATATGCGATCGAATTTGCACCTGATGGCCAAATCACAACTTCGGTATTTAGAGGCTTATTATCTTCTCCAAATGTTTTGATTTTGTATGTCCACTTCCTTCCAACATCAGTCGGAAAATACTCAGAAGGCTGACCAAGTGTTGCTACCAAACCCACAGGATTTTCTGGTGTAACAGTATTTTCATTTGGAATCTTTTTGGATTCACAACCAGCAATTACAAACAACGAAACAGCCAATAGCAATAGTGTTTTAGTTTTCATAATAACGAACGAGTGTTCATTCGCCAAAATATCAATATTTTAATACTATGTCAAATAAAGAATAAAATAAAATTTATAAATACTTTGTATTACGTCCTGTGATAGACGATTTATTTTTCCTATAATTGAATAATGAATTAGAAAAATAGAAGTACTATTGTGGTGCGAGTTTAAAACTTTGAGATGGAACGATCTTGAGGAAGGGTTGGAAATTTGGTGTTTGTATGAAAAAAGCCTCACCGAAGCGAGGCTTTTGGTGAGGTTTTATTTTGTGTAAAAGAGAAGGTGCCTTAAAGACGCAAGCCTCCATGGACATCCCCACTAACAACAATCGCTGTGCCTCCACCGCTCGCAACAGCATTACCACTTCCACTATTGAAGGTGGTCCTAGAACCACTCACAATCGCTGTACCACTACCAGTGCAAACAGCTTTTGAAATTTTAGAGTTGGAACCTTGTAAAACAATGGTTCCGCTTCCGATATTATTAACATTACCTGTTGCAATATCACACGAACTTCCATCTGTGAAACGTACTGACGTACCCGAGATACAATCAACCTTCAAATCAGATAGAACTTCGACACCGTTTATTTTTGTTACCATTCTCATAGGATAATCTTTCAAGGTTTTGTTTTTTGAGATGAAAACACAATAATCACCGAATGTAAAAAGTGCTTTCAAATAATATAATACAATTTATTGCGCTTATGTCAAATTTATGTATTTTCTATTTTTAACAGAGGTTAAGGGTTGGAGAATTTTGTTTTTATATAAAAAAGACCTGTCACAAATAAACGTGAACAGGTCTCTTGTTGGTTCCAAAGTTTAAGCCATTTTGAAAGGAATAAACTCAGCAATACCAGGTTCGGTGATGACAATCTGTTCGAATGGATTTGGAAAATGGAAGGATGATGTTTTCGATTGAACACCTGATGTTTGTTTGGGCAAACTTTTTTTCCGTAATCTTTTTTCTGTTGAAACAGACATGCCGATTTTGTCTGCGCATTCATGAATCGATGCGCTGGCCAATGCTATCGTGAATTGACCTTCGATATCTGATGGGGAAGGAAAAAAAACAATTCTAACACCTTTTCTCTTCATACGATAAAGCCATGAAGTGAATCGATCAACATAACAATCAATAGCACCCCATGAAAAATTATCAATATGGTGCCAGGGTATTTCTCTTGTTTGCATTGCTTTGAATGGTTTGAATTTGAAAAGGGAAGAGTAAGATACTCTTCTGACTAGTCAAAATTATGTTACAACATATATAAATATATGTCAATATTAGATTGTTTTATAAAAGAATCTAAAATTTTGAGATGATGGGAGGGTGAGGATGAAATAGAAAGTTTTTGTTTATATAAAAAAGCACCATACCTGCAGGTTGTGTGCTTTTAATAAACAAAGAACTATCTATTTGTCGGGAGCAATATCATATATTTCTAAGAATTCAGATTTTGTTGTTAAAACAACACCAGCACCTAAATTTCTAGTGCAATGAATTAACTGGTTTGCTCCTACGATTATTGCTACATGAGTCCATGGTCGGTTTATAAGTTCACTCATCTTGCGTTTAAAAAATACTGAGTGTCCGACTGGCATTTTTTCAAATTCTTTAACATTAAGATGGAAATTTGATGGAGGAATTTTGTCTCTAATAAGTAAAGGAAATTCTATTCCAACTTTGAAATAAACCTCTCTTACAAAATGAACGCAATTAAATGTATCAAAACAAAATTTACGTCCTAGATAATCATAAGATATGGTAATAATATCTTTTGCTAAGGTTGTGGTAATAGTCATGACAGATATCTTTTTTTCTGGATTTAGATTTGAGGATTTAAGATCGATGCATTAAAAAACAGATTATAACTATATAAAACTGGACCAAGTAGAAATGTATTTATTTAAAATCATTATTCAAGAATATATCAAATACATGTAATTTTTACAATGAGTCATCTTGTATAAGACATATTTGATTTCTTAAAATAAGAAATGCCCTTGTGGTGCGACTTTATTTCTTGGTTGTGTTAACAACCGTAGAAATAAGAAATGCCCTTGTGGTGCGGATTCAGAAAATTGAAATGGAGTGAATATGAAGAAGAGATGGGGAAGTTGGTTTTTGTATAAAAAGAAAACCGCCATTACAAGCTAGGCGGAATCCTAGGGTGGTAACAGCGGTGTTTTTAGGCAAACTTGTTTTTGAGTTTCTCGACAATCCAATCGAGCGCCTCTTTATAGTCGCCGTTGAAATTGTTTTCAGGGCTGTTTTTTTGATCGAACATCACCAAACAACGAGAGTCGTGTCGCTTCCAGAATGAAATGTGCACTCGCCCCAAAGTAACTTGTTTGAGTTGTCCTTCCACCCGTTTGACTGTTAACTGGACTGGAAACCAGAAATCATCCAAGCGTAAATAGGACGAGTCCGTTGTATCTTGAGCAGACATCTTAAGGAACGACCCGTCTTTGAATCTGACACCGTCTTCGACTCTTTCTGCGATGTCCAATACCTGCTCCATTTTGCCGATACGCCTGATTACAGCAGGCTCAGATATTGTTAGTTTGAAATCATCCCACATAACTTTTCATTTTTCGGTGTTATTGTTTAATAGGTCACCAAGGCCTTTCTAAGGAAGACCAACCCGTTGTGAAAAAACTATCAATTCATATGATATCACATAAATAGTGTTGTGTCAAACTATTGCTCCCCCTCGTGGACGAGTTCAGAACTTTGAGATGGAGGGAGTTTGAAAAGGAGGTGAAGGAATTGAGTTATTTTTGAATATGTTAATATGATAGGTATGAGTAAGTTAAATATCTACATAGACGGGAATAACTTATATAGAGGAGCAAAAGAGTTAGGTTTTGATATTGATTATAAAAAATTCAGAGGATGGCTTAGACAAAAATATAATCCTCAAAATATTTACCTATTTATTGGACTAGTTCCTGATAGAGTAAAATTTTATGAATATTTGCAAGAGTGTGGTTTTATTTTAATTTTTAAACAAACAATTACTGTTAAAGGAGTGGTAAAAGGTAATTGTGATGCAGAACTTGTATTAAAAACAGTTTCAGATTTTTATACCAAATCTTTTGATTCTTGCATCTTGATTACTGGCGATGGTGATTTTGGTTGTCTCGTCGAGTTTTTGAAAGAAAACAAAGTTCTTAATTCATTGATTGCTCCTGATACTCAAAAATGTTCAATTTTGATAAAGAATAAAAATATTGAAATTGTATTTCTTAACGACCAGTATCATAAGTTTTCAAATAAAACTTTAGTTTAAAAAGAAAAAGCCCCCGATGCAGACGTATCTACATAAGGGTCTTTTCCATAGTTATATACATATTATATTGCTTTGAAAAGATATGTCAACATCCTGTGTTTTTGTAGACGAATTCAGAACTTTGAGATGGATTAAAATAGAAAAAATATTATCTGAATCTATTCCAATCTTTTCTTCTTAATTGATAGTGCGATAATATTGATTACAGGAATAATAAGTAAAACCCATAAAAGTTTAGTTGATAAACTCAAACCTAAAGGTATATTAAGAGTGAACCAAGCCAATAAATCTGACTGAGCAGCATACATCCAAGTTGTTAAAACTGTTCCTAGGACAACGATAATGTTTAATAAAATTGCTATAGTTAAAATAATTTTTTTCATATAAATTATTCTAACAAAAATAAAAGTAAAATAACACTTTACTTTAAACTGGAAATTTATTGAGAAAGAGTTGTTTGAGATTGATAAAACGGCAGGCGTATAAAAAACAGACCCGCATTCATGTGAATGCAGGTCGATTTCGGCAATGATTCCTATCCAATAGGAGTCATTGAGATAATCCTTATGATTTTACTAAGGCCTTTACAGACCTCATACATTTTGTCTTTTTCTGGATAAGTTTTGTGAATCCTTATGGAAATGGTTTCTTCCCCTCCTTCTCTTTCATGTTGCTCAAAGAAGGGAGGGCACTCCAAATCTTCTTCGGTAACAATGTCTTTCCAGGTTATGATCTATGAAACAGTCACTGTCTCATAGACAGTTTTGGGTGAGGTGATATTAAATGCAACAAGGTACTTTCTCATTCTCTGTACTTTACAATTAAAATTAATTATTGTCAGATTATATCTCCCCCTCGTGGACAAGTTCAGAACTTTGATGTGGAGTGAGTATGAAGA
>CAYOAC010000032.1:0-8431 GCA_964401885.1 uncultured Candidatus Saccharibacteria bacterium
TCAGAATCTAATCTGTTTTTGAAATGTACTTTTATTTTTTCATTAACAATATCAATAGAACTTATTTCAATGCGATCACCAACAAATATAGAAGATAAATGTTTATTATTTTTAATATCAAATAAAACTATATAATTAAAATCACCAGTACCACCAGAATTAAATAACATGGGAGCGACAGCTAGATCTGGAGCAAAATTTATTATTTCTTTTGCATTAATTGAAACAAATCCTCTTATATTGGAAGATTCTGGATCTTCAGGATTCTTATATGAAGCTGAATAAATTTCACCTTTAGCATCTTTGGTTAATTTAATCTTTATTTCTGTCTCTGGAATATTTATTTCTATCTGGGACAAATCTAATTTAAGTTCCTCAACAGGTTTTTCTACAGGTTCACAAGTTTGAGTAGAAGGGACAAATCTAAACCCCTCTTCACATTTAATCTCTTTTTTATTCTTATTAGAATAAAAATAAACACCATATCCAATTCCTATAATTAAAATTAAAATAATAAATTTTTTCATATCGGATATTGTATCATAAAGCAAAATAAGAGTTTTGCGTTTTTAATTAAATAACTTTTGTTCTTACTAATTTTATTAAAACTGAAGGTATGCCGGTATTTTCTTTTAAATATTCATTTAAAGCCCTAATGTAAGTTCCTGAAGAAACCTTTAATTTACAAGAAATTATTTGCACCTTAATTGAATTAAGTGATAATTTATTCCATGAATCAATTATTTCATTTTGACGAAAATCACCTACAACTTTTTTTATATCTTCAATATTTTTTTGTATCACGGTGTCCAATTTCATTTCATAAATTTTAATATCAGAAACTGAATATATTTCTATATTTCTTTTCGGTCTTTCAATGTCAAAATTATTTTTTCTAGCATATTCAAAAAGCGATATACCGTTAACTGTTTTGGAAGAATACCAAGGATATGTTTGTTCTTTAATATTTATAAAATTTTCAATAGTATTTTTTATTTTTTCTTCTTCTATTTTTATAAAATTTACATCATTAATTATTCCCAAAACATCTCCAGTATCAGTTGAGCAACCCAGTAAAAAATGTGCTTCATACTCTTTATCTTTTGATAAATAATTTTTTCTATTCTTGTTTTCTTCTGATCCAACAAGAACGGGTAAAATTCCTTCCGCCATTGGATCAAGTCTTCCCGCATAAGATAAAATCTCCTGTTCCAATTCAGGCCTTTCAAATCTCAAACGATTAATAGATTGAAGGGGTGTTTCTCCTTTATTTTTATACCAAAGTATCATTGCAATAGATTACTGTATATCAGGCAAAATAACAAAGAATTCAGAACCTTTACCTCGACCTTCTGATTTTGCACCAATTTTACCTTGGTGTTGATTTACTATTTGTCTAGAAATATATAAACCATATCCAGTACTATCAACATTCAGTGAAACAGATTCTTTTCCCTTACCTCCTTCTGTAAATAATCTTTCTTTATCTTCCGGACTTAAACCAACACCCGTATCAATAACTGAAAAATGAACTTTTCCATTTTCCTTTTTCAAAATTACATTAACAGTACCCTTAATTGTATAGAGTATTGAATTTGTTATTAAATTTTTAAATACCTCTTTTATTTGAACAACATCGACTTGAGTATAGACATTTGGTTCAATTTCAAATGTGAGATCTATATTTTTTGCGATTGCTGCATCTTTTTTTATTTCAATAACATCTGCAACAAGACTAGAAATATTTGCTTTTTCTTTTTTAAATTCTACTTTTCCTGTTTTCAAATCCGAAGCTTTAAGGATTGCCATAACTGTTTCAACTCCACGAGTATCAGAATCAAAACCATGTTTTACAATATCTTTGACCTGATCATTAATTTCTCCATAATCTCCTACCAACATACCATCAAAAATATTTCTTGATTTAGTAAGATACCCCTTTACTTGATGAGTTATGAAGTGAAGAAGGGATTGTTGATTTTGATTGGCTTTTTGAAGAAGTTCACGTTGGTGATCTACTTTCTTTACAGATCGAACAAGCAAATAACCAATTATTGCTATGAAAATAAGATTTACTACTAAAATAATTCTAATATTTTCAATCTTCCTTATAAACAAAGCTGCAAAAGTAATAAAACTGAGAAGCAATACTAGAGCTTGAGGGCCTAATAATTTTATATTAAAGGCCTCATATTTTACAACTGCAAACATCATAAGAACAATAAACAAAAACATACCTACTGGCCCCAAGATATTTACTTCATATAAAAGTGTTGAATCGCCCCAGACATTAGTAATAATAAAAACAGATAGAAATATAACGGTAGCAAAAGAAAACAAGGTATCCCTGATCTTGTTCTGACTTACTAATATTTTTTTAATAGACATTCTTGCAATAAGAACTAAAAAAATAATCTCGACTATATAAGCATAGTACCACAACCAACTATAATTTCCTTCACAATATTCAAAATCAAATACTTGTATATTAATAATTGTAGGCAAAAACAAAACAATAGGAATAATCAATAGAAAAATAATTGACCTATGATTAAAAGAGATATTTTTTTCATACATTAAAAAATAAAAAAACAGATAGACAAAATAAAATAATAGAGCATGAAATAATATACTTATTTGCCACATAAAATGAACCAAAACAACAGGTATCAATACCCAATGCAACAACTCATTTACTAAAAATAAACTATAAATTAATGAAATATAGAAGAGATTTCTATTTAAAAAATTACCCCTACCAGATTTTAAAACAAAAAAACCAAACGCAAGACACAACAACATTATTGGAACATAAGAATAATACAAAAAACTAGGAGCAATGGAAAAATCAAATAGTTTTTTTACACCCTCCCCATCGCTACATAAATATTCAAACATATATGCTATTATATATGCAATAAACAATTAAAGAAATAGATTTATGCAAAAGTATTCATGGTTAAGCCCAAAAATTAATGTTTTATCAACAAAAGACAGAGGGGAAGGTTTATTTACCAATAAGGATATATTAAAAAACGAATTAATTCTTGTTATGGGTGGCTATGTTTTTAGTATTGAAGATGAAAATAAATTAAATGAATATAATGAAGACAAACCAATCGAAATCTCAGAAGATTTTTCTTTCAGCCCAATATCTGAGATTGATACCCAAAAAATGCCTCAACATTATATAAATCACAGTTGTAATCCAAATTGTGGTTGGAGAGGTCAATTATTTTTGGTTGCAATGAAAGAAATTAAAAAAGGCGAAGAAATTACATATGATTATGCCATGATAATGCATCCAAATGATGACAGTGAGACATATTTTGAAATGAATTGTCTTTGTGGAGAAAAAAATTGCCGAAAAATAATCTCAGAACATGACTGGGAAAAAAATGAGATTCAAGAAAAATATGATGGATATTTTCAATTTCACATTCAAAGAAAATTAGATGCAAAAAAAAGAGGTGAGGAAATAGAACCTTTATACATACTCCCTGAACCTTGGAAACATTTCTAATCCATTCAATTTAAAAAACTAAAAGCACCCCACCAATAACGACAACAAATATACCTATCACACGTAATGCGTGTAAGTTTTCTTTTTCTTCTTGCAGATAAGATGGTGCAATCTTATACAAAACAATGGATAACAATAATATGAACAATGGCTGTGTATTTGCTGTTGATTGAACCAATGCAACTGGTAAATATATTTTTGCAATATCAAAGATAGCATCCCCAGTAATAAATATTATTTCATTAACTGATTGGACTGATAGTTTATCCTTGATTGCTTTTGCAAAACTTTTACGAATATACCCAATCAACAGAAAAGGTATTCCCCAAATAGCTTTCCCTAATATGTCTGAAAACAAAGCACTGCTTAAAGAAATTTCTCGACCAAAATATGCAAAATTAACATCATTTAATGCGAGAAGTAAACTGGACAAAAGCATTAAGAAAATTATTTTTTTATTTATTACAAAATTTCTTGAAGTAGTAATTGCTAATCCACCAAACATAATCAAAAACATTCCCACAATCTGAAGCAATGTAGGTATTTCATTAAGAAATACAAAACCCCCAATTAAGCCAAAAATAGGAATGGTTTGATACCACGGAGCTACACTCACCGTCTCCCCTATTTTTAACGCATAAAAATATAACCAAACTGCCAAAGTAAATAAAATTCCATTCAATATTAAAGGAAGATTAAAAATATCTCCACCTTTAAATAGTATGTAAATAAAAAATGGAGCAGCCAAAATAGTGTTAAAAACACCACCAATAACCAAAAGCATTTCAGGGCTTGATTCATCACCTTCCCCTATAGTAAGATGTTTATCCAATATATTTGAAAGAGCAAACAGAAAGGGTGGTAAAATAAGTAAAAACCAAATCATATATCTTGTTTAATATTCTCTTCAGTATTTTCTTGAATTTCTGAATCTTCTTTGGAGTTTTCACCCTCTGATTCTTCTTCATAATTTATTATTACAAAATCTTGTTTGATTATGGTTTTATAGAAAGTAATACTAAGCGACAAAACAACCATACCCCAAAAAATAGAGTCTAAAATTTTTGTTTTTTTATCCATTAGTGTATTATATCAATAAATGAATATTTTGTTTATATCACGGAAAGGACTAGCAAGTAATCTGGCAAAACTTTTACAAGAAGAGGGGCACAGTATTAAATTCTTCATGGAGGACAAAAAACTCTGGAATGTTTTTGATGGAATAGTTCCTAAAACAAAAAAATGGAAATCCGAGCTAAATTGGGTGGGTAAAGATGGATTAATTTTTTTTGATGATAATGGCTACGGTAAAGATCAAGATGAATTGAGAACATTAGGTTATTCGGTATTTGGCGGTTCAGAAATGGCAGATAAACTTGAATATGATAGAGAATTTACTCATGATATATTTATTAAATACAATATATCCACAAATGAACTAAAATCTTTTAAGAACATCCCTTCTGCAATAAAGTTTGTAGAAGAATTTCCTTCAAAATATATAATCAAGCGAGAAGGTGATAACTCAAAATTCGTAACTTTTGTTGGAGAAAGAGAAAATGGTCAAGATGTTTTAGAAATTTTAAAAAACTATACACATGAAAAAAAATTAGTTAATGATCCAATTAGTCTTCAAATCAAAGCGACAGGTGTTGAAATTGGTGTAGGAAGATACTTTAATGGAACAGACTGGGTTGGACCGATTGAAATAAACCTCGAACACCCCCAATTATTTGCAGGTAATATTGGACCTTTCACAGACGAGATGGGAACGTTAGCTTGGTATACAGATGAAGAAAATAAAATTTACAAAGAAACACTGAAAAAACTCAAACCATTTCTTCAAGAAATAAATTACAGAGGAGATATCGGAATAAACTGTATAGTAAATGAAGACGGAATATATGCAATTGAAACAACACCAAGAATGGGTTGCCCTATAGTTCATATTCATTCAGAACTTCATGAATCACCTTGGGGATATTTTTTAAAAGCAATAGCCGATGGAAAACAATATGATCTTAAATGGAAGCACGGATATGCTGTGGTATTTTCAATTGCAGTACCACCTTTTCCGTTTCAAAAACATTTTGAAACGGATGTATGTAGTGGTTTAACAATTTATATGGACAAAGTCACAGAAAAAGATATGGGACATATTCACTTTGATGAAGTGGCATATAGATCAGAAACTAAATCCTATTATATATCTCATCAGACAGATGGTTTTGTTATGTATATTACAGGAAAAGGTCACACTGTTGGCGCAGCTCGGGGAAAAGCACTAAGGATTATTGATAAAATACATATACCTAAAATGTTTTATAGAATTGATATAGGTGAGCATTTTATTAAAAAAGAATATGACCAATTAATTGAGTGGGGTTATTTATAATGATATAATCCCTTAATGGCCCTACTAGATATCAAATCCCTCGCATCAATACAAGATATCCCACTTATATTTTCGTCAATATCCAGCAGAGAAATTTTGGATATCTTTTTGGTTTCACTGGCGATTTATATTATTTTATTATTCGTAAAACAGACAAAGTCATACTTTGTCCTTACTGTTTCTCTTGCACTTATTGCTCTTAACTTTTTTTCACAAAATCTTAATCTCACGCTGACACGTTCAATACTTCAACCTCTTTCTACACTAACTTTTATTATTATTGCGATTATATTCCAAAGAGAAATCAGAAGATTCTTTCGGTGGATTACGACAGGCAAACAACACATGTTTGATCGTACACACACAATTTCAAAAGGTGTAAGTGCTGAAGTAGCAGAAGCTCTTTTATATATGGCTTCCAAAAAAATAGGAGCAATTATTGTATTTACAGGTAAACAAGAGATTGATGATATTACAGAAGGAGGAAACATGCTTAATGGAATGATAACTAAAGAAGTTCTACTTAGTATCTTTGATACTGGTTCTGCAGGACATGATGGAGCGGTAATTATAGAAAATGATGTTATAAAAATGTTTGGAGTCCACTTGCCTCTTGCAAGAAATTTTATTTTTAAAAAAGCAGGAACACGACATAGAGCAGCAACAGGTATTACAGAAGATACCGATTCAATTTCTTTTGTTGTATCAGAAGAAAGAGGTGTAATTAGTATGGCCAAAAATGGAACTCTTGAAAAAATTAAGGATGAAGATTCTCTTAGAGAAATTCTCAGAAAACTTACAGGGGAATCAGAAAACATTTCTAAAGGTTTTTGGAATTATTTTATTTTAAGAAATGCTCCAACAAAAATAATTGCATTGAGTATATCTTTAACATTATGGACAGCACTTGTCATGCAAACCGGTGTTGTTAAAAAAGAATTCTCAATACCCCTTTCATTTCAATTATTACCTGATCAATATGAAGTTGATTCTAAGGCTGGAAAAACTCAAATTAACGTTGTTTTACAAGGTAGAAGTAGAGATATTACAACATTTGATGGAACAAAACTAGAAGCAAAAATAGATGCAAAAAACTTTGTAACAGGAACGACTTCAATTCAAATAAACAAGGATATGATATATGTCCCCTCTTTTATATCAGTTGCTGACATTACCCCACAAAAATTAAATATACTTATAAAAGAAAAAAATCCAACAGACATAAAACAAGATGAAAAAATAATCTAAAATCAGTAAAACAAAAAAGTTACAAATTATTGTCGTGAGACCTGTAGATTATGGCACCCAGACTTCAATAATTTTTAACTTTTTTGTTTTACTCAGATATATTATTTTCGTCCGAATTTTTTTCTTTCAGTTTCTGTAAGATATTTTTTTCGAAGTCGAATATCTTTTGGAGTGATTTCAAGATATTCATCGTCTCTCATCATGCCAAGTGCTCTTTCAAGGGTAAGATCAAATGGAGGTGTAAGATATGTAGTTCCATCAGTACCTGATGCTCGCATGTTTGTAAGCTGTTTTCCTTTTGTAGGATTTACAACCATATCATCACCTTTCGATGTATATCCAATTACCATACCTTCATAAACTTCAACTGTTGGACCAATATAAAGGACTCCTCTATCTTGAAGAGTTCCAAGAGAGAAAGCAAGGGATTTTCCTGTAGCCATCGAAACCATTGAACCATATTCTGTCTTTTGAATTTCACCTGCATAAGCATCAAATTTAAAAAATACACTTGTAAGAATTCCTTCTCCTTTTGTATCTATAATAAATTCATTTCTATATCCAAGAAGACCTCGTGTTGGAACATGGAATGTCATTCTTGTTTGTCCATGCATTTGTTTCATGTCCATCATTAAACCTTTTCTATTACCCATCTTTTCGATAACAACTCCAGTAAATTCATCAGGAACAAAAACAGTAGCCTCTTCAAAAGGTTCACATTTTATTCCATTTATTTCTTTAATAATAATTTCTGGTTGAGATACAGACATTTCAAAACCTTCTCGTCTCATTTGTTCAAGTAATACTGCAAGGTGTAGTTCTCCTCTTCCAAAAACTTTACATTCTGAACCATTTCCCAAATCAACTTTAAGACCTACGTTAACTTCAAGTTCTTTTTCGAGTCGATCTCGAATCTGTCGACTTGTTACAAATTTTCCTTCTCGTCCTGCGAAAGGAGAGTCGTTTACCAAGAAGTTTAGGGAAATAGTCGGCTCGTCGATAGAGATGGTTGGGAGTGATGGAGTGTCCATGCTGTCAGTGATGGTGTCACCAATGTAGATATTTGTAAGTCCAGCAATCATAGCCACGTCACCTGAGATAGCTTCGGTTGCGTCTACTTTACCCATACCTGCGAATGTAAAGAGTTTTACAACTCGTCCTTGTTCAACAGAACCATCAGGCTTTTTTATAAAAACATTTTGTCCTGTTTTGATTTTACCTTTCCAAATACGTGCAACAGCGAGTCGTCCGAGGAAGTTGTCATA
>CAYOAC010000033.1:0-7746 GCA_964401885.1 uncultured Candidatus Saccharibacteria bacterium
ATCCTAAAAAGCCATATTTTATAGGACTATTCTGATTTTTAAAGGTCATTTTTGCATTAAAGACTCATGACCTTTATACACATATCCACATAGTTATCCACAGTTTTGTTGATAAACAATATCTGAAGGATCTTAAAAAGTCAGATTAAAGACTGGTATTTTTTTATTTTTATGTAAAAGACTAAATACTATTTATCTTGATATTTGTTAGTCTTTGATTTAATATAAGCATGTTGCGAGTATGGTTTAGTGGTAGAACGTGTCCTTGCCAAGGATAAGACGGGAGTTCGATTCTCCCTACCCGCACACAGAAATTTAAGGAGCAAAGCGACCATAAGATAAGTAAAGTAAAACTAAACAATGCGAAGCATTGTGAATTGGAGAATCGAAAGGTGCAGGTTTAGGGTCCCTGCATCCATGAAGCGGTAGCGAAATGGATCTGGGGTGGCCGATTCTTTTAGCGTGTAAAATTTAGAAATTGGGATTCGTCCCGCAGTTTCTAAATTCACTTCGTCGTTTCACTCCTCGTTCATTAAGAACTGCTGGACGCAGCTCGGCCATCCCAGATTTGCTTCACTTCGTTTCGCAAATGCAGGGGCCCTGGGGCCTACGCTGTTCGAATCCCTCCGGGGGCAAGAAAATAAGAGGCAAAATGCTTCGCATTATGCCTCTTATTTTCTAATGTGCCCCCGGAGGGATTCGAACCCCCAATAACGGTTCCGAAGACCGTCGTGATATCCATTTCACCACGAGAGCATTTATTGTTACAATCCGTTTAGCTTTTGGGGTACTTCTTATTTCTACGGTTGTTAACACAACCGAGAAATAATGTCGCACCACGAGAGCATTTATTGTTACAATATAAATAAAGTAACAAACACCATTCTATACAAATATGTCAAAAAGTCCAATAATTTTAAAAATACCAGAAATTGTTACACAAGTAACAGAACAAATCGAGCGAGCCGGCTTCGAAGCTTTTCTTGTTGGTGGGTGTGTTAGAGATCATATAATGGGCAATAAACCCAAAGATTATGATGTTACAACTAACGCAACACCGGAACAGATAATTGAAATATTTGGTGGGGATAAAACTTTTTATGACAATTCTTTTGGTACAGTTGGTATAAAAATTGAATCAGAAGACCCAGCATTAAAGATAATAGAAGTTACACCTTATAGAGTTGAATCAACCTATTCAGACAGCCGACACCCTGACTCTGTATTTTTTAGTCAAAAGATAGAAGATGATTTGGCAAGAAGAGATTTTACTATAAATTCTATAGCCTACTCTCCTAGTAAAGGACAAATAGTAGACCTTTATGAAGGTTTAAAGGACATTAAAGAAAAAAGGATAAGAACCGTTGGTGATCCAAACATCAGATTTAAAGAGGACTCTTTACGTCTTTTAAGGGTTATTAGATTCTCTTCCCAACTTGGATTTACGATAGATAAAGATACTTTTGAATCTATCTGTGTTAATCATGAAACACTTGTAAATGTTTCACGTGAAAGAATTAGGGATGAATTTTCAAAACTAATTATGACAGATAATCCTTCTTTGGGTTTATTTTTATTGTTTCAATCAGGATTACTAAGATTTATATCTGAAGACCTATATAAATCTAATGGTGTTTCTCAAAATAAAAAAGCTCATCTTTATGATGTTTTTGAACATTTGGTCAGATCCCTGCAATATGCTGCGGATCAAAAATTATCTATGGAGATTAGGTTAGCAGCTCTTTTCCATGATATAGCAAAACCTCACACTAAAAGGACTTCTGGAGAAAAAACAACCTTTTTTGGGCATGAAGTTGTTGGAGAACGTGTTACACGAGTAACATTAGAAGATTTAAAGTTTTCACGTGAAACAATAGATTATGTTTGTTTGCTTATAAGATGGCATATGTTTTTCTCTGACCCAGAAAAGATAACACTAACTGCCGTTAGAAGAATGATTGCTAGGGTCGGTGAAAATGCAATTTGGGATTTAATTAAATTAAGACACTGTGACAGGATTGGAAGTGGTCGGCCAAACGCCAACCCTTACAGATTAAGAAAATATGTTTCCATGATCGAAGAAGCTTTAAAAGACCCTGTTTCACTTAAAACTTTAAAAGTCGATGGTGTGTTACTCATGAAACATGGTTTTAAACCAGGTAAACAGCTCGGCAATACTCTATATGCCTTGTTTGAAGAGGTCTTGGAAGACCCTGCTAAGAATAACGAAGAGTATCTTGTTTCACGTGCAACAGAGCTATTTAAATTAAAAGATTCAGATTTAGATATTTTGGCTAAAAAGGGTAAAGATTCTTTAAAAAATGAAAACGAAGAACAAGTTGCGGATATAAGGAAGAAACATAAGGTTGATTAAAAAAAGGGGTGTTTCATGAATAACAAAAGCACCTTACTCAGGTGCTTTTTTGTTTTGGGTCTTATCCCCAAAACGAAGAATACTTGAAACAAAAACCACCCACATGCATATGGATCAAAGTTTCATGCAAGGGGAGCAGAAACCTAAAAAGGCAATGTTGGGTGGTTATTCGTGAAACCACGTTACTCTATGTCACACCAAATTAATTGCTTGGTTCAGGACGCTTTGATCTTAAAAATTTACGGCACCTATTGTCTGAATCAAAACAGACAAAATGATTTCCGCGTCGGCTGTTACAAAAAAGATGGGCATTCATGTGACTTCCTCTAAAACCTTCACCGCTTAATATTAAGTCGTGAAATTGACAATATGCGCGAGGAGAGGAAAAGGGTAGTACGTTTCACTTGTAAGTTTTTGCTTTAAGTCTGGGGAAAGAAAAGCGAAAACATAATATGATGTATTTAATTGTGTAAAGAACTTAAAGAACTCTTTCCCTGTAAATAAGTATAGTTCTTATAAAAGACACTGTAAAGGACAATCTGTTAATAAAAGTGGATAACTGTCTTTTATGTCTTATATCCTTATTTTACAAGCTACTGGACAATGGTCTGAACCGGTTACTGTGTCTCTTATAAACAGGTTATCCACAGAGTGTAGTAATAATTTGTTAACAAAAAAATAATCTATTCTCCAACCGACGTTTCTTTCTCGTGATCTTGTCTTTTGGTCCCACCAAGTGTACTTAATTTTTTCTGGGTTTAAAAAACGAAATACATCAACATAATCATTCTCAATAAAAGAATCTATTTTTGAGCGTTCAATAGGTAGAAAACCTATACTCTTTGAATTTTCTTTTGGTCTAGCAAGGTCTATTTCTTGATGGGCAATGTTTATGTCGCCACAAAAAATAATGTTTTTATTTATCTTCTCTAATTTTTTTAGAAACTTTAGAAATTCATCAAAATATTCAAGTTTATATTCAAGCCTATGATCTTCGCCTCCTCCATTTGGGAAATAACAATTTATTAATATAAAGTCTTCAAAAATAAGGGTTATTTGTCTACCTTCTTGATCTAGGCAGTCAACCCCTAAATCATAAATGACTTCTTTGGGTTGAATTTTTGTATATATACAAACACCGCTATAACCTTTTCTCCCTTTTGAAGAATTAAAATATGCATAATAACCCTCTGGTTTTTGCAGATAATCTGACAATTGTCCTATCTCAGCTTTTGTTTCTTGAAGACAAAGAATATCTGGGTTGGCTTGTATAAATTGTTCGTATAAACCTTTTTTATCCCAAGCTCTTATACCGTTAATGTTCCAAGAAATTATTTCTAGTATTTTTTTATCCATAGAATTAAATATATCATATTGACTAAAAACAATAATAATTTGCTTTTATTTGTAATCGTTGTATTATTTTTACCTGAGCCTGTTCTGTGACACAGGAAAAACAAACAAACGCAGAGAGACTATGATATATGAGAAGAGAAGATAAGGCATTTGTTAGGTGGATGCTTGCTAAATTCAACGTTGGAGATGTTGATGATATCAAGCGAGAATTCGTCAGAAGAGAACATATCTCAAGAATGCTGCAGTTTCTTTCGAAAGAAGCAGACGCACTTATTTCGAGACTGTTATCTGAGGCAAACCACAATAAGCAACCCATTTACATGAGTGCTGATTGTCGTGATTTTATTGAATCTGGGCTGGGCGCAATTACTCGGTCTGCAAGGATTATCATCTGTCGAATTTTTGGTGCAAAAGGAATTGAAATAGAATTTACCAACCACGGTATTCTCGTTTCTCCTCACCGGAAAGTCATAGAAAGACAGAAAAGACTTCAACCTGCATAACAAAGTGAAATTTTCGCAGAGTTGAACCTTCCTCCACCACAGCTGGCTACTGGGGTGGGGGATTTTTTATTGTAATCCACAATTCAATTTATTTGCTTTTTTGAGATTATATTGTAGTATTTGAAATCGAGCCTGTTCTGTGACACAGGAAAAACAAAAACAAATAGAAAAACATAGGGAAAATGAAAGCAAATTCGGGATTCGTTATGGCAATGATTGCACTTTGTGCTGTAGCATCTGTTGATGATATCAGCGCAGAGAAGATTAATGCCGATCATGTCAGGCTTATGTATAGCTGTCTGACACCTGAAGCATGTGAACTCTTTGGGGATCTTTCTGGTAATGCTGATAGAACATATCTTGAGAGTGTTGTGATGGTAAATGAACCTCAGTTTCTTAATTCGGGTCTTCGTTCAGCAACAGCTCAAGAAAGGGTTCTTATCGAGTTGATTTTTAGGTCTCAGGGCCGTAAAATCTGCTTTGGGGAAATGAGGCTCGTAGTTTCTCCGAGTAGTACAAAGATTGCTGAGAAAAGACGGATTGATTTCCGAGAAAAATCCAAGATGGCAGATGCTCATCTTGTCGAAGAACTCAAAACTCAACCTGCATAACATTTCAAACTTTCGCAGAGTTGAACCTTCCTCCACCACAGCTGGCTACTGGGGTGGGGGATTTTTTATTGTAATCCACAATTCAATTTATTTGCTTTTTTGAGATTATATTGTAGTATTTGAAATCGAGCCTGTTCTGTGACACAGGAAAAACAAAAACAAATAGAAAAACATAGGGAAAATGAAAGCAAATTCGGGATTCGTTATGGCAATGATTGCACTTTGTGCTGTAGCATCTGTTGATGATATCAGCGCAGAGAAGATTAATGCCGATCATGTCAGGCTTATGTATAGCTGTCTGACACCTGAAGCATGTGAACTCTTTGGGGATCTTTCTGGTAATGCTGATAGAACATATCTTGAGAGTGTTGTGATGGTAAATGAACCTCAGTTTCTTAATTCGGGTCTTCGTTCAGCAACAGCTCAAGAAAGGGTTCTTATCGAGTTGATTTTTAGGTCTCAGGGCCGTAAAATCTGCTTTGGGGAAATGAGGCTCGTAGTTTCTCCGAGTAGTACAAAGATTGCTGAGAAAAGACGGATTGATTTCCGAGAAAAATCCAAGATGGCAGATGCTCATCTTGTCGAAGAACTCAAAACTCAACCTGCATAACATTTCAAACTTTCGCAGAGTTGAACCTTCCTCCACCGCAGCTGGCTACTGGGGTGGAGGATTTTTTATTGTAAATTGAAAAGCGGGGAGGCCGAAGGCCTCCCCGCTTTTCAAAAATAAATTATTTTTCTCTTTTGTTGTGAAACTTTTTATGAATTTCGTGCAAATGTCTGTCTGTAACGTGAGTATAAACTTGAGTAGTCATAATGTTCGCGTGACCCAATAAAGCTTGAACAGAACGCAAATCTGCGCCGTTAGAGAGCAAATCTGTAGCGAAGCAGTGTCTCAAAACATGGGGAGTAACTTTTTTGGTTATTCCTGCAATGGTTGCATATCTTTTTACAATTCTTTCAATAGATCTTCGGGTTAATCCATTGACTCCATCAGTTTTTATTTTTTCATTTGATACTTTTACAAATAAGGCTTCTGCAAAATCTTTTCTTTGTTTTAAATACTCGCTAACCGCTTCTTTTGCTTCTTGTGAAATAAAAACAACGCGAACTTTTCCTCCTTTTCCTCTTATTGAAAATTCATCTCTTTTTAAATCTAAATCTCTTGTTAGAGAACATAATTCAGAAACACGAAGACCTGTTGAAAATAAGAGCTCCAATATGGCTTTACCTCTCCATTTTCTTTCTTGATCTTGTTCTTTGTTTGGTGCATCTAGAAGTCTAATTAATTCTTCATGTGAAATAACATCAATATGCCTTTGTTCTATTCTTGCAAGCTCTATTTGATCGGAAGGAAGGGAACCAATTCCTCTTTTTGCCAGAAATTTTAGAAATGTTCGGAGTGCAATTAAATAATAATTCTGGGTCTTTTTTTTGATTGTTTCGCCTGTTGCACGATTGTTACCGTTTGATTGTCTGTTGAGCCAAAGTCTGAATTCTCTAACTTTTTCATTTGTTATCGCTTCGGGTGAGGTAATTTTTGTTTGTTCAAAAAAAACAGTTAAATAATGATTGTAGTTTTCAACTGTTCTAATAGCTCTACCTCTTTCAATTTCCATATATTCTAGGAATTGTTGTTTTAGATTGTGTATTTGGGACTGAAGCATTAAATTATTTTAACATAGTTAAAATGTTATTTTCGATAAAGTAAAGTTTATTTTTACAAAATAATGTTTTGAGGTTAATATATTAGTATGTTTAAAGAAAGCTATGGAGCAGGAATGGACTCCACAAAAATGGATGGATCAATTGCTGAAAGACATGTTCTTGGTTATCAAGAAAATGAAGGGTTTGATTTTTTTAGATCAGATCCAAAATTAAAAGAAGAAATAGAAAAAATAGCCGCTAAGTTGGTAGAATCAGGTTTTTTGGAAAGGACAGAAAGAATTCTGGGTCCGACAGAAAGAACACTTGAGGAAAAAATGAAATTGGCTGGTGGTTATGTTAGGGAAAGATTTTTGGAGGTAAGTTTTATTAAAAATATTGAAGAAGGAAAGACTCCGGTTGAGGGCAGAAATCCTGAAACAGAAAGGAAGATTGATGCGGCAATAAAAGAAGTTTTTAAAATGAGATCAGCCGCACTTCAAGTTCAAAGAATCGCTGACTTTAATCAAAAAAAAGATCCAGAAAAATATTCAGATGGAATAACAACGCCTTTTACTATGAGGTTGGTTACTTCTTTAAAACAAAAATTTTCTCAAAAAGGTATTTCTGCTCAGGTTATATATAACCCTGCGATTTTTGAAAGTGATAATTTAAAAACACACATAGATGGGATTAGGGGAACGGACGCCTATGTCATAGTCATTTTGGAGGGTAAGTTTAAATTTTTTTATTTGGATTACACCGCCAACCCTAGAAAAATAGCATCCAGAGAAATTTTAAAAAAAGGTGTTGGTGTTGAAAAGCAATCAGATGGCAGTCTTGGTCCATCTGATTCAAAAATTAGAATTTATATTGAATTTGAAAAGGTTGCCGATGATGCTGTTCTTGCACAAGCAGGTAATGAGCTCGCGGGAGAAATTTTCAAGCAATATGTTTGACTTTAATAAAAATTTGTTTTATAATCCGACCAAATGGACAAAAAAGGAAAAAAAAGAGTTTTAGGAGTTATCCAAAGAACGACTCGCCAGGAAGACGGTATCGTGCATTTGCTTTGTAAGTGTGGGGAATCAACTCAGATTTTGATTCGAGAATTTCCCGTGCTACTTCAAAGAAATTCATTCCCGATCGACACTTCTTTGGAAAGGGTGATTCTTGAGGATTGCCCTAATTGTAAACCCAAAGGAAATCACGGAGCCGTTATTGTATGACAATGCATACATATTTTTTGATAAAGGCG
>CAYOAC010000034.1:0-2028 GCA_964401885.1 uncultured Candidatus Saccharibacteria bacterium
TTCTTTTTAGATTCTTTTTTGGGTTTTTCTTCTTTTTTAGATTTTTTTACCAATTCTCCAACTTTACTTCTTAAACCTTCAGATCTAGTTATCTCACTGGGTTCTAATTTTCCATCCAATACATCTTGAATTATTTGAACTAATTGTTCTCCAGTAAAGAATTTTCCAGCACCTTTAATTCCATCAATACCCCTTAATAGCTCAAAAAGTTCACCGATACTTTGTACTCCTTTTATTCTATCTGCTAATTCGGGTAAAGATTCTTCTTTGGGTTTCTTTTCTTTTTTTCTTTTTTCTAAATCTCTCAGTTTTTCCTCAGCTTCAACTATTTTTCCATGAAAATTATCAATATTACTTTCTTCTTTTGATAAAACCTTGGTTTTTTCACCTTTTTCTATCGCCCTAATTGATTCTTCATACTCTCTGATTGTTTGTCTCGCTTCTTCAATTTGTTGATGCAAACTATCTTGATTTGCATCAAGATTTTCCCCTGTTTCTGGACTCTTCATATTAAATAAGAATTAAAAACACTTTTAATAAAATAAAACTCTCGTAATTAATTATAACTGTTATTTTTTAATTAATGTATTATTTATCAACATAATTAATATTAAAAGGCGGCCACGTAGTGGCCGCCTTTTAAACAAAGTCTGCATAGCTTATACAGCTTCATCAAATCTTATTGAATCCCTGCTTGGTTTCTCAGGTTTTGGAACATGAGATACTCCCATCATTCTTCTGTCTTCATAAGCTTGTCTGTCTTTTGCTGTTATACCCAATATGTCAGCTTTAGTTTTAGGTAAAACATCTTCATCATGATGTACTCCTAATGAGTCCTCCAAATTATCTTCTCCAATTTTTGGAATTCCATCATAATATTTACCTCCTTCTTCTACATCAGCCTCCCAATTTGAGGGTTCATCTTGTATATCAAATTTACTTTTGTAATCTGATTCAGCATTTATTTCAGCTATTGGTTCATTCTTAGCATTTTTTAACCTTTCTTCCTCCTCATCTTCTCGCATCATCATTATTTCATCTGGTGATAAGTTAGCTAAACCGTCTCCCGCAAAATCTTCGATTTGTCTAAAAGTTGTTTGATCATTACCTAAATTATTTAATGGTTCTCCCAAACCTTCTTGATAACCCATGTTTTTATTATTTAATTTTAAAGTACAAAATATTAGTGTTGTACTTTATTTTTATAAAAAAACATATATAATATAGTTTATGGCAAAAAGAGATGCAGTAAACACAAAAAATAAGACATCAAGATCAAAAAAAACCAAAAAAAGATTGGCGATCAAAAAAGTGATGCTTACAGCAAAAGCTGACAAATTAAAAAAAGGAAGAAGTAAGTGTAAATAAGAAAAACACCACCCTCAAAAGGGTGGTGTTTTTCTTTATAAACATTGTTATACTACCTGCATGAACAATCCGATTAGCATTAAAAAACCTTTAATTATAGGTCTTATTACAATAATAACATTATCTGTTGGTTATGGATCTGTTTTTTCTTATAAAACATATAAAAAACTAAAATATACAGAAAATCAATTTTCCTCATCGACAAATGCATTTGAAGTAAAAATCTCTGATTTAGAAACCTATTTAAATGATCTACAAAAAGAAAATGAAGAGATAACAAGTTATTTAAGTGATGAACAGAAAAAAAATATAGACTTAGAAAAACTAAAAAAGAAAAATGAAAGAAAGATAGACACCCTAGAGAAATTAACTACTATCGATCCGGAACTTTTAAAAAAATATTCCAAAGTATTCTTCTTAAGTGAAAACTATACCCCACCAGAATTGGAAGATGTAAAAACTAAATATAAAATAAACCCTGAAAAAGATTTAAAAATCTTAGAAGATGTGTCGCCATTTTTACATAAACTATTAGAAAATGCGGAAGAAGATGATTTAAATTTGAGAGTAATATCTTCCTATAGATCTTTTGAAAATCAGACAAAATTGAAATCAGCATATACACAGACATATGGTTCTGGATCAAATCAATTTTCGGCA
>CAYOAC010000034.1:2038-5707 GCA_964401885.1 uncultured Candidatus Saccharibacteria bacterium
TGTTGATTTTGGAACGCCTGAAGTTACAGGTGCTTATATGTCCTTTGAAAGCACTAAAGAATTCGCATGGCTTAAAGATAATGCCCATAGATACGGCTTTATAATGTCTTACCCAAAATCTAATATCTACTATCAATATGAACCTTGGCACTGGAGATTTGTTGGGGAAGATCTTGCAGAAGATCTCCACGACGATAAGAAAAATTTTTACGAATTAGACCAAAGAGAAATCGATAAATATTTGATTAAAATATTTGATTAAAATACAAAAAGCGGAGCGGCCAAAGGCCGCTCCGCTTTTTTGTATAAATTAGTTAAAAATATCTCTATCTTTTTTTATAACACCTTCAACCAAGATTCTAACATCACTTAAGACTGGTCCATATTTCATACCAAAATCTGCAATATTTATCTTAGTATCAATATTAAATTTTGTTCCACCATCCAACTGATTTATTGAGACAGGTATGGAAAGATTTTTAGTTATACCTAACATACTAATTTCTGTAAGGGCTTTTGTCGAAGTTCCATTTGTTTTTTCTATAGACTTAACAGCAATAGAAACAATTGGATATTTTTCCATATTAAAAAAATCAGCACTTTTTAGATGGATATCTAATTTTTCACTTTCCGTTTTTATAGAATCAACATCTATCGATATAACAGATCCAACAGGATTACCTTGTCCATCGAATGCAACATCTATCTTCATATTATCAAAAGTTCCAATATGTTGTCCTCCTGGCTTATATCCAATAAATTGAAATTTTAAACTCTTAGAGTCTATAGAATATTTACCATTTGAATCAACAGCCCAGATACCGTTAACTCTAGTGATATTATTTTCTGAATCAACTGCAATCTTCGGTGATTTAACATCTTCAGGATCAACAGTTTTTGATTCTTCTATCTTTGATAGTTCTATTCTGTTTTTTTGATCTTTAATAAAAACATATCCGCTAATTAAGATAAGAATTACTAAAATTCCAAGTATTATTTTTTTCATAGATATAAATTATACCATCTATATCAAAAGAACATTAAATGTTATTCGAATTGGTATCTTAAATAAATTCCTCACCTTTTTTAACTTTTTTGGATGTCTTTTTATTTTTTATCCTTAAAGAGATAACTTTCTCTGTATTTTTAAGGTTTTGCAACAAATCTCCAAATATTACCGACTCAATTTCATCATTTTGTATTCTTTTATTTATTTTTGTCACGTAAATATCTTCTAAAACAGAATCTTTTAAATTTTCTATTGTTCTTATAATTTCTTTCTTTATTCTTCTTATTTTTCTATTTTTTTCTTTGTATTCTTTTTTAAGAATAAAGAGGATAAATATAAAGTAAATAATTATAGCTAATACAATTATGGAAATAATAATTATATTTTTAAATTCTTTAACAAAACCTAGATAGTTAGGACTTATTTTAATATTAATCTTGTCCGATGAAACACTGTACAGCGTATCTTTAATGAATATTTTTACATACATATTAAACTTCCCCGTTTCTTCAATGTCATTAATTACAAAATAAAATGAACCGTCATTTCTAGTTATTCCATTATATGTTTTAATATTTCCGTCTTTTGATTCAAAATATAATTCAATTTTAGAATCAATATAACTTGAAATTCCTTCTATATTTATGTTATTTCCCTTTATTATTGAATCAGGATATTTGGTTATTTTGGGAATTTCAAATGTTGGGAAGTTAATTGTTAAATTTGATTTAGTCGAATTCTCAGCTTCATCAAAAGCTTCAACATTTATTTGTTTAACCCCAGAATAATCAGCTGGGAAGACGAATATTGCACTACCTTCTTTGTCGATATCTTTTATTTCAATATTTTCTTTCCCTTCTGTAGATAATATGTATTTTGAAATATAAGAAGTTTTATCATATGTACTTAATTTCATTTGATAAAAACCTGAGTCGAGTACTTCGTATGAAAGATCTATTTTTTCTGGGGGTGTATTATCTATTTTTATCTTTTTATGTGCAGCCTTACTCCATCCATCAGAAGTTTGATATTTTGCATGGAAATACCATATACCATCATTTAAGCCTTCAATTGTTTTAGATTCTATCAATGAATTATATAAAATAGAAGGATCTGAGTTTGATTTAGAATCAAATAAAGTTTTTAAAGCAACGGCATTATTAGGGGCATCCCAAGAAAAAGTTGTTTTATCTGCCTTGTACCAAATATCTGAATTTGGAGTGTCTGAAGAATAAATATCAAGTGTTTTTAAAACAACTGGTTTTGTATTGTTATTATCATCTATAATCGACGGAGGAGTAACCATAATATTAGAAGAAATGTTTATTGTCGTACCAGATTTATTTTTCAAAACATCTGTACCTAAACCATCGTTTGCTCTAACATTTGCTGACTGAAAAGAAACTTGTGCTGTTCCATTTTTAATAGCCTTCATCGAAACACTCAAAACTTTACCACTACTTCCGACATATCCTGGATTGGTAACACCACCATTAAAAGATATAGCTCCCTTTGAATAGGTTGGTTGTTCAACCCAGAGATTCAAAATAGAACCCGCAGTGTTTACCGATTGTATTTCTAACATATCAGAAGATACAGAAATAATCCCCTCAACATTGTTTATAGAATCACCAGAGGAATTTACAAAAACAGTAGAAGTAACAACATCCCCTACTGTTACGTTTAAATTATTAGAATCAATAGAAAGATTTGCAGCATAACTTATATTTATAAACAGAAACGAAAAAAATATATTCAGAAGAATTATTTTTTTAAAATTATTTTTTTCCATTTTTTCTTTTTTTAAAAAGTTTTGAGATAAAGAATACTATAAATAATATTACTATAGAAATTGATACTGCCAACCAATTAATTGAATTATCCAAAACGTCTATCTCTGAAACACGAACATTGCCGGCATTATCTATTGCCTTAACTGTAATTTTTCCCTTAAGACTTTGATCCTGTAAAACATAAGTGTTGCCAGAACGTACACTTTGATTATTATTTTCAATTACTTCATATCTATTTAATCCAGATTCATTATCTGTAGTATTAAAGCTCGCAAAGTATTTTCCATCAAAAATACTATTATCTTGACCAATTATAATTTCAAAATCTTTAGGTGAATTTTTGTCTTCAGAAATAAGTTTTTCTAAATCATTTCTATTTTTATTGTCCGACTCTGAAATCTCAAAAGTTTTATCTAATTTATCTACTTTCAGCTTTGTTCCTATTCCATTATTCAAAAAGACTTCAATAGATTCAGATGAGAAAATAACATTTTTTGAAGAGTTAGGTGTTATTGCGATAGAAAATATTTTCAATCTAGCCCCAAAAAAACCTGCAGGAGAGCCACCTACAAAAGATATTTCACCTTTTGAGAAAGATGGTTTATTTGGCCATAAATCAAAAATAGAATTTGCTGTTGTAATAGTTTTTATATCATAGTCTCCACTTACATTTATTGTTCCTTCTATGGCATTTATTTCATTTTCATCAGAATTAAGATACACATCCAAAATTACAGTATCTCCTTGAGGTATTTTTTCTATTTGTTTTCCTATTTCAATATTCATTGCACTAGAACTAAGAGGAAGCAAAAACAAACATATTGTAAAAAATATAATAATACGCATCTCGGTTCATTTATGATGCTT
>CAYOAC010000034.1:5717-7075 GCA_964401885.1 uncultured Candidatus Saccharibacteria bacterium
AAAATATTATATTTTTGTTTTTAAGTATTATTTTTTTCATAGTGCTTTTCCTTTAGTTCCCCATTGTGATAATAGAATAGAAAAATCAACTGAATTTACTTGTTTATCTTTGTTTATATCAACACAATTATTTTTAAATGGTGGGGATGTTTTCCAAAAAGCAAGAAGTATTGAGAAGTCGATTGAATTTACTTTTTTATCGTGATTAAAATCTGCGCCCGAACAAGTTAAATTATCGCTTGTGTTTTTTGGAATATTTCCACCTCCACCTCCACCACCTCCACCTCCAGATGGAGGTTTAGAATTAGAAATTGTGAAAGATCTAGATGATCCAGATGTTTCTATTCCGAAATGTACAAGTGCTTTAAAATAATAATTTCCAGCAGTTGGAACCGTAGCAGTTAAATTTGTGTTCCAGTCCTCTCCTGGGTTTATGAATTTTGCACCTGTCCCATGGAATATATCATCTCCTCCTCCACAAGAATTATTCTGATCTGAAACAACACACCATTCGTACTGGTACTCATAACCAGCAAGACCCTCGTTTGTGATTGTTAAATTAGCGATTGCATTAGGAACTGTTCCAGAAACACTATTTATAATTACCTGAGCAGGACTACTAACAACATTCCAATAATCATTTCCAGGTAATGTTTTACCTGTTTCTACATTTGCAGAGAATACACTTTCCCAAACACCTGCAGGTGCGTTTGATGCTGTTGTGTAAGAATATGAATATGTACCAGCTGCAGTTCTTGTCATAGTGACGTTATTAGCAACAACATTTCTATTTGGATCATATACAGTTACCGTAGGTACATTTGATGAATCAGTAAGAGTTCCATTATAAATAGTTGTAAGTGTTGCCATATAAGTGCTTCCATTATTTATTGTTCCAAAATCTGAAACATTTACAGTCCAAGGAGATTGAGATGATAGAGTTAGAGAAGTTAGTGTTCTTGTTGCCACACTCCATACATCAGCAGCCACTGTTCCCATACTTGTTAGAGTTCTTGTTCCTGATGCCCATACTGATGTTGCCACGTTGGCTGGTAGGTTAGAAATGTCAGACCAGTTGATTGCATCTGTTTTTGCTTTGATTGCGAGTGCAGTTGCTCCTAATGATGATGAAGCGTTTTCAACTTTAGTATTTGTGATTGTTGCTTGTGCATTTGTATTAGCATTGATTGAAGAAGAAGCATTTAGAATTTGTGCATCTGTATTTGAATTAACTAAAGCCACAATTGATGTTGAAGCATTGTTGATGTCTGTTTGTGTTGCAAGACCTGATGAACCAACACCTGTTAGTGTTCTTGTTGCCACACTCCATACATCAGCAGCCACTGTTCCCATACTTG
>CAYOAC010000034.1:7175-7512 GCA_964401885.1 uncultured Candidatus Saccharibacteria bacterium
TGATGCCCATACTGATGTTGCCACGTTGGCTGGTAGGTTAGAAATGTCAGACCAGCCTCATTGATGATACAGATACCCCAACAAACGGAACATGGGAAAAATCAATTAACGGAGGAAGTAGTTGGATTGCATATGATACTAATGATAAAACAAATGAAATAACCTATATCAGATACACTCCAACATCACTTACTGATGGTATTATGGTACGAGCATTGTTAACACAAAACTAATATGTCATTACGAGCAACAAAACATTTATTCACAGGAGATACCACACCAATTACTTCGTATGATTACACCAAAACAAATTTGGGTTCTTTAATGATTCAAAACA
>CAYOAC010000035.1:0-7142 GCA_964401885.1 uncultured Candidatus Saccharibacteria bacterium
AATCAATATATTTTATAAATAAAAATATTTCTAAATTTGCGGACGATGAATAAATTGACCCATAGTTACTAATTTCATTTCGTCTTAATAATGAAGGAATCGGTCGCTCTCGTGGATGTGTGGCAGATAACCGACGAAGTTTAAATGGATAATATTTACATTGTGTAGATTAAGTTGTATAGTATTTTAGAATACAACCGCTCTCAAAAAATGACTAACAATTCAAATGCTATTAAACTGAGATTAAGCAGGGCAAACTACATCGATGAAATTGGGCTCATGATAGATAAGGGAGAACTCCCTCATCAGATTGCAAACATCGTTACTTCTCTCATGCATTCTTTTTTTCACCATGGATGTGCACCGAGAATAGACCCAGAGTTAACATCCTGGGTCAAGATTTGTTTGGTAGAGGGGATTATTGTAGATGGTGTTCCTTACCGTATTCATGGGTCTATTATGCCTCGGGATAAATGGAAGTTTGGAGACATTGGTTTTTACTTACTAATACCAAAGATAAAAACCTGTTGTCTCGAAGACATCCCTCATTTCTTGTGGCCGAAAAAAATAAGACGGAAGGTTTTTATTGCAAGTAATTAACGGCTTTTTCACATAATCCACCTTCGCTAGTCGAGAGGTGGATTAATTTTTTATTGAAGGAATCGACCCATAGTTACTAATTTCATTTCGTCTTAATAATGAAGGAATCGGTCGCTCTCGTGGATTATTATTTCATCCTACGGATTCATAATAATCTCACTCGCTCGACCCCCACTCGTCGCCACTGACATATTCGTTTCACTCATATGTCAGGCTTCGCGGCGACTCGGTTCGATTCCTTCATCGCCCGAAAAACAAAATCGCCGAAAGCTTTCGCTTTCGGCTCATTTGTTTTTATGCGGGCGATGAAGGAATCGAACCCTCGACCGCGGTTTTGGAAACCGAAATTATGCCATTTAACTAATCGCCCGATCCATGTATTTATACCAGAAAAAAGCAAAATTGAAAACTCAAATATTGATATGTTTTTTGAACCACACTCTCTGTCTTTTTGCGTATTGGGTACTTTTGACTATTATAAAATTACACATTTCTTCATGAGAAATTTCACCAAGAAGATGCATTGCCATATATCTATATTCTAATCCAAGTTGTTTCATTCTATCAAAAGATAGTCCTTGTTTGTTAAGATTTTTTGCTTCATCTAACATTCCTTGTTCTAGACGCTTGTATAATCTTGCTGAAATTCTTTCTACAAGAATTTCTTTTGGAAAATCTAAATATATAAATTCAATATCGTATTTTTCTTCTTTTATAATTGGTGGAACTTTTCCTAATGTCATTGCGATTTCTATCGCACGAACAAGCCTAACTGGATTATAAATATCTAAACTTTCGTATCTTTCAGGATCAAGTTCTTGGAGTTTGTTTTGTAATTCTTCTAGTGAAAGAGTTTCTAACTTTTTTCGAAGATCATCATCTGCTGGAACTTCAGGAAAATGAATTCCATATATTAGTGCATCAATATAAAAACCAGTACCTCCACAAATAATTGGTAATTTATTTTTTTCTAAAATATTATTTATTGCTTTTTCTCCAAGAGAAACAAAATCTTCAACTGAAAAAACTTCTTTAGGATCCGCAACATCAAGAAGATGGTGGGGAACATTTTTCATTTCTTCTTTTGTAATTTTACCAGAACCTAAATCAAGGCCTTTATATACTTGTCTTGAATCTGCAGAAATAATCTCACCATTTCTTTCTAATGCGATTTCAACAGCTTTATCACTTTTACCTGTTGCTGTCGGGCCACAGACTACTAGTATTTTAGGTTTCATATTTTTTTATGATATATTAAAAAAGAGGAAGAAGGAAGCGATGATTGGAAAGTCGATGCCGTCAGGTACAAGGAGCGAATTTCTCCTACCAGCGAAACTTAAGCTAAATTTTGTGTATGCTAAGCTGTTCGTTCATTCGTTTAACTTCCAGAACTCATGTGCCTCTCTCGTATTCAAGACCTGAATCGAGAGAGGTTTTTATTTTGAAAATTTTTAATTAAAAAGCCCTCTTTGTTGGAGGGCATTAGTGAGAATAAAAGTTAGGTTTTCTTCGAAATCATGTTTATTGTGTGAATAAAATCAGAAAACATTTTCTTTTTCTTTGATTTCATGTTTATTGTATGAATAAAATCAGAAATCATTTTCTTTGCGTGTCGTAAAGAACGGACTGGCCAGTAATAATCGTCATATTCATACTCCACATCGTGAGGTTGATTTTTTCCACCTTCAGCTTCTTTGATTGTGAAGGAGTTCAATACAAATAGTCCAGGACTTTCTTCTTCAATTGTTACGAAGTGTTTTGTCAAAAGATAATCATCATCTTTATCTTGTTGTAATGGACAAAGACGGGAATCATCTACTCTCACACATATTGGAAATTTGGGTTTGTGTAAGCACCTATATACCCATTGCTTCCATTTGGACATCTTTGAGATTTTGACAAATTCTTCAAAAGCTTCATCAAGCGTGCATTCTTCGATTTTCATATCTATTGGGATAATATACCAATCATAGAAAAAAACAATATTTGGTGCCGAAGAAGGGAGTCGAACCCTTAACCCTTGCGAGACACGATTTTGAGTCGTGCGCGTATACCAATTCCGCCACTTCGGCATTTGTTTGTTTAGTCTAAACCAAAACACGATTTTATTCAATAGTAAGTATATTTTACACAAGTATTCCACAGGACAGTACTATTATTTTTTGATACAATGGCTTGTATGGATGAAGCAAAATCACTACAAGAATCAGCATTTTTTAGTAACGCAATTTTTTTTATAGAGGTAGATAAAATCAAACCTAACCCTTTTCAACCTAGAAGAGACTTTGATCAAGCAAAGCTTCAAGATCTTGCGGACTCAATTAAAATGTATGGAATTTTACAACCACTTGTTGTAACACGAAAAGAGGTAATTAAAGAAGATGGTGGGCTTACAACAGAATACGAATTGATTGCAGGAGAGAGAAGACTGCGAGCATCTAAACTTGCTGGACTTAGAGAAGTTCCTGCACTTATTAGAGCCAAAGAAGATGATGATAGGGCCAAGTTGGAACTTGCTATTATTGAAAATTTACAAAGAGAAGACATTTCTCCTGTAGATAAAGCTAGAGCCTTTAAACAACTTGCTGAAAAATTCGGAATGACTCATGGTGAAATTGCTAAAAAAGTTGGAAAGAGTCGAGAATATATTTCAAACAGTATTCGGGTTTTAGGTCTTCCAGAAGAAATGCTTGTTGCGATGGGTGAAGGTAAAATAACCGAAGGGCATTCAAGACCACTTCTGATGCTTATTGATAGACCAGAAGAACAACATGTTTTGTTCAAAGATATCATGCTTAGAAAATTAACTGTTCGTGATGCTGAAAAGATTTCTAGAAAAATTGCAACAGAACGGGTTCGTAAAACTAATTTATTGCCAGATGCACAATTACTTGAAATCGAACATGAGATTGGAACAATACTTGGTACGAGAGTAAATATTGCAAAGAAAGATGAAGGGGGAAGAATTCAAATCGACTTTTTTAATGAAGAAGATTTACAAAATATTGTTTCATTACTTTTGAAAAGAGGACAGGCAGGTTTAAATACTCAACCTATAAATAATAATATTATAGAAAATTCTATTCCTGTTGTTGCTCCGGTTATGATTAATTCTTTTTCAACTGAAGAATCAAAACCATCAGAGATAGTAGAGGCTCCAATTCAAATCGCTCAATTAGAAAATTCACCTCTTGAATTAATTAAAGAATCTGTTGCCGAAGATACTGGTGCGCCAATTATTGAACAAATTCAAGAAGAAAAATTTGCTGATCAACAAGTCACAATAGAAACTCCAAATTATGGAGATGACGAGGATGATTTGTATTCTATGAAAGGTTTTAGTTTGTAAAATTGTTTTTATAAATTTAAAAATCCGCCCTTTATCGGCGGATTACTTTTCTCCTTCCCAGATATTCTTCCGGGTAATTCATTTGATCTGCAGCCAATCGTGCCGCAAGGTCAAGGCTTTTTTCGCCGCCTTTTTTTCTGAGTAGGTCTGCTTCGGTTGTAAGCAGATTTTGAATATATCTGACATATTCTGGCATTTCATCAATTACCCGATCACCAAAACATAATCGGACAGATCCTTTTTCGGGATCTTTTTTGATATAACAATTTTGAACTTTTAGATTCCCACCTTTTTTGCGTGGTTTTTCAAATGGGACATCATTTCTGATCAAGAAATTTCTCAAAACTGGGTTAACATATGATACAGAAAAAAGAGTTTTCATTTCTTTTATTTTTTGAAGGGAGTTTTGTTTTTTCTCTAACTGGTCGAAAGATACAATAACATATTATATTTTGAGGGTCAAAAAAGGCATTGCCTTTTATCTATTAAATGATTACTTTTTCTTCTTAAACCCACCACGTCTTCCAACCTTTTTGGGTTCTTTGAATATTGCCAAAGCTTGTTCTAACGTAACATCATAAACATTAATATCTTTAAGGGAACGAAAATCTGATTGATGAACTACATAAGGACCGAATCGTCCATTGTTGGCTGAGATGGGTTCTCCTGATTCAGGGTGATTGCCAAGTACTCTTGGGAGACTTAAGAATTTTAGCGCATCTTCTATTTTGATTTTTTCAATAGGGAAATCTCGTGGTACACTCGCTCTTTTTGGTTTTTTATTTTCTTTGGTTTTTTCTCCAATTTGAACATAAGGACCAAATCTTCCAGTCAGTAAATAAACAGAGGAACCTGTTTCAGGGTCTGTACCAATTGGTTCATCTTTTTTAATTTCTACTCCTTCTATTGTTAATGCTCCATCACATTCTGGATATTTATCACAAGAAAGAAATTTACCACCACGGCCAAGTTTTATATCCATTCCTGAATTACATTTTGGACATTTGAATTTATCACTTTTACCAAGAGTTGTGGCTTTATCTAATTTATCTTTTGATTCAACCTCTTTTTTGAAAACAGAATAGAAATCTTTTAAAGTTTTTTTATATCCTCTTTTTCCTTCTGCAATTTCATCTAATTCATTTTCCATTTCAGCTGTAAATGTATCACTTATGTAAGTAGAAAAATTATCTTCCAAAAAACTTGAAACAACATCACCAGTATCAGAAGGTACGAGAGCTTTATTTTCTTTAGTTACATATTCACGATCAATTAAAGTTTTGATAATTGATGCATATGTTGAAGGACGACCAATTTCTCTTTTTTCTAATTCTTTAACAAGACCTGCTTCGGAATATCTTCCGGGTGGTTGAGTTTCTTTTTTTGTTTCTTGAATACTTTCAAGTTCAACTGATTGTTTTATTTGTACATCGGGAAGTGTAACTTCTTCTGACTTAGCTTTTGGATCAATAAGTAGCCAACCATCTTTTATTATTATTTGACCATTAGAAACAAAATTGGGAACAGAATTTGTAATTGTATTAAAAGAAATTTTGGTTCGCATTATTTGTGCATCAATCATTAAAGAAGCAATTGTTCTTCTTCTGATCAAGTCATAAAGCCTTTTTTGTTCATCAGTCATTCCTTTTGATTCTGCAAACATATCTGTTGGACGGATGGCTTCGTGAGCCTCTTGAACATTTTTAGATTTTTTTCCAAAAACTCTATTTTGAATATAAGAATTGCCAAATTCTTTCGTAATATATTTTTGAATCTCTGAAACAGCTTGAGCAGAAAGATTCATACTATCTGTTCTCATATAAGTAATATGTCCTGCTTCATATAATTTCTGAGCAAGCATCATTGTTTTGGATGGAGAATAACCTAATCTTGTACTTGCAGATTGTTGAATAGTTGAAGTTGTGAAAGGTGGTTTTGGAGCTCTTTTTGCTTGAGTTTTTTTAATATCAACAATTTGCCATTTATCTTTTTTGGCTTTGATTAAAATATCTTCTACAACTTTGAAATCTTTTAAATCTGCCTCACAATTTGCTGGTATTTTGTGCTTTTTTCCATCATCAAAAATTGCATCAATTACCCAAAAAGTTTCGGGTACAAAAGCTCTGATTTGTCTTTCTCTTTCCATGATGATTCGAAGAGCTGGAGATTGAACTCGTCCAGCAGAAAGACCATAACGAACTTTTTTCCAAATAATTCCTGAAAGGTCGTAACCTACAAGTCTATCTAGAACTCTTCGTGCTTCTTGTGCTTGCTTTAGATTGTCATCTATATGTCGAGGGTTTTGAATTGCTTCAACAATCTTTTCTTTGGTAACTTCGTAGTATACGACTCTCTTTGGGTTTTTAAGTTTTAAAACTTCTTTGAGATGCCATGCGATTGCTTCACCTTCTCGGTCGGGGTCAGTCGCTAACAATACTTCTTCTGCATTTTTTACAAGAGATTTTATTTCTGAGATAACTTTTTCTTTTCCTGCTGAAATTTCATAATGAGGAACAAAACCACCTTCTATATCGATGGCTTTTTTATTTGATTTTGGTAAATCTCTAATATGCCCAACAGAAGCGACTACTTTGTAATTACCTATATCTGAAAGATATTTGCCTATTGTTTTTGCTTTTGTAGGGGACTCTACGATTAAAAGTTTATATGACATTAAATACAATTAATACTATATATAGAAGTTTTTGGCAAATAAATAATAAAATCACGCATCATTTTCATGTGCGTGATTGTTAGATCTTGGAAGGAATTTCTCATTCGAGATTTTGTCTTGCAATATATTCAGCTACCTCAATTTTGTTCCAGCCTGGTGGCCGAATATGATTACAACCTGCATTTTTAAGAAGCTCGTTGTAATAATTTTCTGAAGAGTTCGCAATTAGTAAACCAGTGTATCCTTTCTCTTCAGGTATGTTCACCAAGGGAATAGAATTGATTGAAAGTCTATTCTTATCTAGCCCATAGTCGAAAATTATAGCCACTAAACTGTCATCAATTTCAAGAGCATTTAAATATTCAAGTGCTGTATCGAATGTTTTGAGCCAAACAACTTCAAAGCCTTTTTCTTCTAGAAGAACTTTTATCAATTCTCCTGTACTTGGACAATCTTCAATTAGAATAATTTTCTTTTTCATTTGTGTATGACCAATGTTCAATAGAATATGAACATTTA
>CAYOAC010000036.1:0-6820 GCA_964401885.1 uncultured Candidatus Saccharibacteria bacterium
AAATGCTTCAACTTGCCGAACGTGATGGTTTGGAGGTTGTGGCAATGAAAAGAGAAAGTCACTCAGCCAAGGAAACAGGTCAAAGACCAGTATTCAATGAGATCATAGAAGAACTTAAGATCGGTAAATACAATGGGATTATCACATGGGCAGCAGATAGAGTTTCAAGAAACGCAGGAGATCTTGGAAAAATTGTTGATCTCATGGATGCAGGAAAACTTCAAGATATTAGGACATTCAGTCAAACATTTTCAAACACACCAAACGATAAATTCATGTTGATGATTATGGGAGGTCAGGCAAAGTTAGAAAATGACAACAGAGGTATTAATGTAAAACGAGGACTACGAACAAGAGTTGAGATGGGGTTATGGCCAGGAATTGCACCTGTTGGATATTTGAATCAAAAACATATTGATAAAAAATGCCAAGTAATTATTGACACTGAAAGGGCTCATGTTGTTAAAAAAATGTTTGAGAAAATGGCAAATGATAAATGGTCTGGAAGAAAAATATATCATTGGCTTAAATTTGAATTAAATTTCAAATCTGTTGGAAATCATAATCTGGCATTGAGTAATATATATCGAACACTGCAAAATCCTTTTTATTATGGTGTATTTGAATATCCCAAAAATAGCGGTAATTGGTATCAAGGAAAACATGAGCCTATTGTAGATAAAGATTTATTTACGAAAGTACAAGAGCAACTCAAAAGAGATAACATTGTTAGACAATCAAAAGAATTTGCATTCACTAAACTTATGACATGTGGATTATGTAGTTCTGGAATATCGGCAGAAGAAAAATTTAAACAACTCAAAAATGGAACAGTGGTTAAATATATCTACTATGGATGTGGAAGATCAAAAGATAGAAATTGTAAAAATCCCTATTTGAGAGAAGAAGAACTTACAGAACAATTCATTAAATTAATGGATAAAATAGATCTAAATCAAACTGGATTGCAAATTAAATTTGAAGAGGAAATAAAAAGATATAACAAATTCAATAAAGGAGTTCTCGGAATAACCAATCAAGCATCAAAATATCAGTCGATCGATTTAAAAACTTATGCAAAGTATATATTGAGTGACGGAACAAATGAAGAAAAAAGAGAATTGATGGGATGTTTTAAAACAAAAATAGAAGTAACCAAAAAAATAATATATATCCTATAAATTAAAGAATTGTAGAATAAGAGATTTTTAATTCCACATTCTTTTCTTGCGATATTTTCTGAAGTTCATTTAATTTTAATTCAAAAATAAGAGATTTTGTATCTTTAGCGTCAGACAGCTCTCTTTGTGTTTTAAATATTAATAATAATTCCATTTCTTTAACGGGATAACTTGTTCCGTCACTTCTTACATAACAATGCCCTTCAATATTACTTAACGTTGCATAAGCTTGATCAAAAGCATAACTAAAATCATGTGGCTCCCCTATTTTAACTACAATAATTTTTTCAGTTAATGAATCGTAAAGATCACCGACTTCAATTGAATACTTTTTATTTGCTACGTTTAGATAATCTAAGTTACGATCAAGAACTAAAAACCCTAATTCTTCTTTAATTTTTTCAATAACAAATTTTTCTCGATAACAAACAGTATTTTCTGAAAGAATTGCCCACTCTTTAGATTCTGCTTCAGAGAAGGACATTTGAAATTTTGATACAGATATCTGATCTAGTGCAGTATGTAAAATATCCATAAAACTCTGATTGAACAAGAACCATTTACCTCTAAATAAAAATGTTCTACTTGCATCATCATAATACTCAATCATACGTGTGAGCTGAAGTGTATATTTTGATTCTTCTCCCAACATTACTTGCACACGCATTAATGGAATAGCTTCTTCAAGATTGATATTTTTTAATCTTGCAAATTCAGCAATATTACTTAGGTTTAAATCAGAAAAATTTTCTGAATATACATCCTTAAATTTTAGACGAACATGTGTTTGTTGAGAAAATACAAAATCTACTCCATAAAGTTCATAATCAAGAAAATTAACAGCAGGGTCTAAATCACTTATTTTCTTAGCAAGTGTAGAGAATAACACAGAAGATGTCATGGGATCCACTTCTTTCATTAGTGGTAGTTTAAAATTTCTACTACTTTTTAATGCTACATCAATATCAGATAGTAAATCCCCCATTTTATCTGGTTCTAGATCAATACTATTAAACTGAACACTCGTTCCAAAATGGATATATGAATTACCCCATTTTTCTTTATCAACAACCTTTAATTTTAAATACTCAGCAGATTCAGAACTCCCAAAAATAAGATTTGTTTCAGAATTATAACTTACTAAAGATTTACTAGTTCTACCTCCAAAAGCTTTCAAACTTTTCATTTTTGTTTGATTTTTATCAGCTATCCTTTCAGCTAACTCAAGTCCAAAATTTAAATCGACATAGTCCTGTATGTAAAAATGTGTTTTACCTAAAGGAATTACATATCCAAAATCACTATTATTCTTCTTCGCAATAATTATCGCAGAGTGAGATTTATTACCCTTATCTAAATGATCTGGAAAATACAATTTATATTGTTTTAACCACCAAATATCAGTAATCGGCGCTTCAGAAAAATAAGCAGAAATTGAATAGCCGTTAGAAGAGAAAGACTCTGACAAAATATAATGTCTATCATCTACGATGTGGGATTTGAGGGAATCAACTAAACCTTCTTTAATTTTATAAATATTGTACCTTGCCATATTAATTCAAGATCCCGTGTCCAAATTGGAACAGTAGACCTTCTATAATGCAAACATTACTCCTTTTATTAACAAAGTAAATAACAACCCTATGGGTCTTCCGATACTAAATATCAAGTGCGGAGAGTAAGGGATTCGAACCCTTGATGAGGTTTCCCCCATACCACCTTTCCAAGGTGGCGCACTCGGCCGCTATGCGAACTCTCCGTGCAAAGTATAGTTTAACCTATTTTTGTAAATCTTTGAACTTGTGTTCCATCTTCCAACGTTTTAATATCGAGAAATAAATTTATTGGTCTGACCCAAATCTACCCTTCTCCGTAAAGTGCTTTATATACAATTAAATCTTCCAAAGTTTCTGAATGTTTTGCAAAGCCAATAACTTCATATTCATTAACTTTAAAATGTTTATATCTACCCAATTCTATTTTTTGCATTTTTATTTATTATTAAAATTATAATTATTAAAATTGCATTTAAGATAAATAAAGTTATCAAAGTAAGTAAAAAATAAATGTCATATTTTATAAAACAAAATGCTGAATTTTTTGGATTTTGAATACATGGTAAAAAATAATTTATTGTTCTACCAAGAAACCCGGTAACAAATTCGATGCTGAAAAATAAAGTAATTACTATTTGAGAAATTATTAAATTTTTAATTTTTAACATTTTTATTTTTTATTAAACTTATAATTAGTAAAATCATATTAATTATAAATAAAACCGTTGTTACGAGTACCAAATAAATATCGTATATCCAATAACATGTTATTGCACTAAAAAAAATTGAACTACTAGCAATAGGTGTACACGGTAAAAAATAATTTATCGTTATACCAAAAAAATCAGTTGTATATCCAATGATAAAAAATAAAGTAATTACTATTTGAGAAATTATTAAATTTTTAATTTTTAACATTTTTATTTTTTACCCAATAAAGCTTCGACTCTTTCTTCTACTGGAGGATGTGTCATAAATAATTTATGCAAGAAACTTGTTTTCTTTTTTTCTTCAACATCATCAAAAGGATCTGAGATATATAAGTGTGCAGTCGCATGATTGGCTTTTTGCATTGGAATATCTGATGCTGAAATTTTTTGCAATGCAGAAGCTAAACCTTCTGGGTATCTTGTCATAAGAGCTCCTGTTGCATCAGCAAGGAATTCTCTTTTTCGAGAAATGGCAAGTTGAATAATAGAAGCAACTACCGGAGATAAAACCATTAATACAATTCCTATAATTAACATAAATCCACCACCTTTATCTCTATCTCCCCGTCCAAACATAGTTGATCGAAGAAAAAAATCAGAAACGATAGTAATTAGCCCGACAAGAACAACAACAACTGATTGAAGAAGAATGTCTCTATTTTGAATATGTGCTAGTTCGTGAGCAATAACACCTTCTAGTTCTGCTTTATTTAGAATTTGAAGAAGACCCATAGTAACAGCAATCGCACTATGGTTTTGATCTCTACCAGTAGCAAAGGCATTCGGCGCACCTTCAGAAATAACATAAACTTTGGGCATTGGAAGACCCGAAGTCATAGATAGATTTTCTACTATTGTATAAAGATTAAAAAAATCTTCACGACTAGCCTCTACGGCACCAGACATTTTGAGAACGATTTTGTCACTAAACCAATAACTCGTAAAATTCATAATCAAACTAAAGATTATGAAAATATATAAGATATTAGAAGATCCATAATATACACTCAAAAACCAACCGATAAAAATAACAAATACGAGAAAAGATGTCATTAATATCCATGTTTTCCAAACATTTGAAGATTGTGTTGAGTATAAACTCGACATATTAATATTAGATTAGAAATTAACTTTAACAGGTTCTTGTGCTGCTTGTTGTCCTTCTGGTAACACGAAGAATTCATTAGCTTTAAATCCAAACATACCTGCAAGAATGTTACTTGGGAAAGTTTGTGTTGCAACAGTAAAATCTCTAACATTAGCGTTGTAGAATCTTCTTGCAGCAAGAATTTTGTTTTCAGTGTCTGAAAGCTCTCTTTGTAATTCCAAGAAATTTTGATTTGCTTTTAAATCAGGATAACTTTCTGAAACAGCAAAAAGACTTTTTAGAGTTCCAGATAGAGTATCTTGTGCAGTAGCTTCGTCTTTTAATCCACCAGCGTTCATAGCTTGTGTTCTAGCTTCTGTAACTTTTTGAAGAGTAGATTGTTCAAAGTTTGCATAACCCTTAACTGTTTCAATAAGGTTTGGGATCAAATCATATCTTCTTTTAAATTGAACTTCAATATCAGAAGCGGCTTCATTTACTCGTGTTCTAAAAACAACTAATCTATTATACATTGCGATTATAGCAATGATTACAACAACCAAAATAATTCCAATGATTAATAACAGTGACATATTTCTATATATTATTGAATAATGTGTAAATTATAACATATTATTTGGAAGGGTAAATTTGATTATTATCTTGATAGATTTTTACTTCTTTAACTGATGAGAACTTTTTTGCAGTTTCTCCAATTTGTGCCAAGGCAAGATCAGCATCACACCATCCGTTATGTTCCCCACCAAAGTTTCCATTTAAATAAATTTGAGCAACACCATTTTCAATCATTACTTTTTCGAGGGTAAGATTAGGATGATAAGAAGGAATAATGTTACCCGGAGTAAAATCTGTAAGAATTTTGCCTTCAAACATTGCCTTTAGAGAATTTGTTAGAACAGCAGGACCTACAACTCTATGAGTCACAAAAGTAACATCTCCACAATTAAAATCTGATGGTTTGTTATGATTTTTATTTTCATTCTTTACGACAGCAACTTGAACTTCTTCGGTACTATTAACATATAGTGTTGCATTTTTTATATCATTTTTATATTCACCATTTAAAACATTTTCTTTTGTAAATATTTGATCAGTTGCTTTTTTAAAAAAATCTTCATCTTGAATATTTACTTTTTCTTCTTGATCAGTTGATTTAAATAATGACAAAGGCCATATTTTAGAGTTTTTATCTTTAAAAGTAATTAAAAGAACAGAAACAACAATAAGTAAAACAAGGACAGTTATAATAATCCAACCCTTTCTAGTAATTTGACCTATCAATTCTTTAATTTTTTTCATATGTGAATTATATTGCACTTTTTATATAGAAATGCAAGAATGGTATCAGAACCCCCAACACAGAACAAAAATGAGAACAAAATTCAGACGCGGTCTTGGACCAGATAGCCGATTTGTTAGAACACTAGAAAAACAAGGGATAAGCTTACACCCTGCTCATGTTAAGGGTCTGAAAGAAACGAAACCGAGAGAACGCCGTAAAGTTACTTCAGCAATCGAATCTCTCGTTGCGGATTCGATGAAAAAAGCAGAAGCCCCGCGACTATTTGCTAGCAAATAATTTCCTTTGTTTGATTTTAAAGCATTACTTGTATTAACGAGTTAATGCTTTTTTTATTTCAATAGTTGTTTTGTTTTTGGACCAATATATCCATCTTCGTCTTCTATATTATTCGTTTTTTGAAACTCAATAACAGCATCACGTGTAAAAATACCAAAATAACCAGTAGCACCCACTTGAGAAAGAACGGTTGCTGAAGGTCCTGTATTTTTTGAAATCAATAATTTTTGAATTTGTTTTACTTCATCTCCACTTGAGCCAATCCTTATATTTATTTCATCTAATTTAATTTTCAAAAGATCTGAAATAAAAGATCTTGTTATTAATCCAACAAAACCAACCGAAGGATTGACGCCATTTGCTTTTTGAAATTCAACAACAGCATCATGCGTAATATTTCCAAAATATCCGGTTACACCAATTTGAGAAAGAGAATTCGCTGAAGGTCCTGTATTTTTTGAAATCAAAAAATACTGCAACAACCTAACATCATCTCCAATAAGACCATTATGCAAGTTCCTGTTTAAAGTCTTTTTTATTTCATGTAATGCTTCTTGAGCTTGTTCGATACTTACACCTGAATTAGTATTTTTAACTTGTAGTAAAACGGATTTTTCATCAATTATTGGATTGCCACTACCTATAATCCTCGACTTTCCACTTTTTCTGCTTCTAGATCGATTCTC
>CAYOAC010000037.1:0-6255 GCA_964401885.1 uncultured Candidatus Saccharibacteria bacterium
ATGATACGGCAACAGTAACAGATTCTCATTATCAACCTTCTGTCGCAAAATCAAACGCAACAGACAAGAGATTTGCCTGGCGTTTTGCAACTGCTTTTGGAGGAACTGTCCCAACACTGCGAGTTCGGATTTATAATGCACTTACAGGAGATTTGTTAATGAATGATTATACTGAAAACGCAAAAGGTACTTGGAACAAATTAACTGATGGAGGAAGCACTTGGGGAACCTATAACACTTCAGATAAAACTAATGAAACAACATATATTTCCTATACTCCACCTTCATTGGGTGATAATATAAAGGTACGAGTAGTATTAACGCAATAAATAATTTATTAAATTTTTATTAAAACATTATGATATATTTAAAAAAAGGACAAACGCTTTTCGATAATCCAGGAATGGTTGTGTACGATTCTACTGGTTATTATGACGATGGAACATCTGTTATTTGTTCTCCGGTTTTTTCTCCAGAAGAACCAGCATGTCGATACGAAGCAAAATATATTGCATATGGAGGAATTGTCTATTCTATCTCTGATGAAAAAGAACTTTTAAAACAAGTACTTGAAATGGATCCTAATAGTCTATTAGGAAAAGACAGTAAGCAAGTCGCGGTCGATAAAATTATTGATAAAATCGTACCCCAAGAAACTAGTTCCCCAGATATTACTGAAACACTAATAGATGAAACAAATCCAGATACGGAAGAAATCATTATTGACAATCCAGACAATACTTCAACCACAACACCTTCAATAGATATTCCTGTTTCAGACACTTCTACAACTACACCTATAATTGATATTCCTACCATCCCAGATATTTCAACCACAACACCATCAATAGATATTCCTGTTTCAGACACTTCTACAACTACACCTATAATTGATGTGCCAACCGTTACTCCACCAGAAGAATTATTACCAACAGATACAGCAACTTCAACTTTGGCTAAATAATATTTAAAATATGGCAATTAATGATATTTTGGCACAATCAGGAGACAAGCAAGATTTTATTATCGAACTACCAGTTGGAAATGCAAGCTATTTTCCTGAAGATGTGGTAACTGGGGAAAATGGGGCTCTGTTATGTTCCGAAATTCCAGTTATTGTCCCAGGAGGAGGAGGTGGAAATATCTTCATCATGTCAGAATAATTAATTTGCAATGGAAGATTTAAAAACAAATATACAAAAATATCTTCCCTATCTTGAAGATTTACAGAGGAGATTTTATTCTTCTACAATAATAATTATTGCTACATTCTTTATAGGTTTTTTTTCATCAGGATTTATTTTAAAAAAATTAATTCACTATTTCCATTTTAACAATGTAGTTCTAGCAACAACATCTCCTTTTCAATTTGCAAATATAGCAATAGATATAGGTCTCTTTTGTGCGATAATGATTGCTCTTCCATTATTTATGTATCATTTTTTTGTTTTTGCGTATTCAGCATTAACAAGAAAAGAATTAAAAAAACTTTTACTTAGTATTCCTATTTCATTTTTGTTATTTATAATTGGTTTCTCATATGGATTCTTTATTCTATTTTATTCTTTTTCTTTATTAGCTACAGTAAATGAAAGTCTTGGAATACAGAATATCTGGGACATATCCTTATTCTTATCTCAAATGGCGATAACTTCAGCTCTTCTGGGATTAGTATTTCAAATTCCAATAGTTATTACACTTTTAATAAGAATGGACATTGTTTCTGTATCTTTTCTAAAATCAAAAAGAAGACTCGTTATTTTACTTCTTTGTATTCTTGTTTCTTTACTTCCTCCAACTGACGGATTATCATTAATAGCAATGGCATTGCCATTGTATTTTCTTTACGAATTAACAATACTTATAAACCTTAAAAAATAAAAATATGTTTGGTCTAGGAACAAAAGAAATAATAATCATAGCAGTAGTATTAATCATACTATTTGGAGTTAAAAAAATACCTCAACTTGCAAAAAGTATTGTTGAAGCGATACGCTTATTAAAAAATACCTTTAAATAAAGAGTCTTTACTTCTATTATCACAAGGTTTATTATTAAGTAAGTAATTAATAATTTAAATAAATAAAAATATGTTTGGTCTAGGAACAAAAGAAATAATAATCATAGCAGTAGTTGCTGTCCTTCTATTTGGAGCAAAAAAGATACCAGAACTTGCCAAAAGTATTGTTGAGGCGATACAGCACATGAGAACAGCTTTCAAGGATTTGGATGATAAAGGAGTCCCAATAAAGAAAAAGTAAATTAAAAAACCGCGCGTTGCGCGGTTTTTTAATTTAATCTAGACCCATTAATTTAACCTCTTTTTCTAGCCTCTTTCAAATATCTTTTAACCGCAATAAAGCTTGATATCGCACCGATAAATATTGATGAGAAAAATATAATCAAAAAGAATTGCATAAAGTGAGACATATAGTATTGCAGAACATTTATCCCATTAAAAAATCTCGCCGTTATTGGCCCCATCCACATAGTAGCAGGATACAAAATTATAAGAGTTAATAATGATGAAACGATTCCATACAATATTCCTGTCACAATAAATGGTCCTGATATATAGCTAGAACTTGCGCCAACTAGTCTCATAACTTTTATTTCATCTCTAGAGATATACATTGCCAATCTGATTGTATTAAATGTAATAATAATAGATAGGAATATAAATAATATTGTTATAACACCCCCCAATTTTTGACCAGCTTTTATAAAGTCAGTTAATTTTTCTATTATGTTTTTATTTGCATTAAAATTTACATCTTCAATCAAAGAGTCCGGTTGTCCTTGCGGATAATTAGTTTCTAAATATGTTGCAATTCCTTGAAACTTATCGGCTTCTTTTGCTTTAATATTTAATATTGCACCTAGAGGATTACCTTCTAATTCAAATAATGCCTCCAATATATCTGGTTCATTTCTATGTCGATATTTAAAGTTCTCCAAAGCTTGTTCTTTTGAAACATACTCAATAGATTGCACATCAGGAAGTTTTTCTAATTCTTGTTTAACCTTATCAATACTTATTTCATCAATAGATGGTAAAAAATAAACATTTACGTCTACTTTCTTTTTGATTTCTACAAGAGATTGATTGAGCAAAGCACTCATAAATAACATTGTTGAAAAAACAATAAGAGTAATCGTCATTATCAAAACAGCAGATAATGAAACAAAAGTATTACGAGTAAAATTTTGACCCCCAGCTTTTAATATTCTTTTTGTATTTAAAGAAAACATGAAATATAAATTATATTAATTAAAACGAATCTCTACCAGTTGGATCATCATTAACAATCTTTCCATTTTGTAATGTGATAACTCTTTTTTGTAACTCATCAATAATCCCTTTATTGTGTGTAGTTAGAACAATAGTTGTTCCCAAGTCATTTATTTTTCTAAGAATTTGAACTATTTCATAAGTATTAGAAGGATCAAGATTACCAGTCGGCTCATCGGCAATCAAAACATCTGGTTGATTTACCAAAGCTCTTGCAATAGCAACTCGTTGTTTTTCTCCTCCAGATAATTGTGTTGGAAAATTAAATGCCTTCTTTTCAAGATCAACAAGTTGCAGAACATACGGCACATCTTGTGCTATTTCTTCATCTGTTTGACCAGCCACTTCCATTGCAAAAGCAATATTTTCATAAACTGTCTTATTGGGAATTAATCTAAAATCTTGAAAAATAGATCCTATTTTTTGTCTAAGCTTTGTAATCTCATTGGGTTTGAGCATATGGATATCTTCCGATTCAAAAAAGACACTTCCCTTTGTAGGAAGCTCTTCAGCCAACATAAGCTTAAGTAGTGTCGATTTACCTGCACCAGAATGACCGACGATAGAAACAAATTCGTGTGGCGAAATCTTTAAATTAATATCAGACAATGCAATTGTTTCATCATCATATATTTTTGTAACATTATCAAAATAAATCATATCTAACTTAGTCTAATTGTTGCACACTTTGTACCAAATCGTCAATGTCACCTGCCAACACTTTATCTACTTGACTAGTTTCAAAATTACTTCTGTGGTCCTTAATTAATTTATATGGATTAAGAGTATAAGAACGAATTTGATTACCCCACGAAATTTCTTGCACTTTTGAAATTGCAAATCCATCTGATTTCTTTTGTTCTTGTTCTTTTTTTAATTGAAAAAGCTTTCCTTGAATAATTTCTAATGCTTTAACCTTATTGGCATGTTGGGTTCTCTCTACTGAAGCACATACAGAAATTCCAGATTCTCTGTGAGTAATTCTAACTGCTGTTTCTCTCTTGTTTACATTTTGACCTCCAGGACCACCAGCTTTTGTGAACTCTATTTCTAATTCAGATTCAGGCACAACATAATCTTCATTTTTTATCACGGGCATTATTTCAACCATAGCAAAAGATGTCTGTCTTTTTCCATTTGCATTAAATGGAGATATTCTAACAAGTCGATGCACACCCGATTCTAGCAATAAAGTCTTATATGCGCCCTTACCAACTATTTCACAAGTAATGGATCTGTAACCGCCATTTGGATTTTGATTTTCATCAAGAATTTGAATGGACCAACCTTTTTTTTGAACAAATTTAAAATACATTTCAAAAAGCATTGAAACCCAATCTTCAGCATCGTCTCCACCAACTCCAGCAAAAATATTTAGAATCGCATTTCCATTATCATATTTGCTTCCACCCTCTAGAAGAACTTTTAATTCTTCTAATTCTTTATATTTAAGTTGTGCTTCTTTTGGATTATTCCAAAAATCAGGAAGTAACATTTCAGATTCCAAATTATTTATTTTGTCTTGTATTTCTTGTTTATTCATAATTAACATTAGAGCCGACGATGGGAATCGGACCCATGACCTCCCCATTACCAATGGAGTGCTCTACCACTGAGCCACGTCGGCACTAGTTTAAAATAACAGAAAATAGTTATTATGTCATCTGTAATAAATTTTAATTTGATTAAATAACCATTTGTGTTATTATTGTTATTGGAGTACTCTGTGCCACAGAAAGTCTAGAAAATATGTTGTTAAGTCAACTATCGAGCAAAGGTGCTTCCCTTCAAAACTTTTTGTGGCCACCCATTACGATCTTGTTCGTAGTGGGTGTTTTTTATTAATTGTGCCCACCTCCAATTTGATTTATGGCAAGAATTGTAAAAATTCCAGCAACTATTAGAAAAATATAAATAAAATATTTTTTATCTTTTTTTGAATTCTCAATTGAATGTGGAATAAGATCTGAAAATACCAGGTGTAAAAATGAACCAGCAGCAAGACCAAATAATATTCCTATAATAGATCCTATTTTGATTAAATATGTTCCAAAAACAACGCCTATAATAATAGTTGTTGAAACTAAAAAATTAATCATTAAAGCTTTTTTTGTTGAGAGACCAGATAATTTTAAAATTGAAAATTCACTAATTTCTTGTGCAAATTCGTGAATAAAAATACCAAGAGCTGCAACAAGCCCGACCTTAATATCAACAGCAAAAGCCAAAACTAATAGGATACCGTCTCCTATATTGTGGAAAGCGTCACCCCAAATTACCTTTCTTTTTGAATGAACACAATAAGAATCATCCTTTTCGTGATGATGAATCTCTGGGAATATCTTTTCTACAATTTGAAAAATGAAAAATCCAACCAAAACCGACAATATAGCAATCCATTTTTCATTACTATACTCAAAAGATTCAAGCAATAAATCATAAGTCACGGCAGCAAAAATTCCAGAAGAAAATGCTATTACAAATTTTGCGTTATCTTGTATCCAATTACCAAAGTTTTTAATTAAAAATACTAGCCCCGAAAGAGAGGCTAACATTATAAGACCTGTTGTTATATATAATTCCATATTTACATTATAACAAACGTGTCAAGGAATTTATAAGACATAAAATATGTTACAATATTTTACATGATTAAAAAAAGAAATGTAATTCAATATTTTGCAAAAAACATAATAATCGTTATTGCATTAGTAATGGTTTGGCGAGGAGTTTGGTATGTGCTAGACGGTATTGATGTGTGGTTTTTTGGAGCATATGACGCGTGGACGGGACTATTAGGTTTAGTTATAGGTTTATTGATCCTATACATTCCTGATCATGATTTAAAGGAAATAGAAAAGTTATAAAAACAAAAGCGGCGCCCGAAGGGCGCCGCTTTTGTTTTGTTTTAAAAACCCTAGAGGTAAAAAAAGCTAAGATGAGTCAATTTTAATTAAAAATAA
>CAYOAC010000038.1:0-4687 GCA_964401885.1 uncultured Candidatus Saccharibacteria bacterium
GAAAAACACACAGGCGGAGAAGAAGCTGAAGTTAAAAAAGCTGAAAAATACGGACTTGGAGATGTTCTAGCGGGAACAATTACAGGTGTTGTAGAATTCGGTGTATTCGTAAAAATCGAAGACAACTTAGAAGGGCTTGTTCATATTTCAGAACTTGATTGGTCACTTGTTGAAGATCCAAAGAAACTATTCTCAGTTGGAGATAAAGTACAAGTAAAAGTTATTGATATTAAAAATGGAAAAGTTTCTCTATCAATAAAACAATTGAAAGAAAACCCATGGACAACAGCGGCAAATAAATTCAAGAAAGGTGATGTAGTTAAAGGTATTGTTATTAAATTCAACAAACACGGAGCGCTCGCATCTATTGAAGAAGGTGTTGCTGGACTTATTCATATTTCAGAATTTGAAAATGAAGAAAAACTAAGAGAAACTCTACAACTTGGTAAAGCATATGATTTCAAAATCACATTATTTGAACCAAAAGAACAGAGAATGACTCTTTCTGCAAAGACTGGAGAATAATCTAAATCTAGATAAAAGCGGGGTGGCCTTCGGCCACCCCGCTTTTATTTTATATTAAAAAACACACCTCACGGTGTGTCATCATAAGAATTCAGATCCCTTGATTAGGAAACGGATATCTGTTTTCTAAGAGAATTTCCCGACCTTTTGAAGCAGCGACTAAAACGCGAAGTCTTACGGCTACAATTTTTGCCATTCCATCCCTATCACCTTTGCAATAAAATTGTAAAGCTTTGAATTTTAGCTCTTCGGCCCGTTTTTCTAGTTTGCCAGTTCTTTTGAAAATTCTAGACAACCTATCTCCCAACTCTTTTGGATATTCATTAATTTCCATAATTTACCTCCTAAAAAATACTTTACTATATAGATTATTGAAATACAAATGAAAAAGGACCAACATTCAGGGAATGTCGGTCCAGTGAGTCTAATTAGGCTAATCAAGAACTTGATTCAGCAGTTTAGTCTCTTGCCATTTTCGTTTCGTAAGTTAGGCTTCTTTTGCCCGTAGGCGGTCGTTGAAGTGTTAATGTGTGTCACGTCAGCAAGAACACTTAAATTAAGTATATTGACCCCCAAAAAAAAGTCAAGAAAAAAAGTGCATAACTTTTATAAATTTATTCAGAGTACAACTTCAATCTTCTTATAAACACTTTCAACATCTCCTCTCTCCATCATTCCAAATTTTTTCAAAACAAAATCAGCAACATCATCTTTGTGTGGCTTTTTGAAACTTCCAAGAAATGTTTTTGGACAAATACCAATTCTAATTCGAGAAAAATTTTCTTTTGTTTCTTGTTGAATAGATTTGATACCATTATGACCTCCATGACCTGAATCTTTTGAAATTTTTATTTCTCCAAAATTGATATCTATATCATCGTGAATAATAATTACATCTTCTTTTTTAATTTCACTCCATTTATTAAAAATATTTTTAACAGTAATACCAGATAGATTCATATATGTTTCAGGCAAAATAAATATATAAATTTTACTACCAATTTCCCCTTGTGTTACAAGCGCATTTAAGAAAGACTCTTTCTTAAAATCCGGAAAATTATTCTTTTTTGCAAACCAAATCAAAAAATCTCTTCCAACATTGTGTCTTGTTCCAATATATTTTTCTCCAATATTTCCAAGTCCTACAAGTATTTTCATATAGTTAGACTATACCACAAAAATAAAGTATGATAATAAGACATGAAGGAAAAAATATTTCAAACAATAAAAGAATATTCCGTTCTAATTGGAACATCTCTTTTAATGGTATTTTTAGTTAGAACTTTTATCGCACAACCTTTTGTTGTGAATGGAGCATCAATGGAACCCACTTTTCATACCAATGAATATCTAATTGTTGATCAATTATCATATGAATTAGGTGACCCAAATCGAGGCGAAGTTATTATATTCAGATACCCACTTATTCCATCAAGATTTTTTATAAAAAGAGTTATTGGACTCCCTGGAGAGACAGTCAAAATTTCGGGAACAAAAGTTGAAATAAAAAAACCTGGTGATACAGAATTTTTTGCCCTACAAGAGCCTTATGTTGAGTTTCCCAAAGAGAGTTTTGTAGAAACAACACTCGCTAGTGATGAATATTTTGTTATGGGAGACAATCGTATGGCAAGTCTAGATTCTAGGAGTTGGGGACCTTTAAAAAAGTCTTTCATAGTTGGAAAAGCCTTTATTCGCCTCTTCCCACCCTCAAAAGTTGACTTTTTGCCAGGAAGTTATTAAATTTGAGTCACATGACATCAAAAAAGACAGCAAAAATAGATAACGCGTTTGTTATCTCTCAATATTATGGATTCGAAGGACTCGACTTACATCACGTGGAAAAAGAAGACCATGACAAAGCTCAAAAGCTCAAAAACTATAAGAATTTTGAACATGCTCATTTACCTAAAATAGAAGAGGCTGTAGCCCTATTGAGACACTCTCATAGTGACGAGGAAAAGCGAAGACAAATGCCTATTTTGTATTACACAAAAGGTGAAATAAAAAATCCTCACATAAAATCAAAAAAGAAAATTGGAGAATCAGTTTCTCTACACATAATAGGTACTCCAAAAAGTATTGCTGAAGCTATCTTGATAAAAGCTGCTTATACAATATTAAAAGAAGAAGGTTTCAAAAATCTTTCTGTTGAAATAAATCATATTGGAGATAAAGAGACTTTACCAACATACAACAAGCAAGTTACAAACTATTTTAGAGGAAAACTAGCTGATCTTAATACAGATTGTAAAGAATTATTAAAGTTTGGAGGACACACATTGGTAACATGTAATCTTAAAGGTGTTCAACATCTACTAAAAGAAGTCCCTACTCCAATAGAATTTTTAAATGAAGAACACAGAAATCATTTCAAAGAAGTAATTGAATATCTTGAATCACAAAAGATTCCTTTTGAAATAAATAAATTTGTTCTTGGAGATCCTCATTATTCTTCACATACTGTATTTACAATTATTGATGAAAAAACAGGAAAAATATTAGCAACAGGTTCAAGATACGATGATTTATCTAAAAGAGCGATTGTAAGAAAAGGTATACCTGCAGTTTCAGTTTCAATAAAAATTCCAAAATTCAAACAAGTTCCACATTCAAAAATACCCAATTTTGATGATTGCGAAATATATTTTATTCAACTGGGATATGGAGCAAAATTAAAAAGTCTTGAAGTTGTAGAGACTCTTAGAAAAGCAGGAATTCCCGTTCATCAATCAATCGGTAGAGACAAGATGTCAACTCAAACACAATTTGCTCAAAAAAAAGGAGCTAAGTACATATTATTATTGGGGCAAAAAGAAGCACTTGAAAACAGTATCTGTGTAAGACATTTAGAAACTAACTCTCAAAAAACAATACCTTTGTCTTCCCTTGTTGATTATTTGAGAGACCTAAAGAAAAATGAAAAGAAGGACAAAAAAGTTTCCCCTAATAAGAAAAAGAAGTAATTGCACTTTTATTATTTATATGGTATCTTTAGGCACATTATGGCAACAAACGTAGAAATAAAAAAAGGAGGAAAAGACAATAATGTCAATCTCATCAAAAAATTTACAAGAAGAGTACAAGAATCTGGAATCATTCCACGTGTTAAAGGTCTTAGATATGCAGACAGAAACGCTTCTGCATATGTTAAAAAAGTAAAAAGACTTAAATCTATTAAAAACAAAGAAGTTCGAGAAGAACAAATTAAACTAGGTAAAATCTCCGCTGTTACTCGAAGAGGTAGATAATCCAAATGTTAGATTTTTCTAATACAACAAAACAAAAACTTTCCCTTTCCGAACCTCTTTTGCAAAAGATAGCCGACAACATTTTAGATACATCATACGATGTATCTATTGTTGTAATTGGAGAAAAGAAAGCTCTATCTTTAAATAAAGAATATAGAAACAAAGACTACATACCAAATGTCCTATCTTTTCCAATTGACGAAACTATGGGAGAAATATTTCTTAATCCAAAATCAGCAAAAATTGAATCCTCAAAATATAATTTAAATACAGATCAATACTTATATTATTTACTCATACACTCAATGCTTCACCTAAAAGGTTTTGATCATGGAGAAGAAATGTCTGCAAAAGAATCTTTTATTATGAAGAAATTTTTTAATATTGAAATCGACTTCTAATTTTGATTTCACACTTTTTATTGTTTTCCACTTTCACTTTTTCAAAAAAAGAAATACAATATAGAGAAGTATGTCTTCTAACGTAATTGTAGGTTTAGATATTGGAACAAGCACGATAAGAACGGTTGTTTGTCGAACATCAGAAACAGGTCACTCACCTGAAGTAATTGCATATAGTGATACCCCAGCTTTCGGTTTAAGACACGGCTATATTACTAATCACCAAGACGCGGTGAAAAGCATTAGAAGATCAATAAAATCTGCTGAAAAAATAATCGGAAATAACCCCCAGTTAAAAAACGTAAAAATTAAAAAACTTTTTTTGGGAGCAGGAGGAATTGGTCTTTCAAGTTTTATTTCTACAGGAGCAATAATGATTACGAGGGCCGATTCAGAAATAACTCAAACAGATCTTGAGGCAGCTGTTTTGCAAGCACGAGATCAATTACCATTACAATACATTCAAAACAGAAGAATTCTTCATGAATCACCTGTTGATTTTTTTATAGA
>CAYOAC010000038.1:4697-6044 GCA_964401885.1 uncultured Candidatus Saccharibacteria bacterium
ACCAGGTCACCCAGTTGGATTAAAGGGTGTAAGGCTTGAAGCTAAAATTCTTTTTATAACCCTTTTGGAACCACATATTCAAGGTCTTATTGAAGTTGTTGAAGATGCTGGCTACGAAATAATAGACGTTGTTGCATCTCCTCTTGCCGCTAGTTTTGTTTCACTTACAAAAGCAGAAAGAATTGCAGGTTGTCTACTTGTAAATATAGGCTCGGAGACTCTTTCTATAATTGTTTATTCTGACGATAAACCCGTTTCATTAGAAGTATTTCAAATTGGAGGAAATGACATAACCAATGATATTGCACTTGGATTGCAAGTTTCTCTTGAAGATGCAGAACTAATTAAAAAAGATCATGACAAAGGAGAAAATCACGGATTTCCAAAAAAGAAATTGGACGACATTGTTTCTTCAAGACTTACAGATATGTTAGATCTAGTAGAAGCTCACCTAAAAAGAATCGGAAAAAATAATATGTTACCAGCAGGAATTATTATCACCGGAGGAGGATCTAGAATTGCGACGGTTGAAGATGTTGCGAGAGCTTATTTAAAACTTCCATCAAAAATAGCAAAGTTTAATTGTGCACCAGACGATAAAAATTGTGAAAGCAATATAAAAATTAAAGATGCTACATGGGCAGTATCTTATGGATTATGTATTTATGGTTCTTTTGCAGAAGATGACCACACAATAAATGTACACCGAGTACCAGAGCTATTTAAAACCTTATTTAAGACCATAATACGCAATATCAAACGTTTCCTACCATAATACCCTTATTTTTAATTGATATATTCCATATTTCTGTTATGCTAATTTTATTACTATTTTAAGGGGTTAAATAGATACAAACATGCCACAAGTTAAACCAGAAGTAGAAAGCTTCGCAAGAATTAAAGTTATTGGAGTTGGTGGTTCCGGCGGAAACGCAGTTAATCACATGGTCAATCAAAAAGTTAAAGGGATTGATTTTATTGCCGTAAATACAGATGCGCAAGATCTTCATAATTCACTAGCCAAAAAAAGAATTCATATTGGAAAAAACTTAACAAAAGGTCTCGGAACTGGAATGAGTCCTGATCTAGGAAGAAAAGCTATCGAAGAAACAAAAGAAGAAGTTCAAGAAGCGATAAAAGGTTCTGACATGGTTTTCATTTCTTGTGGTCTTGGAGGAGGAACAGGTTCAGGAGCAAGTCCTGTTGTCGCACAAATCTCCAGAGAATCAGGAGCACTTACAGTTGCCGTAGTTACAAAACCTTTTTTCTTTGAAGGACAACACCGATCAAGAATTGCCAATGAAGCTTTACTTGCTCTTCGAAATGAAGTTGACGCAATTATCGTAA
>CAYOAC010000039.1:0-5860 GCA_964401885.1 uncultured Candidatus Saccharibacteria bacterium
TATTTACCACGAGCAGGAAGTGCTCGTGGTTTTTTATATATGAAAAGCGGGCGGCCCGAAGGGCCGCCCGCTTTTAAAACAAAAACCTATCTTTTCACCGCTTTTGATTTTGAATAAGTCAAAAGTGACGCAGCTACAAAAATAGATGAATATGTCCCGGAGAAAATACCTATAAACAAAGCTAAAGCAAAGTTCTGTACACTACCAGTTGTGAAATACCAAATAATTGCAATCGAAAGCAATACTGTAAATGAAGAGTTGATTGATCGAACAAAAGTTTCAGATAAACTTTTACCAACAATCTTATCGAAATCTCTTTCTTTTTCTGTATCTGTTGCATGAGAAAGATTTTCTCTAATTCTATCAAATACAACTATTGTGTCGTTAATAGAATATCCAAGAATAACCAACAAAGCAGTCAAGAACAGTGAATCTACTTCTATACCAGCATAGTGTCCAAGAAGGGCAAAAGCACCGATTGTAATAACGATATCATGAATCAAAGCAACCATAGTTATAAGCCCATATTTCCAAGAAGAAACAGGCTTTGAAACATGTCTAAAGGCATATGCAATAAACAAAGCGATTGCTAATATTGTTAGTATTAGAGACACGATAGCCTTACTTTTCAATTCATTTCCAAGAGTTGGACCAATTGTGTCATATTTTTGAACGCTAATACTTTTTAAATTATTATTTGAAATTGAATTAAGAACATGGATATTATGACTTGTGCCCCCATTAGGATCTTTTGTTCTTAAACTATATCCATTATCAGTACTTCTAAGAATAAAATTCTCTCCAAGATTTTTTTCTAATCTTTCTACCAAACCAGACTCATCAATCTGTTCCGTTGTAGTAAAGTCAATAATTGAACCACCGGTAAACTCTATCCCAATTTTAAGTTTTAATACTGCAATAAGAATCAGAGATGCAACAACAAGAATTAAAGAAATCCCTAGAAATATTTTTTTGAATTTTAGAATGATCATATTATTTTTTGTTAGAAATTACAGTTGTATCGTTTAATGGTTTAACAGTAAGATTTAGTCCTTTTGCATACAAAAACCTTCCAAATTTTCCTAAATCTTTTTGTGAAATAGCCAGAAGCAATGTTCTTGAAATGAACACGGCGCTAAACATAGATATAATTACACCTAATCCAAATACGAGTGCAAATCCTTTGATCAAAGAAACATCGGAGAACCAATACAATATAACTGCTGCGATAATACTTGTTATATTACCATCCCTAATAGATGTCCATGCTCGAGAAAATCCATGTTCAATAGCATTTCTTAAAGCATGTCCCCTTTCTAATTCTTCTTTTATACGTTCGAATATAAGAACATTGGCATCAACAGCCATACCAAGAGAAAGTATAAATCCGGCAATACCAGCTGATGTCAAAACAACGGGTATAGATTTAAATAGAGAGAACATAATTAATGTGTATAAGACTAATGAAATAGAAGCAACAACCCCTGGCAATCTATAAAATAGAATCATGAATATAATTATCGCAATTATAGAAACCAATAATGCTTTAGCACTAACATCAAGAGTATGTTGTCCAAGAGTTGAACCAACAATTTGTGTATTCATTAATTCAATAGGTAAAGGCAAAGCTCCAAAGTTAAGATTATTTACAAGATCCCTTGCTTCTTCAGCAGTAAAATCTCCATTTATTTGCGCCTTCCCACCAGATATTTTTTGTTGAATTACAGGATTTGAAATAATATTCCCATCAAGGAAAATGGCCAACTCTTTACCTACATTGTCCCCTGTAACTTTTTCAAAAATTTTGTCTCCTTCAGCATTAAATTCAATAGAAACCAAAGGCTTTCTTGTTGTTGGATCAAAAACTAATGTTGCTCTCTTAAGATTACCTCCAGTAATAGATGGTGCCTGATATGCCGAAGCAATTATCTTAGATACCAATTCTGGTGAAGAACTAGCTTTCGTAATTTCTTCTTGAAGTTTCGCTTCGTCAAGATCTGTTTTTAATAATTTAAACTCAAGAAGAGGTGTTTGTCCTATTGATTCTATAGCTTTTTGAATATTTTCTTCACCTGGAAGATCTATAGTAAGTCTGTACTTATCTTTTTGATCAGAAAAACTACTTCCCGTTTCAGTTTGAACAATTGGTTCCGAAACACCAAATTTATTAACTCTTTTTTCAATAGTTTGTCTCAATACATCCATTGATTTTGATATATCTTGAACAGAAGTAATTGCAGAAGTATCTGCACGATAAACTAAGTGAGTCCCCCCGTTTAAATCCAAACCGTATTTAAATTTGTAAGAAGATTGTTGTGCGATTTCTGTAGAATATACAAAATAACCCAAAGTCAATCCGATAAGCAGAATTATTACTGCAAAAATCCTATATTTTGTCATAGGTGGGATTATAACATTATTAAACTCAATGTCACCTACTTCCCCTTATTCAAAAGCAGTGTTTTTATTGTTTTTAATCCAATAACCAAATCCAGTATTATTGATCTGTTTTTAACGTAATAAAGATCGTAAGATAATTTTTCTTTAGTTAATTCCATTCCAATCCCATGATGAGGATGATCCTCTTGATAAATTTGTGCCCAACCAGACAAACCCGGTTTAATTAAATGTCGCACATTATAAAAAGGAATCTGTTGTGAATATCGATTTACTGCATCCATGAATTCAGGTCGTGGACCTATCAATGAGATATCTCCTTTTAAAACATTCCAAACTTGTGGGAACTCATCGATTCGAGTTTTTCTCAAAAATGCTCCTACTTTTGTGACTTTGTTTTGTTTCCCTTCTGTTTGCCATTTCCCACCATCATTCGCAAAAGTCATTGTTCTAAACTTTAACATTTTAATTAATTTATTATTTTTTCCTACGCGTTCTTGTATTGAAAATAATTCTTTCCCATCTTCTATTTTAAGAGCAAAATATACAAATGGATATACAAATAAAGAGAAAATTCCTAAAACAAAAGAAATACAAATATCCATAATTCTTTTTGAAGTGTCGTATAAAATATGAGGTTTTGAACGGACATTTTCCAAAAACCAACTATACTTCACTAGTTGTAATGATACTTTTCCATAGAGTGATTCGTACATATCATCAACTTCAAAAAATTGAACTCCAGAAAACATTAGATTATAAAACGTTGGTAGATAAGGGTTTATTGCATCATCTTTACTATCCAAAAAAACATACTTAATTTGATTCATATAGATATGCTCTACAAGACCACTGATATCAATGTTTGAATCATCGAGATCTAAAAAATATGAGACATTAAAACCAGAGTTACTATTCTGTAAATCTTTTTTCAAAAATTTAGCATCTTCACCTCTTGAAACAATACAAATTTGATTTTGTTTTTTGGGCACATAAGACATTACAAGTAATCTCCAAACAGCCAACAAAACAATAGAAACAAAAAGATAAATAAAAAGATTTGTCTTGGGTGTAATTTGAGTAAGCGGTGTAAAATAAAAAAATAAAACAGCAACAATAGAATTAACTATCTGCGCTTGCAAGATAACTGGAATTATTTTTTTCTTTTGAATTATAAATTGTTTTTCATACAAACCAAAAATAAAGAAAGATCCAAACCATAAAACAAAAAGGATTGTGAATGGTAGTAAGTGATCTTGAAAAACATTTCTATCAGGCAAATCAAAATATCTAATAACCAACATTACCCACAGAGATATGTACAAGACAATAATATCCCCTAGCGCATACATTATTGATTCTTTTTTGGAAGTTAGATTCATAATTTGATTTTATATATATCTACCGTATCATAAACATATGCCAAATCAAGACCACATATGTATAGCTATTACAAAATCCAATATGGGTGGAGCTCAAAAATATGTTGTAACCCTTGCCCAAGAGCTTCAAAAATTAGGTAAAAAAGTTACTGTTTTGTCTGGTGGTGATGGGATTTTATTTAAACAATTAGAAGAAAAAAATATTCCATTTATAAAATTGACACAAAGTCAAAGAGATATTTCAATCTTAAAAGAGTTCAAATTAGCCAAAGAACTTTATAAAATATTCAAACAGATCAAACCAACAGTTCTTCATCTTAACAGTTCAAAACTAGGTGGAATTGGAGCGTTTGTTGGTAGGATTGCCGGTATAAAAAATATTTTCTACACAGCTCATGGCTGGGCTTTTAATGAATCTAGACCTCAATGGCAAAAAAAACTTATCTATATTTTATCTTGGGTTTCTATAATTCTTTCCACTAAAACAATTTGTGTTTCAAAACAAACCCTAAATCAAATCTCTTTCCTGCCATTTATAAAAAATAAATTAATAGTTATTTATAATGGGATTCAAATTCCTGATTTTTTATCTTCTGAAGATGCACGAAATGAATTATCTAAAAAATTTACCTATTTAGACAAAAATAAAAAATGGTTTCTTATATTAGCAGAACCCCATTATACAAAAGGTCATGATTTATTTTTTGAAGCAATCAAAGACATGAGAGATTCATTAGAAAATTATCAAATAATCTGTGTCGGCTCTGGAGAATTAGAAGGAAAATTAAAAGCCACGATACACCATAAAAACCTTGAAAAATATGTGTTTTTTACTGGTTTTATAGAAAATGCTTCACAATATTTAAAGGGCTTTGAGTTACTTATTCTACCAAGTCGAACGGAGGCACTTCCCCTTTCTATACTTGAATCAGGATTGGGGCAAGTTCCTGTTATTGCAAGTAATGTTGGTGGCATACCAGAAATTATAACAGATGGAGAAAACGGTTTTCTATTTGAAAAAGAAAATATCAAAGATTTAAAAGATAAACTAAACATCTTTATTTCTATAACAGATGACGATAAAAAGATATTAACAAATAATCTCTGTCAAAAGATTTCAAAAGATTTTTCCCTAAAAGAAATGGTTGAACAGACTATTGCAGAGTATGGGTTTGTTTTTTGAATTGTTTTTTGACATAATGTTAACATGTCAGTTGACTTCGATGAAGACACATATAGACCTTTAGGGTATAATATTAATAATTCCCCTAATGGTATTACAAACACTAATAAAATTGTCATGTTTTTAATTAAAAAAAATATTGCAAAAGATGAAAAGCAAGCAAACATAATTTTGATTTTTGTTTCTTTAATCTTTTTTACTATTTCCGGTTTCCTATTTAAAAATCTACTACTAGCCGAAACACCGATCGTCATACCTTATGAAAAAATGACTGAAGTCCAAAAAGCTAAAATACCGAAGGAGATTAGAGAATTAATTGATTCATCAAGATAATATGAAAAACAAAAACAATAAAGGTTTCACACTTATAGAGCTTCTCGTAGTTATAGCTATTATTTCTCTATTAAGTGCTGTGGTTTTATCCAATTTGAAAAATGCTAGAGACAAAGCCAAAGATACAGGTACCATAGCTCAAACAGATCAAATTAAAAAAGCCATTGCGATATTTTATGCAGATAACGGTAGATACCCGAAGCCAGCTTCTGTTTTAAGCCCTGTATGTCTTTCTGGACAAACTACTTGTTTAAACGCAGGTGTTGATGTTGCACAATATTATAATTCTGGTGAATTTGTTGCATTAAACACAGAAGATAAAGATGAACGATTTACATTACGAGATTTGATACCTAAAGCTTTCGCTGTAACGGGTATTGGAAGCTACATAAAATTCAAAAAAGTTGAAACCAATACAATAATTTCAAATAATTTAGTTTTTAAGGGGATAATTTATAGATGTTTAGATTCAAATTGTTCACAAGCTAATATATACTGGCCAGTTAAAAGTAATACAGTGACAGCAACTACAAATGGTTTCTTAAAAATACAAAATGCAAACGGT
>CAYOAC010000040.1:0-5790 GCA_964401885.1 uncultured Candidatus Saccharibacteria bacterium
TTTTTTTCTGTATTTATATTTTTACAAATATTAAATCAACTCCTCATTTTTAAATTTAATTCCATGAGCAGTTAATATTTGTTCGTATTCTTCCCTTTCAATATTTTCTACCTCTATAAGCCTATTAGCAATTATTTCTAATACTTTTTTATTTTCTTCTAGAACTCTTTTTGCTGTCTCGTGAGCAGTGTTCATAATTTTTCTAACTTCAGCATCAATTTGCGCAGAAATATTTTCTGAATATTCTTTATCATCAACTCCTCGACCAAACATTGCCCTTCCCTCGTTTCCTTCCAGAGCAATTGGACCAAAAACTTCTGACATACCATATTTAGTAACCATATCTCTAGCTGTTGCAGTTGAAACTTGCAAATCATTTGAAGGCCCGGTTGTTAGATCTCCAAAAATCATTTGTTCCGCAACATAACCTCCAAGACTCATAGCAAGATCGTCCATAAAAGCTTTCTTTGATTGTAGTTTTCTTTCATCATCTGGCATTTTTAATGTATAACCACCGGCTCGTCCTCGAGATACAATAGAAATTTTATGAACAGGATCAGCATAAGGAAGCACAGAAGCAACAAGTGCATGCCCGGCTTCGTGATATGCGGTAATTTCTTTTTCTTTTTTAGAAAGCAAATGTGATTGTCTTGCAGGACCAAGAATTACTTTTTCAATTGATTGAATCAAATCATATTGAGAAACTAATTTTCTATCTTCTCTTGCTGCCATAATTGCAGCTTCGTTTACAAGAGAATACAAATCAGCTCCAGAAAATCCCGGTGTTCTATTTGCGATTACATCCAGCTTTACATCTTCAGCAAGTGGTTTTCCTTTTGCATGAATTTTTAGAATCTCTTCTCTATCTGCTCTATCAGGTGAATCAATCATAACTCTTCTGTCGAATCTTCCAGGTCGCAAAATTGCAGTATCAAGAACATCAGGCCTATTAGTTGCAGCCATTACAATAACTTTTTCAGTTGGTTCAAAACCATCCATCTCCACAAGAATTTGATTTAGAGTTTGTTCTCTCTCATCATTCCCCCCACCCATTCCAACACCTCTTGATCTTCCCACTGCATCAATCTCATCAATAAAAATAATTGAAGGTGAAGCAGCTTTTGCCATTTTAAATAAATCTCTCACACGACTTGCACCAACACCAACAAACATTTCTACGAACTCAGAACCAGAAATAGAAAAGAATGTAACCCCAGCTTCTCCAGCTGTTGCTCTAGCAAGCAAAGTTTTTCCTGTTCCTGGAGCCCCCATAAGAAGAACACCTTTAGGAATTCGTGCTCCAATGTCTTGGAATTTTTTTGGATTTTTTAGAAAGTCCACAATTTCTTGAAGTTCTTGTTTTGCTTCTTTTACTCCAGCGACATCTTTAAATGTAACTTGTTGATTTGTATCTTCTGGTTTTATTAATCTTGCTTTTGATTGTCCAAAAGAAAATGGCTCCATACCACCGGCTCCTCCACTCATTTTTCTACTTAAGAAAAACCACAAACCTACCAAAAGAAGAATCGGAATTAAAATAGGAAATATAATCGAAAACCAAAATACACCTTGTGATGTTTTTACTTCAATAGGTATTGAAGACATCTGTTCACTTGTAACACCAAGATTGATAAGAGTATCAGTAATTGGTGTGCCTTGTTCTTTTTCGGTTTCTTTAACAATCGATTCACCTTTAGGATCCTTATCTTTTAAAGTTACAAGAACATTTTCCCCGTCTATTTTTATTCTTTCTACTTTGTTCTCCTTAATTAAAGAGACAACATCGCTCAAAACAAATTCTTTTATTTTGTTTTTACTTCCAATAATTTCTGAAAAAATAAATGTTATAGAAAAAAGAAGCAATAAAACAATGAAGAAATTCTGTCCAAATCTTGGACCTTTTTTATCTTTCTTTTGAACGCCTACTATTTTAAAAGCCTTTTTATTATCATTTTTATTTGTTTCTGTATTTTTTTGTGGTTTTGAATCTTCAGTCATAGTGCCAATTATACATAAAATAAGGGATTTGGCACGATGTTTCCTTTATATAAATTATAAAAAAGCGGCGCACCTTCGGTGCGCCGCAATCAAATCAAGCCGGCTGAGCAACAGGGCTCCATTCAAAAAAACTCTTGAAACTATTCCACTTCTTTTTAACCCATGAATCTGTGGGATTTTCAGATTCAATAGAGGCAAAATAATAAGCTATCACGGTGAAAAAAAATCCAAAATCTGCCGAATAATCAGCCAAGATGGAATTTTGGGTTATCTTATCTGAACCAGAGACAAAAAAGAGGATAATGGCCATAACGAAAGAATAAACCCTGTTTACAATACAAACAAAAGATACCCTTGCATAGTTCTTGAAACCTATTTTATAAGATCTCGCTGGCATCATTATAAAGGAGGACCAAAGAAGCACACGAAATAAAGTAAGCGTGACGGCCAAGGTAATGGTTTGAATTATTGAGTTAACTTGAAACCTAAGAATGCTTGCCGTTATTTCACTGGCAAATCCAATAATATATAGAATATTTGCCAATCGGAAATTGTTTAGTCCGATAAAACGATAAATGTGTTTTGCAATAATTTCAGTTAATTGAAGGAGCCATTGATCAATAATAATACTGACACTGTTTTTCATAGTTGTTGAAGATCAAAATTTGAAATTACTCTATCATATGCTAATATAATACTCAACATGTCAATAGTTACGAATAAAAAAGCAACACTGAACTACGAAGTCCTCGACAAATACGAAGGAGGACTTGAACTATTTGGTTATGAAGTAAAATCTATCAGAGCCGGAAAAATAAAATTTGATGGTTCTTATGTTGTGATATTAGGAGATGAAGTATTTTTAAAAAATGCAGAGATATCTCCCTATCAACCCAATAATGTTCCTAAAGATTTTGATGGGCAAAGAATTATAAAAATTCTTATTAGAAAAAGAGAAATTTTAAAACTAAAGCACAAAATAGATAAAGAAGGGTTAACTTTAATTCCTCTTTCAATTTTTAATAAAGGTACAAAATTAAAAATAGATTTTGCTTTAGCAAAAGGAAAAAAGAAACATGACAAAAGACAAGACATTAAAAAACGCGAAGATAATATCGAAATTTTGAGAGTTATAAAAGGAGAAAGATAAAATAATTTTAAAACAAAATTCCTATACTTATATTACTTTTGCCACTAGGCACCGGAGATTGCCCACTCATTGAGCGGGCTTTCGTTTTATATAGTCTATAAATTTTTATTAAAAATAAAAACCCTATCATCACACTGGCTAGCAGAGTGTGATGATAGGGTCGATTCTATTTTCCTTTTCAGATTAAATATTTATCCATGTTGACTCCCAACACAGTACTCTACCCTTAAGGAAAATATCTCTTAACGAACTATCTCAAACTTCCTCACATGGTTCTTGGACAAATGAAAAAACCAAGCACCCAGGGCCGTGAGACCATTCAATTCGAGATGAATATACTGTTTTTTATTATATTTGTCAATGATTTTGAAATATGGTATAATATAGATGTATCAAATTTCTTTGACAACGATGTACTTCCCTGCGAATTCTTGAAAAGTATTGGTGGGCCGGCCTTCGGCCGGCCCACCCTATCGAGACTTCACAGGGGATGCTTGGCATCGACATATGAATTCCTTATATATATGCGCAGTAGAGCTTTGGTGACTCTTTAATCCGCCAAAACCTTCCAAATGCAAAGAATAAATCAATCGTTAGTCCTTTCTTTAAGGCTAACGACTTTGCCTTCGCTTACGCTAAAGCCTAAGCGACGTCCAACAATCTGATTTCTGATACGATTGTTTGGGTGAGATAATTTCAGGACAGATTAGATTTTCTCGACATCTAGTTTAAATTAAGAGATCGGTATGTGTGTGTTTTGTCTCATCTAGAACACACATACTTAAATCAAAGATTAGACTACACTGTGTAGAAGTATATTTAAGACTCATATGCACGGGGGTTCGATTCCCCCCATCTCCACCACTGTGAAATAATTAACTCTAATTGGGCTTTTTGGCTTTCATTTAAAGGCTTTTTGTTCAGTTCAAACCTTTCGAATTATAGATTGACTCTTATGCTTATTTATGTTAATATACAGAAATAAGTTCATTTACATTACTTCCACAATAGTCATAGCCAAAAGCTCTCGAGTATTCGAGCTCTCCTGGCTATGACTATTCACACGTCGTGATAGCCCTCTGGCACCAATAGGCCATAATGAGCCTAACCCGAAAGGAACAAATCATGAACATATACACTGGAAATTACGAAGACGTTCTAAGTCAAATTAATGAATCGAAGTTTGAAGGATGGGAAACCATCATCCAAACGGAGTCTGAGCGCGCCGAATTCAAGTTCATCAGGCTTAATAGACAACTTGCCGAATTAACACAAGACGAGAAAGAAAAAGAAGGTCACCACACGGTAGCCTGCAAGGAATTAACAAGTGCACTTCTTCCGTCTTTTAACAACTGCTTTCCTTATTCCAAAGATTCTGACTGGAGAGGTACACCTAGCCGTGAAGATGTTTTGAGGGTACAGACAGCTGTAGCTAGATTGATTCTTCAACAAACTGAGACATTGGTTAGAGTTGCAGTCGACTCCAAATTTGCAGACAAAATGCGCAGAGCAATTAATTGGAAGGAAGAATCTCAATTCTTCTTCGAACTCGCTTCTTCCAAGCGTAAAGCCCTCAAAGACGAAATTGCCGCTGAAGTAGAAAAAAATGGAGGAAGGGACGAAGTCGAAAAACAAATCTTGGCTCGTTACCTATACCTTAAAAGCATTGTCAAATCAATCGAATGAAAAAGCTCACTACCACAATTGGTGATGAACCTATCAATGAAGATGAAGCGAGAATGCTTTTACTACTGATGTCTAAGGTAAACGATTGTTTCACCGCATTCATCCTTGATCTCGAGGTAACTATACCTGATTGTGTCTTGGGAAAAGTAGCTGCTGGATCGCGCAAGCAATTTGCAGCAAGAGTTTCTGAATGCAATCGTGTAACAGCTTATCTTACGATTCCAAACATGGGACCTGTAGCAGAAATTTCGTTCAGTAATGGAAAGACGTTGGTGTATAAGTTCGGCCTTGGACTGAATCGACACACTGGCGAATTCTTTGTCTGCTGGAAGTAAATGTCACAACCGCTTTTAGGATATTTGGCACCCAAATCCTAACCTCAGCAATTCGGCTGGGGTTTTATTATTTATATAGTTCAATTAACTCTATGTGATGCTTAACTAATCACTTTTCATTAAATCACAGCACCCAATCCTCTCTTCTTTACACCTTTCAATAACTCCCACTTCTCAAACACCCATTGTTCTAAATGGTTCCAAGTTTTTCGCATGATGTCCACAATATTTGACATATATTTATATATATGTTATACTATTTATAAGTAGTTTTATAGGAAACAACAACAAACAAAGAAATTGGAGAACTGAAATGAACATATATTTTTCTATTTTGGCAGTATTTGCTCTCGCATCAATCGTTTGGCTTCTCGAAGATATCCGTAGGGACATTCGAAGGATTGCCGATGCGCTGAAAAAAAAGAAATGAGACCTTCATGAGACTGACCTTCAAAAGGTTCCTCTCACGAAGGTCTTTCTCATTTTATACGGTTCAATTAAATCCCCGTACTTATTACTCTTCCTCACTTTATTTAAAAACAACATCTAACTCCCTATTCCCCACACCTTTCAATAACTCCCACTTCTCAAATATCCATTGTTCCAACTGGTTCCAACTTT
>CAYOAC010000041.1:0-5477 GCA_964401885.1 uncultured Candidatus Saccharibacteria bacterium
TCAGTCGGTAGAGCACCTGCCTTTTAAGCAGAGGGTCGTAGGTTCGATTCCTACCTGGCGCACTGAGGAGTCAAATGAAAATTCATTTTCATTTGTGACGAAGAAGACCAGGCAAGATTTCTTACCTGGCGCACATTAAAAATAAAAAAGACAAACACTTTGTGTTTGTCTTTTTTATTTTTTGCGCCAGGTAGAAATCGCACCACAAGAGTATTCCTATTTTGATAAATCAAAATATGTCAAAGCCGGAGCGGGGTACCCTGCGTCTTCCGAGTGATTAACGAGGAAGACCTGGGTCGCGAGGCGGGCGTAGATTTTCTTATGAGTGAAACGAATTAGAAAATCAAGTGCAAAGCTTCGCGGAAATTTTTCGAAGAAAAATTATCTGTGACCGATTCCCACCTAAATGTAAATATGCCCCCCAAAAAAAACTCTCTCAATATTTTTCTGTTTGACAAAAACAATATATTGAGTTATTGTAATTTTAAATCAAAACTCCTATGAAAACATTTGTTCTTCAAAGATTCTTTTATTCTAGAAACAATCGAGATAATTTTTCTTCTACTTACGGCACAATTGATGCAACGGATCAAAATGTTGCAGCTACAATGATAGGGAGTAGAGTTGTAAGTACTGAAAAAGTTTTCTCAGGTCAAATAATTCACCGACTCACAGAGTCTATAGATTTTCAAGGTAATGGAAATTTTTGGGCTCTTGTTGAAGTTCCTAAAATTACAGAACGCCCACGAGAGATGAATCCTCATATTTCATGAAGAGGATATTAATCTCAAAAGACACGATGTCAGAAACATTGTGTCTTTTTTAAATTTCCAAAATCCATTTCTCCAGTAGTAAATCCAAATTACCCTCTCCTTCACCCCTTCTAGAATCTCCAAGAATTTTTGTAAGATTCCAAAATTTATTATCCAATTCTTCTTGAGAAAATTTTTGTAAAGCTTTTTTTGAATTAGAAAAAACAAAAGGTTTAAGTCCTGACTCTGATGCAGTTTTTGTTTTTGATGCAAGCACAATATTTTTGAAACACCAAAATAGTGTTCCGTGAATTTCTTCTGCTGCAAAAATATTTCTCAATTTTTGATATTCAATCCAAAGATTTTTTTTATCTCTTGAAAGTAAGTAATTTGTAATGTTAAAAATATTTTCCTTTATATCAGCTTTTTCTTTAGAAACATGTTCCCATGATTTTTCTAAATATTTTTCTATTTTTGTATAATCTTTTTTTAAAATATTTCCATCTGTCATGATAAAAACATTTTCTGAAGATTGCATTTCTTTCAAAAAAGAAAAAATAATTTCTCGATTATTTTCATCTTGCAAAGAATCTTTTATGTGAATAATATATTTTTGTTCGAACAATCCTTGTCCTCCGCACATTTCAGATAAAATATTTTTTGAAAGATTTGTTTCATCAACTTTAAAAACTACCGCATCTGATTTCTCAGAAACTTTTTTCTCAATAACAACAAGAGCTTTCTCAAGTGCTTTATTCCTATCTGATCCATAAAAAAGATATAACATAAATTTATTATTTCATTTGTCCCCAAGATAACCCAACTTCGCAATCAGTAAGAATTGGAACTTCCTTTCTTTGTTCGTCAGTCAAAACTTTTTCCATAATTTTTGGCAGATTTTCTTTTGCAAAATCTACAGCCGAATTTTCCACTTCGAAAATTATTTCATCATGAATTTGAAGAACCAATTTTATTTTATCTTTCATATTTTCTTTTTTCAAAAATTCATCGACCTTAATCATTGCAATTTTTACTATGTCAGCCTCAGCTCCCTGAATTGGCGCATTGATTGCCATTCGTTCTGCTTGAGCTCTTATAAATGGAAGTTTGGATTTTATACCATCAAAAAATCTTTTTCGACCGAACATTGTATAAGTGAATCCATGAACTTTTGCAAACTCTTTTGTATCCTCCAAATATTGTGCAAGCCCACTAAATTTTTCAAAATATGTATTATAAAATTCTTGTGCTTCTTTTCTTTCTACTTTCAAATTCTTTTGAAGAGCACTTACACCCATTCCGTACAAAATCCCGAAGTTAATAACCTTTGCTTTATTTCTTTGCTCTTTTGTAATTTGGTCTTGTGGAATTCCAAACATATAAGAAGCAACTCCTGAATGAACATCTTCTCCGTTTTTAAATATTTCAATTAGTTTTTCATCACCAGAAAGAATCGCAGCTAACCTAAGTTCAATTTGTGAATAGTCTATTGAAACTAACTTACAACCGTCTTTTGCCACAAAAGCATCTCTTATTCTTCTACCCAATTCACTCTTAACAGGAATATTTTGAATGTTTGGTTCCTGTGAAGCCATTCTGCCTGTTGTTGTTCCTGCCTGAAGGAAAGTTGTTCGTAGCCGACCATCAAGACCTATCATGGTTGGAAAAGTATCGATATATGTTGAAAGGAGTTTTGTTAATTCTCGATATTTCAAAATTTCTTCCACAATAGGATTTTCATCAGCAAGCTTTTGCAAAACTTCTTCTTTTGTGGAAAAAGACCCGCTCTTCCCTTTTCTCATACCCTTATAGGAAAGATTCATTTTATTAAATAAAATATCAGCCATTTGTTTTGGAGAACTTATATTAAATTCTTCTCCAGAGTATTCAAATATTTTTTTAGAAATAATATCTACCTGATCATGATACTCTTTAGAAATTTTCTCTAACAAATCAGTATCTAGCATAATTCCATTTGCAGACATTTCTTTGATGATTGGTATTAATGGTTTTTCAATTTCAAGAAATAATTTATCCGCTTTTTCTTGTTTTAATAAATCAATAATGTGTTCATTTGCATCTTTTAAGTTTTGTTTTTTTGTAAAAGATAAAATGTCTTGATAATTAGGATTTGTTATTGAAGATCTAAGAACCCATAAAGCAATTGAGGTTTCTTGTAGGAGAACAGGGTCAACAACTTCTTGTATGTGTTCTTCTTTTGACTCAATACCAAAAATATCATTTAGCTTATTTTGTAAACTTCTAAAATCAAGTTCTGCAAAAAGATTTTTTATCCTAACAACATCAATGTTATCTTTCCAGGTTTTTTCTAAATCAAATTCAACAGGGATATCAACCTGTATTGTCGCAAGCATTTTACTAAATTTTGCTTCTTCTTCATGTTCTTTGAGCAATTCAATTATTCTTGGCTTGAAACCATCATCCAAAAACTTCTTCTCATTTTTTTCTAGAACTTTATATAAATTTTCGATTGTTTCGTATTTTTGAATAAGATCTGTTGCTGTTTTTTCACCAATTCCTTTTACACCAATAATATTATCTGAAGCATCACCCCTAAGACCCTTATAATCCGGAATTTGATATGGAGAAAATCCAAATCGTTCTACAACAGTTTTTTCATCATAGATAATAGTATCTTTAATTCCTTTCTTTAAAGTATATACTTTTACTTTTTTACCTTGAACAAGCTGTAATGTATCCATATCCCCAGAAGCAATGATAATTTCAAAATCTTTTTCTTTTGAAAGTTTTTTTGCAAGAGCACCAATAATATCGTCAGCTTCATAGCCTTCTTTTTCAAGAATAGGAATATTAAAAGCTTGAAAAATTTCTCTGGATTTTTTTATTTGTGTAATTAAATTATCATCAATTGCTTTTCTCCCCGATTTATAATCTGCATAAACGGTGTGTCGGTAAGTTGGTTTAGGCAAATCAAAAGCAGCAAAAATGTAATCTGGTTTGAATTCTTTTATAATTCCAAATACCATTGTTGAAAGACCATAAAGAGCACCTGTCGGCTCTCCCTTTGAAGACATAAAGTCTGGTAAAGCATGATACGCACGATGAATAATTGCATGTGAATCAAGTATTACAACTTTTTTTGTTTTGGATTCTTTTTTAGGCATTTGTATTTTTATCAAGCTCCGTTGAGCCGGCCTTCGGCCGGCTCATCCCATAATCAATCTCAACAACTCTCGTCTCTAAAGTATCGTGCCCGAAATGCATCCATAAAGCATTTTTGGAAATATGTGCCCTTATTTTATCTGCCCACTCAATAACAACAATATTTTGAGGATTAGAAAAAATTTCATCAATATGTAAAATTTCCAACTCTTTCATGTCTTCTATCCGATAAACATCAATATGAAACACTTTTGTAAAGTTTTCAAAAGAAATATCATAAGAATTAATAATTGAAAAAGTAGGACTTTGAATGTGCTGTTTCACCCCCAATGTATGTAAAAAAGTTTTCGAAAATGTAGTTTTACCTGCCCCAAGATCTCCAACCAAAGCAAAAGTACAAGCATCTTCTTTTTGAACACACTTGGGTATTATGTTTTTTTGAATAAAATTCGACCAATCACCCTCTTTGAGTGTGTGTTTTTCCATATATTCTAGTTTAACACAAAGTTATTTTTATTTTAAAAAATCCACCAACGATGTAATAAAAAAGTGCCCCGTCGAAATGAATCGAACGAGGCACTCTAAGAAGGCAGTGTGAAAACTTACCTTCTGTACAACCTATTCCCGTATTCGTCAAAGGGATATTCGGGAAGCAAAGGCCCATTTCTATCCCAAATGTCTGTTCCTCCACGAGATTGAGATCTCTGAGGATAATAACCGGGAGGACGGATACCTGGGCGTTGGTTTGAGCGCTGTTGGCAACCATTGTTGTAGACAGGCCGTTGATAACGGTTGTCGTAACGAGGTTGCTGGCAGCTATTGCCATACATCGGCATCCTTCCGTTCCCTGGAGGGAACACAGAAGCTTGAATCCCGAATTGAATCGGGGGAACGAAGCTTTGGGTCTGAGCGTACTCCACGGTACCACCTTTGGAAGAGTTCCGTTGGTAGTATCCTGTGGAACAAGAGCTGAGAACCACACAAAGGAGTGCGGCGGCCAGCATGAGGTATAGCATTGTTCTGGTTGTTTTCATGGTGTTATTGTCGTTGGTGTTGTTGTTTGGAGAAAGACCACAATAAGCAGGAATTGCTTATATCTGGCCTTAATTCCAAACACAACTTACTTAACAAACCATGTTTTTAAAAGAGCTTCTTACCTCAATATATTATCACATTTAAGCATAAAAGTCAATAGTAAAGGCACACCGCACAAATCAAACAAAAAAAATTATGTTTTTATAAATAAAAACATAAACAAAACTCCCCTACTGTCCTTGACGAGGCAGCGGGGAGGCGTTTGGCCTATCATCCTTCAGGTATTGAAAAACCTGCAGCAACAATAAGAATAGGGATAAAAATAAGGATAAATATTTTTTCCCCTTCACCAATTGAACAGGAGGTTGTTAGCCCGGCTAACATAAAAATTAATCCTATTTTTGCAATTTTTCTCACTTTTTTATCTTTCTTTTGTTTGTGTTGAGTTTGAACAGGTTTAGCATCATGCTTCTTTTTTTAAGGATATAATACTTTTATCATTATGTCAAATTAGCACCTCTATGTTTATAGATTATCAAATTACCT
>CAYOAC010000042.1:0-4871 GCA_964401885.1 uncultured Candidatus Saccharibacteria bacterium
AAAAGATTCGAAAGGTAAAGTTATTGGGTGTTGTTTTGCATCAAAACAAGAGGACAGAAATAGAATTGAAGCGATTTATATTCAACCTGAATACCAGGGTAAGGGATTAGCAAAAGAACTTTATGATGAAGCATGTAAAAGATTAGATCCTACAAAAGATATTTTTCTTGATGTTTTTTCACTTAATAGTAAAGGTGTTAATTTTTATAAAAAAATGGGTTTTGTAGAAACAGGTAAAAAGTTTTTTGATGAAAAATATTCTAATACTAAAGGAGATGTTTTAGAAATAACAGAAATGGTTTTGAAAAATAAAAAATAAACAAAAAACAGGTCTGGTTGATCGAAGCGACCCGAGGACCTGTTTTTTGTTTTTATTTTTTAATTTGTTAGTATCAAAGTTATGAATTTCCATATAATCACATTATTCCCAGATTCTTTTGAATCTTACTTTAACGCTTCAATTTTGAAGAGAGCTATTTCTGCTAAAAAAATAAAAGTCGCTTTTTATAATCCGATTGATTTTTTAAAAAATAAAGACAGGGTGGACGATAAACCTTATGGTGGTGGACCAGGGATGGTTATGCGGGCAGAGCCAGTTATAAAAGCAATTGCAAAAGCTATTGGTAAAAAAACTGATTATAAAATTATCTTTTTTACGCCTTCTGGTGAAAAATTTACGAATATCAAAGCAAAAGAATATGTTAATGAAACAAAGAATCTAATTTTCGTATGTGGTAGATATGAAGGAATTGATGCTAGAGTACTTGATATTTTTCCTTGTGAAAAAGTTTCAATAGGAGATTATGTTTTAACAGGTGGGGAGTTACCGGCAATGATTATGATCGATGCTATATCTAGAAACATAAAAGGGGTTCTTGGAGATATCGATTCTGTAGAAGAAAACCGTATATCTTCTCCTTTGGTCTATACTCGTCCTGATGTTTTAAAATATAAAGGTAAAGAATACTCGGTTCCAGAGGTTTTGAGAGGTGGAAATCATAAAGAAATAGATAAATGGAGGGAGAATCAAAAATAATAAATAATGTCAATTTTGTAGAAAATTAGACAATTTTCTCAAAAAAGAGGCAAAAATAGGTAAGTCAAGGCAAATATGTGGAAAACTACTTGATTTTTTCTTTATTTATAATATAATCCACTTCAATACGAATGAGTAATGACAGAGTTATCGGTTTATATCACGAATGGTGTGTTCGCTCTCTAAATCCAACTATTAAGTTGGTTTAAGTATAGCAAAAAAATTGAAAAGTCAAAAATCCTGCAAGGATGGTTATTTATTAAAAGGGGAAGTTAATTAAATAAGTGCAAATTATCTATGAACATGTTCAATACCGACCTGCATAAAGTAGGTGCCCGAGAAAAAAAGTATTTTAAAAATTACAAAAAACCATTACTAGAACTCCCAGATTTATTTGAAGGACAAGTACGTTCATTCAAATGGTTGTTAACTGACGGTATCAAAGACGTATTAAAAGAATTTTCACCTATTTCTGATTATTCAGGAAAAAAATTCGAAATGGATTTTTCAGATTTTGATATTGAAGAACCAAAATATAACGATAAACATGCCAGAGAAAACAAACTGACATACGAAGCCTCACTAAAATTCAAAATTAAGCTTGTAAATAAAACTCTTGGATCTGAAAAAGAACAAGAAGTATTTATGGCTGATTTTCCGCTGATGACACGTCACGGAACTTTTATTATTAACGGTATTGAAAGAGTAATCGTTCCACAGCTAGCTCGATCATTTGGAGTTATCTTTACTTCAAATCTAATTAGAGGACGAAGTTACTTTGGAGCAAAAATTATTCCAGCTCGAGGAGCATGGATAGAATTCGAAACCGATGCAAACGACATGGTGTATGTTCGAATAGATAAAAATCGAAAATTCTACGCTACAACTTTCCTACGTGTACTTGGTGCTGACACTGATGAAAAGATCCTTGCACTTTTCAAAGATGATGAGAAAGCTCTTGAAGGTATAACAAAAACTCTTAAAAAGGATGAAATAAAAACCGTTGATGCTGCTTACTTAGATATATACAAAAGACTTAGAGATGGAGATCTTGCTACTCTTGATAACGCAAGAGATTTTGTAAGTTCAATCATAAATGAAGAAAGATATGATTTTTCTCCTGTTGGACGATTTAAATTCAATAATAGATTCAATCTTCCAATGGATGAAAAGAGTCTAAAAGGTAAATTGATTGATCTTAATGATATTTCAATCATTATTAAACACGCAATCGAATTAAATCATACTCCACACGCACAAGCTGATGATATTGATCACATGGGTTCAAGACGAGTTCGATTCGTAGGAGAAATGCTACAACAAAAAATCCGAACCGGTATGACACAAATGAAGAGAAATATTCAAAACAGAATGTCTACTATTGAAACAGATACGGTTCTACCTATGAACTTTATTTCTCCAAGACCTCTTCAAGCTAGAATTAAAGAATTCTTTACAACAAACCAACTATCTCAATTCATGCAACAAGATAACTTGCTTCATGAAATTGAACACTTGAGAACTATTTCTGCTCTTGGTCCAGGAGGACTTATGAGAGATCGAGCAGGTCTTGAAGTTCGAGATGTTCATCCTTCACAATACGGAAGAGTTTGTCCTATTCAAACACCTGAAGGTCCAAACATTGGTCTTATTTTGAGATTTACAAACTATTGCAAAGTAAATAAATTTGGCTTGATTGAAACTCCTTACGTGAAAGTTGAAAATGGAAAAGTTACATCAGAAATTGTATTTCTAAACGCACTTGAAGAAGAAGGATTTAAAATTGCTCACGCCGCTCACGAATTAGATAAAGATGGTAAATTCGTATCAAAATATGTAAGTGTTAGACATAATGGAAAACCTGAAATTATTCATGGTGATGAAGTTAATTACATGGATATTGCAACTAACCAAGCCTTCTCTATCGCAACATCAATGATTCCTTTCTTGAATCACGATGAAGCTAACCGAGCACTTATGGCATCAAATATGCAAAAACAAGCTGTTCCAACTCTTCTTGCTGAAGCGCCACTTGTTTCAACTGGAACAGAAGAACTCGTTCTTGCAAATAACTCTCGAATTATTCGAAGTGAACTTACTGGGGTTGTTTCATATGTTGATGGACGAAAAATTGAAGTTTCAGATGATAAAGGGAAAAAAGTATCATATGAACTTGATAACTTTGTTCGAACAAACTCATTTACAAACCATCACCAAAGACCAGTTATTACTCTTGGTCAAAAGATAAAGAAAGGAGATTTGCTAGCTGATACATCATCTTCAGATCAAGGACAAATTGCTCTTGGTAAAAACTTATTGGTAGCATTCATGTCATGGTCAGGAAATAACTATGAAGATGCGATTATTATTTCACAAAGATTAGTAAAAGATTCAACTCTTACATCTATTCATATGGAAGAAGTAGTTGTTAATGTTCGAGATACAAAACTCGGTCCAGAACAAACAACACCTGATATTCCCAACGTTAGTGAAAATAAATTAAAGAATCTAGATGCAGAAGGAATTATCCGAATTGGTGCAGAAGTAAAACCTGGAGATATTCTAGTTGGAAAAATTACACCAAAAGGTGAATCGCAACTTACACCAGAAGAAAGACTTCTAAGATCTATTTTTGGAGATAAAGCTCGAGATGTAAAAGATACATCAGAAAGAGTAGAAGGAGGAAAACAAGGAAGAATTGTTGGAATCAAAGTTTTTTCAAGAGAAAACGGAGACAAATTAGAATCAGGAATTCTAAAGAGAATTCATATTGAAATTGCACAACTTCGAAATATTCAAGTTGGAGATAAACTTGCAGGACGACACGGTAACAAAGGTGTTATCTCAAGAATCCTTCCTCAAGAAGATATGCCTTATATGCCAGACGGAAGACCGGTTGATATTATTTTGACACCACTTGGAGTACCTTCACGTATGAACTTGGGTCAAATTCTAGAACTTCACTTAGGTCTTGCTGCACAAGCTTTAGATTATCAAGCAATCTGTCCAGCATTCGGTGGAGCATCAGCAGAAGAAATCAAAGATGAACTTGAAAAAGCTGGTTTTGATAGGTCAGGAAAAATGCCATTATTTGATGGTAGAACTGGAGAACAATTCAATCAAGATATTGCTGTTGGATACATGTATATGTTGAAACTTCACCACATGGTTGAAGATAAAATCCACATGCGATCAACTGGACCATACTCTCTTATTACACAACAACCTTTGGGAGGACGAGCTCAAAACGGAGGACAAAGATTCGGAGAAATGGAAGTCTGGGCTTTACTTGGACATGGTGCTGCTCACATTTTGAGAGAAGTTCTTACATATAAATCAGACGATATAGTAGGTCGATCGGCTGCATTTGATGCGATTGTAAAAGGACAACCAATTATTGAATCAAATATTCCTGCCTCATTTAATGTTCTATTAAATAACCTTAGAGGTCTCGGTCTTGATGTCAATTTGGAAGAAAAGGAAAGTAAATTATTAGAAGAATAATCAGTAATATTCATATTTATGAAAAAACAACAAACAAAACAAAATGATATTTCTTACATTGAACTGAAGGTTGCATCACCAGAAAAAATCCTTTCTTGGTCACATGGAGAAATAACAAAACCTGAAACAATAAACTATAGAACACAAAGAAGTGAAAAAAATGGTTTGTTCGATGAAAGAATTTTTGGTCCAGAAAGAGACTATGAATGTTACTGTGCAAAATACAAAGGAATCAGATATAAAGGAATTGTCTGTGAAAAATGTGGAGTAGAAATTACTCGATCTATTGTTCGACGAGAACGAATGGGACACATTGAGCTTGCAAGCCCAG
>CAYOAC010000043.1:0-4784 GCA_964401885.1 uncultured Candidatus Saccharibacteria bacterium
ATTTTTAACTAGACTTTTTATATAAAAGGTATATTCTTTCAAATATGGAAAAAATAATTGAACTTATAAATCTTCTTCAAATTACACGTGTTCAGCCACAGTATGGATACTCAATCGCTGGTGGTAGCATGCGTCAAGGGAATCTTGCAGAACATCATTACTTGGTAACAATGCTCGGATGGCAACTCTCAGAAATGGTAAATGCTAAAGGTGCAAATATAGACACTGCAAAAGTTTTAAAATTCTGTCTGCTTCACGATGTCGGTGAAATATTTGGAGGTGACATCGGCATGTATTACGCTAAAGCAAATCCTCAAGCTCGAGAATTCGCAAAACAATTCGAAGAGGAAAACCAAAGATATCTATCTAAGTTTTTTAGTAATGAAGAAGAAGTGCTTGCTTTCACTAAAGAGATATTAAATTCTTCTTCAGATGAAGCACACATTGCTAAAGTTGCTGACTATTTAGAAGTAACTCATTACAAACTTTTTAACGATCAACTCAAAGGAAAGGATAGTGAATTGATTGCGCCAAAGTTAACTGAGAAAATTGAGAAGATCAAGGATGAGGTTGCTAAAAAAGAATTGCTCACTTTTGTCGAGGTTTGGAAAGAGAAGATGTCAAAATATAATTCATTTCTCGATGCATCAACTGATGCACTGAGTGTTTAAAAAACTACACCCCTTGGGATGTTTTTTAAAACTTGAAATGTTATTATTTATATATGAAAATAATTTTAGTCGATGCAGTAAATACGTTTGTAACCGACGGAAAGATTTTTTTAGAGATGAAAGAATTACTCGACTCTTATCCTAATACAAAAATAATTTTAACAAATGCAGATGATAGTCAAATCGAAGAATTTGGTTTGAATAATTTGCCTTATGAATTATTTACCCTTAAACATAATCCCGACAAAGTTGATCCAAAATATTTTGAAATTATGTTGAATCATTTCAATCTTAAAAATGAAGATGTAATTTATTTTGAACATAATCCGGAAGCCGTTAAAAGTGCACAGTCTGTAGGGATTACGACTTTCCATTATGATAAGGATAAAAAGGATTTAGATGAACTTAAGAGATTTATTGATAATAATTTGTAAAATATGCAAAGTAAAAGAATATTTATCACAGGCATACCCACTTCTGGTAAATCATATTTAGCAAAAAAGTTAGCTGAAAAAGTCGGAGGTGAAGTTATCTCAACAGATAACATGAGAGAGGAAATGTCTAAAGACCCACGGTATACAAAATGGGTAAATTTTTATTTTGATAAAGATGAAAAAGATTACTATACAACAACATCACCAGAAGAAGTTTGGAACAATTTAGTTAAGCAATCAGAAGCATTTTGGTCATTTATTTTAAATCGAATTCTTTCTTATAAAGAAGATAAACCGATAATATTTGAAGGTGTAAATATTTTACCTCATCTTGCAAAGAGAGATTTACCATTTGATGGTGTTGTTCTGATTGGAAAAAGTAAACAAGATGTGTTCGATAGATTAAAAGAAGATCATCGATGGGGTAATGCAGAAGAATTTTGGAATTTGGAGTCTAGCTCTTTCTTTGAAGTTGAGAGACCTCGGTATAAAGAGGAAGCAATAAAGAATGGATATCAGTATTTTGAAACAGCGGAAGATGCGTTCGACACTTGTCTTGAATTATTATCTTAAAATAAAAATCCACCTAAGACTCGAACTGAAAATTCGAAAAATAAAAGCTATAATCTAAATCATAAAAACTAGACTAGTGAGGGTCTTAAATGAGCAGCAGAGCAGAACGTCATTCAATTATTTAAATTGCATTTAATTGACAATGTTTGTTCTGTATTAGATACTCAAAAAGGGTGTGGCACTTTGTTACATTCAAACAAACCTCAACATAACAAAATTATGGGCAAAAATGGTGTTGAATACAGACAGTGGCAACGTGATAATGAGTCGCTTAGAAATAGTCAGATACGTTGCACGGAGCTTACTCCAGAACATAAAGAGAGAAATGCTGAATTTATAAGGAGAAGTAGAGCCAAGAGGGAGATGAAGGCGTCTCAGACAGTAAGAGGGTCTGTTCCTAGGAGTGGTTATTCAAGAAGAGATTACAGTATTCTTGCTCTTCTTTGGGTGGGTATCAATTTCTGTTTCCGCTGGTTCTTGATAATAGTAGGGTTCCTAATATTAACATTTCTAGTGGGGATTGTTCTGAATCATTATGGCTTGAATTAACAAGAATATAGCCAGCCTATATATAATCTATATAGGCTTTTTTATTTAAAATAATTTTTTCTTTATGTTTGATGTTGTTGTATTTGTAACATTTATATCGACCGAAGTGTCTCAATTTAATTTTAAATTAGATATCTATCGAAGATCGCTAAGTACATTACTTTCTGTCATTAAACAAGTTCCAACTTCGCCCCAGATCTTCAGTATTTTTTAACCCTCTCGAGATACGTGGTTTTGTTCGATGGGTTTAAACTACTACGGATGTAATTTTTTATTAGGTTTTAATTTTCAAAAAGTCTGGTAGGGGTGATATAATTAGAAATTATGAAAAATGATATTGAGCAACAGTCAATAAAAACTGCAGAAGAAATTAAAAACGATATGGTTTGGGAAATAGAAGGGAATATGCAAGATTGTTTCTCATATAATAAATGGAAGCGTAGAGATAAGATGCTGGAATTATTTGAACTTAGTAAAACTTCCGAAATGGCAGCTGAGGCTGTAAGTAGAGCAATAGTTGAAAAATTTGGAGACTCACTGGAAAGGATTACGTATCTTGAAGATTTTGACTTAATTATAAAAGAGATGAGGGATATAGGATTAGTTATTACTGATGAAATGCTAAGAGCAATGAAAGAAAAAGCTATAGCTTTTTGTAATTTTGATTCTGTTTGCATCAAGGGAGACGTTAAACAAGGTGATAAAATTAGGAGACACTTTGCTGAAAAATATAAATTGTAATTTAGCTCAAAGTTGCGTCAATTTTATAAATAAGTTCCAACTTCTCTCCGTATTTTCAGTAACACGTTTTTAATTATATTTTTCAATCCTTTTTAGGAGAGTCTAATTACAGTTAGAACTTTTTATTTTTTTGATATTTTTATAAATTATGAAAAAACAATCAAGAAATAAAAGAGTTCTTAAATAAATTATTTTTGATGTACAAAATTGACATATTTTTTTAAAAAAAGTAGTATCAAAAATGATAGTTCTTTGACAAGGTTCAGAAAATCCTTTCTTTCCTGTCATTGAAGAATACTGCAAACCAATCAATTAATATGAAAGCGGGTACAATACCGAGTCTTAATAGTCTTAACAAAGGTGGAACTCAATTCGATGATATCCCTGGAATTGTTAGTTTTGACGCTTCCAATCTTCTTAGTGAAGATAAACAATATCAACCTCATCCCAAGGAGGTGATTCGTGCGGCTGAAATAAGCACTAAAACCGAATTACAAGGTTCTGACCATGTTAATCTTTTGGTTCAAGCTAGAGCAATTCTGCTCAGATCTCATTTGGCACCTTTGATGTCTTTCACGGAATCTGGATTGGATATCGTTGAAATCGTTCGTGCTGGATGTGCAATAGGAGCTCTCCAAAATAATTTTGTTGGCATCGTGACAGATCAAGAACATATTCTTAGGGATATAGACGAGATGGATTATGCCTTTGCTGAACCTGAAATGTTTTATAAACATGAAAAGGTTCGCATGGTTCAAGATTTTCAGCGCGCTATTCAAGACTTACACATTGTCGAGCTTTTGATTCATAGCAACCAATTATGCATTGACTCTGTTCTCTTGGGACTCAGTCAGATGTCATACGAAGAACGAGTTCTTCGACGTCGTATCAATGCGTATATGGAAAGAAAGTTGCTTGAACTTTTGAAGAGAGACAATATCAAGCATATCGAAACATATTCTTTGCCACTTGATCTAGCTGGTCGTGTTGCGGAGTGTGTTAAGTTTGATAACAAATATGGCGGAGGTGCTTTTAGAAAAAGTGGAATTCTTTTCTTCGGTTCTGGAAGTGCTGGAGAAACTTATTATGACGCTTTTACTGATGACTTCGTCGCGGCAATTCCGAATTTTTACAAAAAACATTTCTGATATCAAATTATATCAACAACCTAGTCGACTTGTGCGATTAGGTTTTTTTATGAAAGGGGGTCTAAACAAAACTGATGTAATTATTCTTTTTATGAGAAATTTTGATAAAAAGGGGAAGATATTTTTGTTTGATGTTTAAACAAAATTTTATTTAAATATTATACATCAAAATGTAGATAAAAGATTTCCAACTTTTATTTACACCTTCAGTATAGAAATTATGAAATCGAGCCCGTCAAATATTTGACGGGCTCGTTTGATGGGTTCGATAGATATCACGCTGGCGTGACATCGACAGGAGCTCCATTGGATGGCATGAAGAGCTTAGAACATTTCTTACAGAAAAAATTGTAATGAGTTCTTCCAATAATCAGAGTTAAGGTTTCTTCAATCTTTCCGAATTTATCCTTTACTACTGTCGAAACCCTTCCGCCATCTTTGTGTTCGATTGCCTTGCCCTTCATGCAAGATCCACATTTCGGGCAATCCAATTTGGGAGCCTTGTTAAGGGTAAACAATCGCACGACAATAATGGCAATAAATGCCACAAATCCAACAATAATCCATTCCGGTGTGTTCAGCGTGTTCATTTTTTTGTACTGGTTAGTGTTTTTAGAATCTATGAATAAGATTCCTTCATCTGATAAAGTACTACTTTTTTTAAATTA
>CAYOAC010000044.1:0-4596 GCA_964401885.1 uncultured Candidatus Saccharibacteria bacterium
AATTTAAATAAAAGAGGCGCGACCTACGGTCGCGCCTCTTTTATTTTTATTTAACCTCTATTTTTCAAAGCATTCTTAATAGTTTCAGTATCTACATATTCAATCTCTACACCTGTTGATATACCTCTTCCGAGAGAGGTGATTTTTATATCTGGCTTATGTTTTTGAATAAGGGTCGTAACAAGATGAGCTGTATGATCTCCCTCGGGATTTACTGGAAGAGAAATAATAATCTCGTTTGGTTTTTTTGTATTAATTAAAGCAATTAGGGTATGTATATCTATGTATTTTTCTAGATCTCTATCCATTAAAGCGAGCGTAGATCCAAGAACAAAATAAAGTCCGTCATAAGTATGTGTTTTTTCGATTGTTTCTAAATCCGTATCTTTTGCTACGATCATAAGTAATTCTGTATTTCTTTTTTCATCTCTACATATGTCACACATATGATTTTCACTAGAAAAAAATCTATTACATTGAGGACAATGTTTTGTCAGTAATTTTAAATTTTGTATTTCAGAAATTAATTTTTCTGTATAAACTTTGTTTTTTCTTAATAAAAAGAAAACAAAACGTTTGGCTTGTCTTGGACCAATACCTGGGAATTGTCTAAATAATTCTGATAGTTCGTCTATGTGATTCATATATTAAAATTGATCAATTGCATTACCATAATCCGAACCGTCAACATCAAGGAATGTTGTTCTTTTTTCATCGAAGTAAAGATCACATATTCCAACCGGACCATTTCTATGTTTTTCAATCATGATTTGCGCAATGTTTGGTTTATCTGAATCTTCATTATACTTGTCTTCACGATGAATGAACATAACCACATCAGCGTCCTGCTCGATAGATCCTGAATCTCGAAGGTCCGATAGTCTAGGTTTACCTCCACGAGATTCCACGGCTCTAGAGAGCTGTGAGAGGGCAATTACTGGTACCGCAAGCTCTTTGGCGAGTTGTTTAAGGGATCTTGAAATTTCGGTTACCTGATTTACCATGTTGTCGGTTTTGGTTGTAGGGGACATAAGTTGAAGGTAGTCAACAATAATAAGGTCTAGTTTTTTTTCACTTTTCAATTTACGTGCCACCGAACGCATTTTGAGAATATTTATTCCGGCTTCATCATTTATAAAAATTCTAGCATTTGATAGTTTTGCAATTGCTTCTCCAATTTTTTCAAAATCAGTTTCTTTTAATCCATGACCTGTTCTGATACACCAACTGTCTACTCCAGCTTCAGCAGATACCATACGATCAATAAGTTGGTCAGCACTCATTTCAAGAGAAAATATTTGAACTGCCATATTGTGATTCAGGGATGCTTTTCTGGCAATATCTAGAGCAAGAGAAGTTTTTCCCATAGAAGGTCGGGCGGCTAGAATTATAAGATCTGAATTTTGAAAACCTGAAAGTTTATTATCAAGAGCTTTAAACCCAGTAGGAACACCTCTTACGGCATCTCTGTTTGCATGAATGTGCTCAAGTCTTTCGAAGGCTTGCCCAACAACATCTGAAAGAGCAATGATATTTTGAGATGATGTTTGATTTGTTACTTCAAAAATTCTTTTTTCTGCCACATCAAGAATTTCATCTAATTCTTTTGATTCATCATAACCAAGACCAGAAACATGATCAGCGGCATCAAGAAGATCTCTCATTATTTTCTTTTTTAAAATCGTATCACAATAATGTTTGATGTTTGCAGTATTTGGAACAAAGTCCATAAGTTCAGCAAGGTATGCTGCACCACCAGATCTTTCTGTTAGGGTCTTTTCTTTTAAGCGTTCGAGAACTGATACTGAGTCAATTGGGATACTTTTACTACTTAATTCTAAAATAGTTTCGTAAATAAGTTTATTTCTGGCTGAGTAAAAAGCGATAGGCAAGAGTACATCACTTATGTCGTATAAACAGTCTGGTCTTTGAAGTATTGCACCTAATACCGCCATTTCTGATTCAAGACTTTGAGGTGGAATTTTTAGATTATTTGTTGCCATGTATAGATTAAGAGTACAGAAAAAGACACGATAAAGTAAGGGTTAAAGTTATGCACAGTTGTGGATGACAATTTTTAAATAAGTGTCAAAATATTACGCTGTCTCAAGACTCCAACCGGCCTCAGTATTATTATCTTTTACTATAAATCCAGCTTTTTCAATTTCTTCTCGAAGTGCGTCAGCAAGTGCAAAATCTCTATTTTCTCTAGCTAATTTTCTTTTTTGTGCCATATCAATGATAGATTGAGGAATTTCTTCTTTTTCAATTTCTTCTTTTTCAAAATTTAATTTTAAAACTTTATCAAAATCAAGAATGGTTGTTTTTTTATCTTCCGGAGAAATTGAATCATCTTTTATTAAATCCCAAATTAATGCAATTGCTTTGGGAGTATCAAGATCATTATTTATAATTCTTTTAAATTTTTCTGCATATTCTATATTTATTGAACCTGTTTTGTTTTTTTGTAAGAAAGAAATAATTTTATTAAAAGCTACTTGTGAAGATTCTATTGATGCAATAGTTACATTTGAGAGGGTAGAATAGTGTGAAGTGTATAGCCAATATTTATAAGCTAAAGGAGAAATTTTTTTATTTATTAAATCTTCAATATATAAAGTATTTCCAATTGATTTAGAAATCTTTTTACCATCAATTGTTATATGATTTACATGCAACCAATAATTGGCAAGTGGAACATTATTTGCACATTCTGATTGAGCAATTTCATTTTGATGGTGTGTTGGTATATGATCAATTCCACCAGTGTGAATATCAAAAGTATTTCCAAGATATTTATTAGCCATTGCAGAACATTCTATATGCCAACCAGGGAAACCTACTCCCCAAGGAGATTCCCATTCTTGTTGTCTTTTTTCTTTTGAAAATTTCCAGAGTGCAAAATCTGTAATATTTCTTTTTTCATCATTTGTTTCTACGCGAGCACCTTCTTGAAGACCTTTTATATTGATATGGCCGAGTTCTCCGTATTTGGGAAATTTTGATGTATCGAAATATACTCCGTCAGAAATTATATAAGTGAATCCTTTTGTTTCTAATTCTTTTATTAAATCAATTTGTTCTTGAATATGTTCAGAGGCTTTTGGAAAATTAATTTCAGAAATATCAATATTTAAAATCTTGAGTGCTTTTTTAAAGTCTTGAGTATATTGTTCTGTAATAATTTTTGCATCCTTGTGTTCCTTTTTGGCTTGTTCTTCAACTTTGTCAGCTCCTTCATCACTATCTGATACAAGATGACCGACATCTGTAATATTAATTACTTGTTTAACTTTATAGTCATTATATACAAGAGTATTTTTAATTAAATCAGCAAATATATAAGCTCGTAAATTTCCAATGTGAGGTTTACCATATACTGTTGGACCACAGTTATACATACCAACTTCGTTTGGTATTATTGGTTTAAATTCTTCAATCTGTCCTGACAGGGTATTTTTAAAATAAATCATATAGGGTATATTACAACCAATTTTTCCTTTTGAAAATCAATGTAGAAATTACTGTAATAACTATCATCGCAAGAACAACAAACCAAAAATCATAAGGATTGCCAGATAACGGAGTGCTTTCAACGTTCATTCCAAATAAACCAGTGATTACAGACAAAGGCAGAATTATAAAGTTAATAACTGTAAGGGTTCTCATTATCTCATTTTGTTTGGTGGAAAGTAGAGAGTCGTTAGTCTGTCTTAATTCATTCGAGTATTCTTTTGCCGAATTAGTTGCTTGCTCAGCTTTGTTGTATTCGTGAGTAATATAATCAATGTGTGTTTCGAATTCTTTTCCAAACATATTCAAACTAATTCTTTTAAATAATTTTAAAATATCTTTATGAGAAGCAAGTGCTTCTTTAAAATAAATCAAAACTCTATTCATTGAAGATAATGCAGATACCATTTCTTTTTCTCTGCCCGAAAAAATTCCTTCTTCGTATTTGTTGAGTGTAGTATGTATGTCTCCAACTTTATCTTGTACAGCTTTGTACATTCGGTAGAGAATATGTACAAGAAGAGAACCTGGATTCTTGGTGATACGGTCATTGCGTAAAAGAGTATCTGTTTCAAAAGATTTACTAAAAGAAATGATGGTATCAATAGGAGAATAATGGATGGTTATTAAGAAATTTTTCCCAATAACAAAATCTAATTCTTCGCTTCTTTTACTATATAATTTATCTTTAATGTGACTATGAAGAGGGAAATGAAGTACAAAATACATAAAATCTTTGTGAACATCTGCACGGGTTCTAATTGTTGGGTCTAGAAGATCTTCGGCTACATCAGCAGTTAATCCGTATGTATTCATAACATCACGAACTTCTTCTTTTGTAGGGTTTTCTAAATCAACCCAGGTCATATTATCTTTTGTTGTGTATTTTGAAATCATGTTTAAAAATATTATAACACAAGGTTACTTCTTATCACCTAATTCGCTTTGCTCATAAGTTGATAAAGTCGTACCACAAGGTTACTTCTTATCACCTAATTCGCTTTGCTCATAAGTTGATAAAGTCGTACCACAAGGTTACTTCTTATCACCTAATTCGCTTTGCTCATAAGTTGATAAAGTCGT
>CAYOAC010000045.1:0-4583 GCA_964401885.1 uncultured Candidatus Saccharibacteria bacterium
TTCCGGCAAGAAGAAATACCTGACGGAATGTTTCTCTTTAATTATTTCTTCGATAATTCCAAGTCTTCTTTTTTGACTTGCTTGAACGTCCTTGTCTGCTTGCATATTTTCTGTAAGCCGTGTTTTAAAGTCAGCAACATCTTTAAAATCCCCAAGTGTCTTTACATATTCATCTGTAAGTTCTGGTTTTACGGTTTCACCTGATTCACTCTTTATTGCTCTGGCATTCAATATTTGTTCAACGTATCCATCAACTTCTTCTGCTTTTAGTTTTGATTCTTCTTTTTTTATTCCTTTTGCAATTTTTTTATAATCAGCAAGTTCAACTTCTGGCATAACATAAAAATGCATCATAAATTCAACAGGGGAATTAGGTGCTATTTTTGTAAGATGAATATGTGGCATAGTAATAGCGTTTATCTTTTCTTCTAAAAGAATAGATGGGACCAACTCTTGAATGGCTCTTTGTGTAGCTTCTTCAAATAATCTGAATTCTCCAACTCTTTCTTTTACAGCAGAAACCGGAGCTTTTCCTTTTCTAAAACCCTCTATTTCTGCTTCTTTTACAAATTCAGTAAGAGCTTTTTCTATAAATGAATTGATAAAATCTATTGAAACTTCAATGGTTAACTCTTTTTCAGCATCTTTTGGTTCACTTTGTGAAATTATTTTATAGTCTTTTGACATAGCATTATATTTAAAAGTAATGGAGGCAGTGTAACTTAAAATCAATAAAAAACAAGACTTTTATTGATTTTAAAGGTCTAAATCTCTTTATCTATATCAGATATTGATTTATCTATATTATCAATATCGGTAGATTTTAAATCTAATTCGATAGAATCAATATCATCGGTATTAGACTGTTTTGCCGTTTTTTCTATTTTTAAAATTTCAGATTGTTCTTCAGAGGTTCTTTTTAAATCAATTTCATTTTTTTTGTGTGCAACAATAGAACCAAAATAATAAAGCCCTCCAAGAACAATGATCAAAATAACAATAATTGAGCCAATCATTGGCCCCACAGTGCCATCTTTTGTTGCACCTGAAACCATATCTTGGATTGGGGTATTTATATTTCTTTTTGTGTTTTCTTCTTTATCCATATTTAAAAATAAAAATTATTCAAGAGAAATACCTTCTTGATCAGATGAAACAGACTTAACAGACTTCAAAGAATCAATAACGTCCGCAAGGGAAGATTGTGTGACTTTTAGGCTTGTTTTACAGGAATTAATTATGTTTTTAATTTCTTCTTTAGAAATATTTCCTTCCATAGCAAGCTCCAATTCAATTTTTGAAGAAGTTATTAATATAATCGATTCTTTTAATTTTTCTTTAGCGATATCCAATAGTTTTTCAGATTCTAGAGTATCAATGTTGTCTTCTGATAATTTTGACATTCTTGCATCAATTCTTATTATAATTCCATCAAATTTAACCAGCACAGCATCAAAAAGTTCAAAAACATTTATAACCGCTTTTAAAACACGCTCCTGAGAGAGAATCGATAATCTTGTTTCATTGTCTAATGATTTACTCAACTCTATTTGTTGTTTGATTTCTAACCTTTTTTGTTCTATCTCAAAGTTAAATTCTATTTTCTTTTCTTCAATATGTTGTTTGATTTCATCTATTTTTTGAGGAAAATTAATTGTAGTTGTTGCCTGTTCTTGAGCAAAAGCAGGAATAGAAAAAAACACAAACAGATACATAAAAATAATTATTCGTTTCATACTTAAATGTTACAACAAAATGATTATTTTGTCATTTCTATAATAAAAGGAGGGCACCACTGTGGTGCCCTCCTTTTATTTATCTCCAAACTTCTCTTTGTACATCTTTATTGATTTTTCAACGGCTTCAATTGCTTCTTTTTTACCCTTAAAACCCCTAATCTCAACATGATGTTCCTTACCATTCAACTTTTTATATGTTTCAAAAAAATGTTGAAGTTCATGAAGAGTGTGTTTGTTAATGTCTTCAAGATCTTGAACATCTTCCCATCTTTTATCATCCTTTGGTACTGCAATAATCTTATAGTCAGATTCCCCACAGTCGATCATTTCCATAACAGCAACAGGTCTTACTCTAGCAATAACACCAACCTGTATAGGCCAAGTCGTTAAAACCATAACATCCAAAGCATCATTATCATCCCACAAAGTCTGTGGTGCAAAACCATAATCAATCGGATAAGGAGAACTTGAGTAATTGGCTCTATCTAAAGCAATTAGGCCAGTTTCTTTATCTATTTCATATTTATTATTTGATCCTTTAGGAATTTCAATAATAACATTTAATTCATTGGGTGCTTTTGCACCCAATGCTACATCGTGCCATAAATTCATATTTTTTAGTTAAATTAGTTAAAATTAATATTCTTCTGATTCGTCCTTAAAATCACTCACTTTTACTGCTTGAACATCAATTTTCCAACCGGTTAACTTTGCTGCAAGTCTCACGTTTTGACCGCCCTTACCAATAGCTAGTGATTGTTGATCTTCCGATACTGAAACCTTGGCAATTTTTGTTTCTTCTTCTAATTCAACATTCAAAACAGATGCTGGTGATAGTGCTTCTTCAATAAACTCAACGGGGTCACCGGACCACTCAATAATATCTATCTTTTCACCACCCAATTCAGACATAATAGTACTTACTCTGACCCCTCTTTGACCAACCATGGCCCCAACAGGATCAATATGTTCATCACTTGAATATACTGCTATTTTTGAACGCGCACCGGCTTCTCGCGCTATTGCCTTTACCTCTACAATACCTTGAGACAGTTCGGGTACTTCAGCAAAAAATAGTTGTTCAAGAAATTTTGGGTGAGATCTTGAAAGTTTCAAGAAAACGCCTCGTGGAGACTCTTCCACTTTATACAAATATGCTCTAATTCTTTCTCCCTGTTTGAATCTTTCTCCTGGTATTTGCTCATCATAACCAAGAAATCCAACAGCTCTACCCATATCTACAAACACAGAACCTCTTTCCATTCTTTGAACGGTTCCATTAACAATAGTTCCTTCATGTTGACCAAATTCAGAAACAACAGAAACTTTTTCTGCCTCTCTTATCTTTTGCATGATAACTTGTTTTGCTGTTTGTGAAGCGATTCTTCCAAAATCTCCTTTGTTTTCAAGAGGAAAAACCAATTCATCTCCTATTTGAGCATTATTTTTAAATAATTTTGCATCTTCAATTAGAATGTGTTGTTCATCATTGAAAAATATTTTTGTATCTTCTGAATCCAGGCCAACATCTTCCTCAGATTCTTCGTCTACAAGCTGTTCTTTAGAAACAACTGTTTTTACCTGTTTAAATTCCACAGCACCATTATTCATGTCAAATTCAGCCTTTATTACCTGACCTCTTTTACCGTATTCTTTCTTATATGCACTTGCTAGCGCAAATTCAATAGCCTCAATTACTTTTGATTGGGGGATTCCTCTTTCTTCTTCAAGTTGAGCGAGTACTGCTTGTATTACTTTTAAATCAAACATATCTTGTATAGTTAATAAATAATCTTGAACGAAAGAAAGTCCGCCGTTGGGCGAACTTCCTGAGTAAACACTCTTTAAATCGTTGCTATTAATATAGCTTATTTTAAAAAAAAGTCAACTATTAAAAAACCTCACAACTAAGGAGGTTTTGAAATAAAATATATTTTATTCCTTAAAGTGTTCTCAGAAAAAAGAGCACCAAGAGAATTACAACAACAAGAACAAGAGGCCAGGGAATATCGCTTATTTTCATGATCTTTATTCAAAAATAATACTTTGTTGGAAATAAGTCAAACATTCTTTTTTTTAAAAAATACACAGTATATTTAAGTCTTTTTATTTTTTAATGATATAATTTTTATACATGTATATTGAAAATGAAAAATTAAAAAGTTTTCTTTTAGATTCTAGTTTAATTAGTAAAGATGAGGCCGATGAGGCAGAAAAAGAATTAGAAAAAAATCCTACATACAAAAATATTGGTGACTTTTTTGTTTTAAAAGGAAAAATAGATGAGAACGACTTACGAAGAGTACAGGCTTATATTATGGGAATCCCATTTATAGATATTGGTCTAGAGAAAATACCTTATGAAATTTTGACCATCATCCCAGAACCAATTGCCAGAAATCATAATATTATTTCATATAAAAAAGACGGTAATTCATTGGAGGTAGCAATGATTGATACTGATGATTTAAATGCTATTGATTTTATAAAGAAAAAAACAGGTTTCAAAATTCTCCCAAGATTAACTTCGATGAGCTCAATGAAGAAAGCACTTTTAAGCTATCAAAAAAGTCTAAAAGCTGATCTTGGAGATATCATCAAAACAGAAATGGGTGACCTTCGGGTTTTAAATGAGAATGAATCAATTGAATCTGAAGCAGATCTCAAAAAAATAGCAGAAGATGTACCGGTAATTAGAATTGTTGATACATTATTGAAGCACGCGATCTTACAAAGTGCCTCCGATATACACATTGAGCCATTAGAAAATCAAGTTATTGTTCGTTATCGTATCGACGGTATTTTACACGACGCGATGACTCTTCCACAAAAAAGTGCACTTTC
>CAYOAC010000046.1:0-4472 GCA_964401885.1 uncultured Candidatus Saccharibacteria bacterium
AATTTAGATAAAATATTATTTTTACAAATATGATCAATTACTTCTTTTAAATTTTTGCAACAGATAATATCTATTTGTTTTGCTAAGACAGATGCTTCTTTTTGATTTTCGAAGGGGATAATTATTTGTTCAAAATTTTCATGAATTGCTTTTTGAATCATTGGAATAATTCCTTTTACTCTTTTAACTTCTCCATCGAGAGATAGCTCTCCAAGAAAAATAGTTTTTGAAACATCACAAGTTATTTGTTTGCTGGACAATAAATAAGCAATTGAAATTGCGACATCAAAAACTGTTCCGGTTTTACGAATGTGCGCCGGAGAAAGAGAAATTAAAATCTTTTCATTGGAAGTACGAGGTGATCTCATGCCAGTATGTTTGAGTGCCAGACTGCAACGCTCTTTGGATTCCTCTACAGTTTTATCAGCAAGACCAACAATTGAAAAATGATGAAGACCTTTTGATACATCTGCTTCTACAGTTATTATCTGTGATAGTAAATGAGTTTGGGTAATTGTATAAACTTTTGAAAATGCCATTTAAAAAGTATATGAAACTAAGATAAAATATTTATAAAGAATAAATAAAAAATGTCGAAAAAGATTAAAATCTTTTTCGACATTTTAACCAAAAACCTATTTAGGAGAAGAATAGTTCCAAGGAAATATCCCCGATCTTATGCAATCCAAGAAAAATTTTGACCTTAAAGCATCCTCTACCACTTCTCCAGTATCGATAGCTTCCCCAATAAAATCAGATTTCGAAAAAATAAAATTTAAAACTTGCAAAAGATTTTCATCCTTTAAATCTTGAGTTTCTGTTCTTGAAAATTCACAAATCCAATTTTTCCAAGAATCTGTTTCAATAATTTGGCAATAAAGATGATCACAAAAACGACCTTCTAAGTTGGAATCAAACCATAAAGAAATAATCTTGAGATGACTAGGTTGAAAAGTTTTACAGGTTATTTTCACTAGAATTTCTTCGAAACCTTCTCTGTAATCACTCATTTCCAGCAAAAAAGTGAAAACATCTTCAAAATATTCTTCTGGAACAATCTCCAAGATAAGTTCGGCGTCTTCAAAAAGATCAACCTTCGGACACGTGACCTTTAGTACTTCTTCCCCCAAATAATCACCTCGCTGGCTTTTCAGCTCGTGGTTTCCTTTAATTTTAAGGGTTACAGCAAAGTAAGATACAAGCTTTGTTAATAGTTCTCTTTTTGTTTTCATAATTTAAAGTTCAATTTAATACACAATAAAACAAATTGCCCGTACTTTACAGTATTCGGCGAATACCGTATATTATATAAATAAACCTTATTTTATATGAAAAAACAAATACATTTAGATGAAATATCGATATATCTAGGCCTTAAAAATAATCAAAAGAGGGTCTTCGAATTACTTCTAATATCAAAACCAGTAACGGTATCCATTATTGCAAAAGAGCTCCATCTACCAAAATCAACAATATATGATGCTATTTCTGAATTAATGGAAGAAAGTTTATTAGTCGAATACAGTGAAGGAAATGGTAAAAAATATGGGATTGCCCCAAAAGATCAAATAATTAATTTACATCAAAAAAAGATCAAAGAATTGCAGTTATCTCAAGATTTCATAACAGAAAAGTTGAAAGAAATAGAAAGACAGGACCCCATAATACAACCCAAGATTAAGTTCTATTCTGGGCAAGATGGGATTAAACATGCTTTTAACGATATGCCTTGGGTACCAAATACAGAAGAGTCATATCTTATGTGGCCAATGCAAGAAATGATAGACACTGTTGGTGAAGATTTTCTTATGGTTCATGGTAAAAATAGATACAAATACGGTATAAATATAAAAGTTATTAGAAAATATGATGATAGAAAAATAGAATCAGCGAATGAGTGGCTCAAAAATGATATCAGAGAAAAATTAACCGAAGCAAGATATGCACCAGAAAACATAGACTGGTCAATGAGTTATTGGATTTATGACAATAAAGTTCTTTTTTCTACTACAGGCAAAGAGAAGTTTGCTTTTATTATTTACAGCAAAGAATTTAGCCACATTATGAAACAATTGTGGGAGCAAATGTGGAATGTTTCAAAAGAATAAAAAAAGCGGCCACCACAAGAGTACTTCTATTTTGATAAATCAAAATAAGTCGACCTTCGGCGCCGCTTTTTAAATAAAACTAATCATTCATATGTTCTATACAAGTCCTTGCTGCAGGGTTCGCATTCAGTCTACCCTCTTCAATAGGATGACCTGAAATTTCACAAACTCCGTATTTTCCTGATTCTATCTTTAGTAATGCATCTTTTACATCTTCTAGTTGAATCTCTAATTGTTTCAATATAGCAGTATTTGTTTCATAATCTTCAACTCTATCTGCTCTACTATTTGGGTCAGGTTCTCTTGACCCAGCATCTACAGGCACAGCTTCCCAATCAGAAGGATTATCAGGGTTAATTCTTCCTATGGAAGATAGTTCTTTTTCAAGTCTCTTTTTTTCATCTAACAATTTTTGTTTGTAAATTTCTATATTCATAATTTAATTATAACCAAAAATACAGCGAGGCACAATTAAAAAGGCGACCCGAAGGGTCGCCTTTTAAACTATCTCACCAAACTTTTTTCTTTTATCTTTCTTATAACTTCTCCTAAGATTTTGGGGTCTTGAGCAAAAATAATTTTGTCTCTATCAATGAAAGAATAGAAGAAAAATGGATTACCAGTAGTGTCTCTAACTGCCCGTGCATCTTTATTTGAAAATACAACATCCACAAATCTAACAGCCCTATTTATTACATCTCTTTTCTCTAATTCCTGTTCTGGGGTTAAAACAATTTCTGTTGATGTAGAAGCCTCTGCAGAATCCATAGTAGAAGTTGCACTAGAGCTTGCGATATTGTTTGGAACAGAGTTATCTATTATAGGGTCTTGAGGAAGAACTAGATTATTTCTAATATTTGAGATATCAAAAAGATTTTTTAAAACAGGAAATAAGTCTTTTATATCAAGGGCAAGATTTTGTTCCCAGAGAAACATCGAAGCATAAAGATTTTCATAGTCGACAATACCGATGACAAGAAAAGGTTCTACTCTCCCATTTGTTTTATAAAATCCATAAGTAAAATCTTTTGAAATTGAACGTGCTACTAAAGTTGGTAATTTAATATTATAAATATTAAAAAATTCTGAACTTTTTATTCGATCTTTCGACTTTGTTGTTGGATCTGTTTTGAAAAAAATAAAATCTGTAAAAGTATTATCTTTCATTGAAGAAATATCTTTAATATTTTTTTCTACTTCTTGGGCAATTTCATAATCTTCTTTATCTGCATCAATTAACTTTTCGCTATCAAAAATAAATAAAAAAGAATTTTTAATCTCAACAGGATTAATTGTTTGTTTTACAATTTTGTTATAACCAAAATATCCAACAACACCTACTGCCGCAATTAAAAGTAAAACACCAAAAAAAATAGCCAAAATATTAGTAGGTCTTTTTATTGAAACATCCGTATAAACTTCTGATTCTTTTTCCTTTTGTTTTTGTTCAGCCAACAATATTTTGGCTGTAGATATCTTATCTTTATGAACCGTTTGATTTATATCATTTTTGAATGTTCTAACAGCAAATATATCCATATCCGTTAGATCATCTACTGCAGCAGGAGGTTGTGAATTTGTTTCTAATTCTTTTTTTTCATCCATATACAAATATTATCAAAAAATTAATGAATAAGATATTTTCCTGGTTTTTTATCTAAATCAATAAAATCATCTGCCGATTCAATTAGTTTACTGGAAGTAGATTTACCAAAAGAAACGACTTCAACCTGACACCCACAACTTAATTTTAAATATTCTACAAGAGGAATAAAATCTCCATCACCAGAAACGATAACGACACTATCTAATTTGTGCGCAAGTGAAATTGCATCAACTGCAAAACCAACATCCCAATCTCCTTTTTTTGCTCCACCCGCAAAAACTTGTAAGTTTTTTGTTTTGGTTTCAATTCCCATTTTTTGTAAAGCATCAAAAAAACCTTTTTCATCACCCGCCTCTGAAGTGATAACATATGCAATCGCTCGTATCAAAACTCGGCCAGTCAAAGCCTCTTTTACCACTTCACCAAAATTAACTTTTCTTTTATATAAATTTTTTGCGCTGTGATACAAGTTTTGTGTATCAATAAAAATTCCAACGCGTTGTTGTTTGTGTTTATTATTTGCCATGAAATTATTATATCACAAAATACAAAAGGTGCGGCCCTTCGGGCCGCACCTTTTGTATTTTAAAATTATTTCTTCAATCCAACTTTTTTGATAAGAGATTTGTATCTTTTTTCAGATTTTTTTGCTAAATATCTAAGGTGTGATTGTCTGTCTGATACCATTCCTAGAAGACCTTTTCTTGAATGATTATCTTTTGGATTTTTCTTTAAATGTTTTGCTAGTTCATCAATCT
>CAYOAC010000047.1:0-4272 GCA_964401885.1 uncultured Candidatus Saccharibacteria bacterium
ATGAGGGAGTTCTCCCTTATCTATCATGAGCCCAATTTCACCGATGTAGTTTGTTCTGCTTAATCTCAGTTTGATAGCGTTTAAATTGTTAGTCATTTTTTGAGAACGGGTTGTGTTCTGAAATACTTTACAGCTTTAATTACACCATGTAAAGAGCACCCATTTTAACTTCATCGGTTACCTGCCACAAATCCATGAGAGTGACTGATTCCTTCATTATTAAGATAAAGTTTGACTTTAGTAACTATGGGTCGATTTATTCATCGTCCGCAAATTTAGAAATATTTTTATTTATAAAATATATTGATTATTACTTATGTACATGATATAAAGTGTTTTGAAAAAACAAATAAAATTTATGAGAAGAGCACCTCAAGAAGATGAAGAATTAGTCCCTAGAATAAGCCCAACTCACTTTACAAAGGAAACCAGTGCAAAAGAGCTTGATAAATCCACAGGCGTCATGCAAAGTATTCTCAATTTTACCAGTGCATGGAAAATTGTCGGCTGGGCTCTCGCAGGTGATGTTGCACCGAGAGAGATGTGTCCGTATGTAATCTTGGTTGAAAGAGACGGAGAGCGGTGTTGGGTTCATGCTATCAACTTCACAATTCAAAGAATAGCAGCGGCATTGAGAAAAGATTCATCAAGAATTGCACAATTGAGATAAATTAAAACTAAACAACATAAGGCACTTACGACTAACCTCACAGGTGCCTTTTTTATTACATATATTAAAAATAAAAAACCACATACACCGAATCGGTTTATGTGGAAATATTGTTAGAGAAAATTTTACTTGAAATAAAATAGCTCAAAATACTTAAAAGTATCGTGAGTAAAACTTGTGCGGCATAAAGCTGAATATTCATCCATTCAACTAGCACATACAAGGCTCCAGTATTTAACAATAGAAACGAAAGTCCCATAGCCACATACTTAACAGCTTGAATATGGACTTTTGTAGTGTCTTTGTTTTCAAAGGTCCACAATTTTTGTAGAACAAAATTTGCAACTTGATTTATGATATACGCAACGATAGCAGACACAATATACCAGACATGTGCAAATTCAGTTAAAGAATAAAGTGTCACATAATAAGCCGACACACCCACTCCGCCCGACAAACAAAACTTTGTCACTCGTTTTATTTTTTTATCATTCAAATTTCACCTCCTTGATTGTTCGTTCAATCTGAACAATATATAAAAATATAGAAAAGTAAAGAAGACCTTAGGAAATACATACAATAACTTGAACATTGACACCCCATCCAAATAGCTTTAATATCCAATTGAATTTGAACACACATCAATCAAATTGACACACCAACAAAAAAGAACACACAACTACTATGACACCCGAAAGAATTGCCAAAGTATGTGGCATTAGTATTGGTATAGTTAAGGATGCCCTGCTTCCACAACCATCATTGGATCATATTATCAATTCAACACAAGCGGAGCAGGCATTCATAAATGCTCGAGAAGGCACTCTGTTAAAAAGAGGATTGATGATTAAATGGTCAGATTTTTTTACCTTAGCAGAGCAAGCCAAAAAAGCATCCGCTTATACTCTCGAGGGTAGTGAGTCTGCAAGAATTCTAGCAAAGAAGTGGGACGAGCTTTCATCCAAAGAAGTTGAGTCTTCAAACACTTTTCAACAAGCCCTTGATGCATATAATAATTCTCGAAAAGATAGTGAACCTGAAAGACACGCAGTATTGAAATGTTTAAGCATCTGCCCTATCGAAGAATTAAACGCTACTATCAAAAGGTTTAATGAAAATTTTGACATTGACAATGAAGTTTTCAGATTAATCATCCAAAGATTGGCAGAAATACTGGATGAAGAAGCCGAATAAATTCTCCTCAAGACCAACAACCCAAAACACCCACGATAACATCAAAGGTGTTTTTATTTACCCTTTTATTTACCATTGACACCTCCAAAAAAAATACATACATCCACCTTTAAACGAAGATTTCCCTGACATGGTTTTTTTATTTAATAAAAAATCTCCATCGAATTTTCGATGGAGCCAAATTTAAAAAAAGAATAGGAAAATGAGAAATTATTCCGACTGCTGGATAATACGATTATCTTTAAAATCAATGACATGATAATGAAAGTAATCAATATTATAACCACCTCTTTTCAATTCATTAAAATAATCGCTCATTTGACGATTGATTTCTGCCATCTGTTGATCAGGATCACCAAATATATGATCCATGTTAACGGATTTTGTAAAAAAAGATTGTTCTCCATTTTTTGAGGCGACAACAGCAATACTCAAGTAACGTTTTTTCATATTTAACAGGGGTGAGATGATTGGAACACTTCTGGTACAGAATACGATATAAGATTCAAAAGTCAACAAAAAACGCCCGAAGGGCGTTTTTTGTTTTATTTTTTAACTTCTTTGTAAACAGTGTGTCTTCTAAGTTCTGGATTATATTTCTTAAGTTCCAACTTTCGCTCGGTAGTCTTTCGATTCTTTCGAGTATATTTGATTTGCCCTGTTTCTTGGCATTTGATTTTTACTAGTTTATCTTGTGACATATTGCTTGTATTAGTCACATGAGAATATCATAGTTATTTGTTTTTTTCAAGTAAAATATACATTTGTTGCTTTTGAATATATGGGGTGTCTTTTTAGAATTCAAGGTCATTTTAAGCTCAAAATGATCAAAAATCCTTAATTAACAAACCTATTTATACCCTTTTATAAAACAAGGTATTCTTGAATCGATTCTATTTTTTATTAAATCAAACATTGACAAACTACTATTTTTCTTATACAATATAAGGGTTATGTCAGACAACTCAACAAAAGCAAATTTAATTGCAAAAATCCTCTTTATTGCAGGAGGTATCATATTATTCATTGTGCTAGTTATTTTCATTTTTAGAATGGTACCAATAGCTATTTCCAATATAGCAAATATTGGTTCAACAGTTACAACAAGTATCAAGAAAACTTTTTCAGGTGATGAAATAAAAATTTCCACAGAAAGTGATGTTATAGACATTAAAAATCCTTTCATAGTTTCTTTCGAATACACCCCTGTAGAATCTACTGGTCAATACTATATTTCATATAATTGTATCGATGGATTATTTTTTGATATTCAATCAAAAGACGGTCCTAAAAGAATTATCTGTAATACTCCCCTAAAACTTGGATCAAAAATAAGTTCAATTTCTCTTGCGCCTGTTTTTACAAAAACAAATAATTTTGCGGATTCAATTATCAACATCACATATAAAGATACTGATGGAAATACAGTTGCATCTGGTTCAAAAACTATCACTATAAAAAGTGGAGAGTCTTCTGAAGAAAATATTTCCGAAGAAAATCCTTATGAAGCCTCTGGTGCTTTTTCTGGTTCTGAATTAATCACTCAACCAATTGAAGATAAAACAATAACAAACACAACGAAACCTTCTACATATACAAAATCAACAAAAGATCTTGTTTTAACAAAAATATCACCAACCAACGCTGATTCTAGTTTCGTTATAAATGTATACAACTATGGGAACACATCAACTGGCCCATGGGAATTCTCTTATACAGATGCAGAAAATCCATCGAGAACTATTCTCTCACCTATTCAAGCCTCATTAAAATCAGGACAAGGTCTTGCTATAACAGTAAGGTTTGATGGACAGGATAATTCTAAAGAAACAATAAATGTTGTAGTAGATCCAAATAATAAAATTTCAGAAACTAGTGAATCCAATAATTCTGGTTCAACAACAATTACCGGAGACTCTTCAAACTACAACAATGATAATGACTATAATTCAAACGATGATGCTGATTTAGTTATTACAGATATCGAAGTAGGAAAATTATCAAGAAATAATTTTATTCAAGATAGTGAAATAAACGATGATGATACTGCTGCAATAAGATTTATTGTAAAAAACCAAGGTGGAGAATCAACTGGTTCATGGAAATTTGAAATTAATAATCTTCCATACGATTATAATGAAACTTATGAATCAAAATCTTATTCATCTTTAAAACCAGGTCAATCTATAGAAATATTAGCCGATTTTGATGGTATAGATGAAGGTAGATATTCAATAGAAGTCGAAGTAGATTCAGACGACGATGTTGATGAAGAAAAAGAAAACAATAATACAGAATCTGAAACTCTCGAAGTAAGTAACTAAAATTAAATATTTCTCGGACGATTCTTCAGATCTAACAAAACAATACTCCCTAATTTTTTCTGGAGACTGGGTGCCGTAATCGGC
>CAYOAC010000048.1:0-224 GCA_964401885.1 uncultured Candidatus Saccharibacteria bacterium
GATATTAGTATTTTTTAATTCAGCAACAACCAAAGTCGAAGTCGCCTTCTGTTCAATTATTTCCAGAGTTGAAGTTGCTAGAGGGATTGTACTTGTTGAATTTTTTATAGAATCATCTGATTTTTCTGATTCAATATTTGGTTTTGAAACAGACTGTAAAATATCATCCCAAGACTTTTCCAAAACAGCAGGAATTACATAACTTGTAGCCCAAATTCTATTTT
>CAYOAC010000048.1:234-4186 GCA_964401885.1 uncultured Candidatus Saccharibacteria bacterium
TGATAAAACTCCCCCGTCATCTTGTTGAATATTATTAAAATAATCTTTTACTTTTTCCCCTCCCTTATCCCAATCTTCTCCTAGAGAAAACATTGCTTGTGCTGCCCAACTAGTTGAATAAATTGATTCCCAACCACCATCATTTTTTTGTGAATTTTTTAAATAAGATTTTGCACTAGATATAGAAGATGAAACATTTGGTAAATTTTTAAATTGATTCAAAGCTTGTATAACAGAAGAAGTTAAATCAATACTATTTTCAAATGAACCATCTTCTTTTTGTTTTGAAATTATAAATTCAATTGTTTTTGAAACTTCTTTATCGGAACTTTCATAACCTGTTTTGGATAATACAATTAAAGCAAAGATATCATCATTGATTAATTTTTTATCCCCGAATTGCGTTCCATCGAATTTTTTTACAATAGCTTCCACATAATTTACCCCCTCAAAATCATAAGGATTTTTACCAATCGCAAGAAGAGTCATCGCTCGCCTTTCATTGTCTGTCAAAAGATTTTTAATTGTATTTTTGGATTCTAAATAATTCAACAAAGATGAATCCTTTACCTCATATGAAGCAAGCGCAATAGCTGTCCAATCACTATATAATTCTGAACCACCATAAGACCCATCTGGAGCTTGTAAATTTTTCAAAAATGAAATTGCTTTATCTATATCAAAATTTTTTGTTTTAGATGATCCGCCACTTCCTGAACTATCCGTACTTGTTGAAGTAGCCGTAGACGCCGTAGTAGTTGAAACAAAAATAGAATAAATTGGAAAATACCAATCATCTTTTACTCCAATCATATAATCTCCTGAAGTAGCGATATTAAAAGATGTCTTGCCGTCAACATCAACTTTTTTAGTTTCTAATTCAATTGGACTCCAAACATCTAAAGGATTTGTAATAGTTAAACCGATAGTCACATCAGGTCGTGGACCCCAAATATTATTTTGATAATTATATTTTTGAGCTGTTACAAAAATCGGATTATTAATAGAATAAATAGACGTATCAAAAACAATTTGATATGGAGAACCAAAATAAATAGCTACATTTTCATCTCCCAACAACAGGGTTGTATCAATTCCTGTCCATGGACTGAATCCATCAACAACATATTGCCAATTATCACAGTATTCAACTTCCGAAACTTTTATACATTTAAGATATAGAGCACCGAAAGAATCGTAATATTGAATGTTTGAAATTTCAAAATTATCATTCAAATCATCTATTTTTTTCAAAGTACCAAGAACACTATTTTCTGGAACAGTATGACTTTCACCCAAAGAATCAATTATGGTAATTGTAGTTGTTCCAAGTTCGATATTAGAATTAAATAAAACATTTTCTCCATTTCTAATTAAATAATTTACAGTTGGAGATTCTGAAAAAATAATCTCTTCTTTTACAATAAAATCATCAGCGGTAGTTGTTGAAATAACTTTTGTTTTTTGAATTTCCAAATCGGCAATTTCTGATTCAATATCGAAAAAAGATTGTTGTGAGATTTCTTCTAATGGCTCGTTGGTCTCTTGAATATACTCTATACTCGGAATATTAACTTCAGAATTATCTTCGATAATTAAGACCTCACCAGGAACGATTAATTCTGATTCTATATTTTCCATCATTTCCTGTGCAAATACACTAGAAAAAAATGATACTCCTAATAAATAAATGATTAACGTTAAATTTCTTTTCATAATATTTTATTTAATTTTCCATTCAATAATATCCCCTTCTTTTACAATATAAGAAGAAACTCCTTCCGAAGCTTCTACTCCGTTTATGTAGTACATCAGATTGCCACCCTCGCCGTTTGATAAAGAACCTATTTTAGTTACAAAAAATCCTAACCCTGAATAATTTTGTCCTTCAAAAATTAATTTATTATTTGATTTTAAAATTTTAAAAACATCATAAAGGGTCGAATCTTTAGGAGCAGATATTTCTTGTTTTTGATTATCGATTATAAGTTTAAAATTAACGATATTTTGAGTATCAATAGTTTTATCAGGTAATTCTTCAGTCTTTTCTGTTTTGATGATTGGTGAATCGTTATTTACCCCGGAAATATCATTTTTAATTTCCATCTTTTCAAAACTTTTAATTTCTTCACTTTCATTATTTTTAAATTGGAAATAAACAAAATATGTTCCCATCAAAATTAAAACTAAAGTGAAAAATATTTTGATTATATTTTTTATTTGTTGATTATTTTTTTTCATATATTTTTTAAAAACAAAAAATCCTCTTTTGAGAGGATTTTTGCCTTGTAGATTACATACAAATTATATGAATCAAAAGTCCTGCTCGGGATGGGTATTAACCCAATATCTTATATAGCATTCGGACTTTCCTTTGAAGGATCACCGTAGCGGCACTGTGGAGGATTCTCACCTCACTTCCCTATATAAAATAATATTTAATTTTTCTCATCCTCTAACCATATGTTGGAGGTTTTTCTTTATAATCATTTTTATGATTTGTAAGACGTGCTAATGCATATAATACACTAGATAATCTATTTAGGTACTGCAATGTGAACTCTGATACACGTTTTTTATCTTGTAAATATGTTGACACTACCAAACGCTCAGCTCTTCTTGATATAGTTCTACAAACATCCAGATATGCAGACAATTCATCGCCTCCAGGAATCAAAAAAGTTGTGATTGGAGGAATTTGTAATTCAACTTGTGAGATAATTTCCTCTTCTATTAAGACATGAATTTCTTTTATTGATCCTTGTGACCCTCCCAATTCAGCTTGAATAGAAAATAAATTATTTTGTAATATTTCCAATATTTCTCCAAGAGTTTTTGATTGATTATCTATTTCTAAAAATATATTGTATTTTTTTGAAATTGCCTTCGCATAACCCAATGAAGAATTCAATTCGTCTATTGTTCCAAGAGCTTCAAAAACGATTTCATTTTTGTATATACGTTGTCCTTGCTGACAATCAAAAAGCTTAGTTGTACCAGTATCGCCTTTTTTTGTATATAACATAAGTATCTTAATTATATCTCACACAATCCACCTGCACAGGCCAATTCTTTCTTAACTTCAGTTTCATCTACCTTTTCATAAGTTACAATTTTGGAGAAATCTATATGTTCAAAATTCTTAGACATTTCTTCATACTTTTCTTTGTCGATGGCTTCATATGGAGCAAGTTGATAAACGTGATTAGATCGAGGCAAGAATGAAAGTCCTCCAACGAGATCCCAATTTTCATAAACCCAGTTTGCAACAAGTATCCATTCATCTTCACCTACTGAAATAGTTACAGAAGGATTGTGTTCTGTATAATGAACTTTTACAACTTTCCAATGTTCTAATTGATCAATCGCACTAAGATCATCTTTTACAATTGCACCCTTTGGAGCCTTTACAGTGAATTCAAATACAAAAGTAGTTGCCTCTTCCATTGTTTGTCCAACTTCAGGCAAATATGGAACCCCTTGATCTTTTAACATTTTAAATAGTGCATCTGTAGCAGAAATTCTAACTCTTCTAATATAGTATGCTGAATATCTAGCATGCATTCCTGAAGCACAATCTACTGTTTGAGATACTGTTCCTGATGGTTTTACACAAGTTATACATACAGAAGGTGTTACTCCGAATTTTTTTGCATATTTTTTATTTGTATCAATTGCGACTTGTTTTAATTTTTCCAAAGCTTTTGGGTCTCTAGCAAATTTAGAATCCCATTGTCCTGTGATAGATACACCGAGCAATCTTTCTTTTTCACAATTCTTTTTCCATTCTTTTGAAAGATACGGGAAATATGTAAGTGTTGATTGATATGTCCCAAGTATTGTTGCTACTCGTATTTTTTGAATCAAAGTTTCTTCTGTATCTTCTGCTCGCGCAACAACTTCACTCAAGTTACAAAATTGTTTTGATTGAAGAATAATTTCTCCACAAGGA
>CAYOAC010000049.1:0-2408 GCA_964401885.1 uncultured Candidatus Saccharibacteria bacterium
AAAGTTAGACGAAAAGCGTTTGCCTCAAGATGGTCGTTTCAAAATAGATTTGGACGGAGAAAAAGTTTCTTTTCGTGTTTCTATTTTACCTATTTATTATGGAGAAAAAACCGTAATGCGTGTTTTGAGAGAAGGTGGTGGACACTTTAATCTTGAGACACTTGGTTTTCATGGAGATGGGCTTGAAATACTGCATTATGGTTTAAAACAAAAAACAGGCCTAATTCTAACAACAGGACCAACAGGATCCGGAAAATCCACAACACTATATACGCTTTTAGACATTTTAAATACTGCAGACGTAAATATCTCAACGATTGAAGATCCAGTTGAATATCAAATGAAAAGAGTTAATCAAACTCAAGTAAAACCTGAGATTGGTTTTACTTTTGCTGATGGATTAAGAACTCTCGTTAGACAAGACCCGGATATTATTATGGTTGGTGAGATTCGAGACAAAGAAACAGCTTCTCTTGCAATTAATGCTGCTCTGACAGGACACCTTGTACTTTCTTCTCTCCACACAAACTCTGCACCAGGAACAATTCCTAGACTTATAGATATGGGTGCAGAACCTTTTCTCTTGAATTCAACACTTAAAGTTATTATTGCACAAAGACTTGTTAGAAAATTAACTTCAAAAAAAGAAAAATACTTTTTAACTGAGAGTGCGATAGATTCTTTGAAAAAAATAGTTGATTTGGAAGTTGTTTTAAAAACCCTTAAAGATGAAAAAATTATCGACAACAAATCAACATGGAAAACAATTCCTTTTTATAAACCAAAAACAACAAATGATTCTGATGGGTATAGTAGTCGAATTGGTATTTATGAAGTTTTGAAAGTTACAGACACAATTAGAAACATGATTATTGAAAGAAAGACTTCCGAAGATATTTACATTCAAGCCAAAAAAGAAGGCATGCTTTCAATGATAGAAGACGGTATTTATAAAGCTGTTTTAGGAATTACAACAATTGAAGAAGTATTAAGAGTAGTATCAGAATAATATGATTTTTGAATACAAAGCATTACAAAAAGATGGAAATATAATATCAGGAGAAAAAGAAGGTATTGATTCTCAGGTTGTTATAAAAACATTAAAAGACGAAGGTCTTGTAATAGTTTCAATAAAAGAAAAATCAAAAAGAACAAGCTTTAATTTTAGCCTTTCGGCTTTTAGATCAAACGAGAAGATATCTTTTGCGAGAAACATCGGTTCAATGTTGGACGCAGGCTTGGCCCTATCAAGAACCTTAGAAGTAATCGGTAGACAAACATCAAACATAAAAACAAAAAAAATAATTGAAGAAATAAATCAAAGTATAAAATCAGGAAATTCTTTTAGCCAGTCGCTAGAAGCTCATCCAAAGATATTTAATTCTCTTTTTGTTTCAATGACAAAGGCCGGCGAAGAATCAGGTAATCTTTCTGATGCTTTTAAAAATATAGCCTCCCAACTTGAAAAAAATTATCTTTTAGGAAAAAAAATAAAAGGCGCAATGGTATATCCTGGGGTTATTTTGACAGCCATGGGAGGAGTAGGTTTTTTTATGCTAACAAGCATCGTCCCAAATCTCTCAAAAACCTTTAAAGAAATTGGAGTAGCCTTGCCCAAATCCACACAGCTGATTATTGCCCTTAGTGATTTTTTACAAAATCAAACCTTTGCTTTTTTAGGTACATTAATAATCTTAATTACAGGCCTAATATTCTCCTTGAGAAGCTCTCTTGGCAAAAAAGCTTTCGACATCATACTTGTTAAATCTCCCCTGATTGGTGACTTAACAAAACAAATTAATTCAGCAAGAACAGCAAGAACCCTTTCTTCATTACTAAAAGCAGGTGTTCCTTATTTAAAAGCAATTCAAATTACAAGAGGTGTAGTATCAAATCATATTTATCAAAATATTCTCGCTCAAGCAGAAAAAAAGATTGAAACAGGAGATAGGGTTTCTCAAGTATTTACCGATAATGAAAAGTTTTATCCACCATTTGTTGGTGAGATGATTGCTGTAGGAGAAGAAACGGGAGATCTAAGTAATATGCTCTTAAAAGTTGCGGAATTTTATGAAAATGAAGTAGACCAAAAAACAAAAAACCTATCGACAATCGTAGAACCACTTCTTATGATAATAATCGGTCTAGCTGTTGGTTTTTTTGCAATCTCAATGATTTCACCAATGTATTCACTTGTTGAACACATTTAAAGTTGAAAAGATCTCAATAAAATAAATACTCTGTGTTATAATTTTATTTAATGAAATATAGTTTTACATTTTTCTCCATCTTTATTTTTATTACTTTTTGTTTTTTTCAAAATGTAAATTCCCAATCAGAAGACGGTTTTGATCTAACCGGAATAATAGACCCTGATACAGGGCTTCCTAGTGGAGTTACAGAGCAGG
>CAYOAC010000050.1:0-2395 GCA_964401885.1 uncultured Candidatus Saccharibacteria bacterium
TTTTCTGTCGTGGGACCCGCCGATTACGGCACCCAGTCTCCAGAAAAAATTAAGAGATATTATTTTGTAAAGGTCTGCAGAATCGTTTGAATAGAATACTTTTCTAATTTATTTTTAAATTTCCAAAGAAAGATATTCCAGCAATTGTTTAACCGAAGCCCCTGGATCTTTCAAATATTCTTTAATCTCAATGGTTCTTTTTAATAAAGTTATGTTTTTTTGTTGATGAGTGTATTTTTCAATTTCTTCAATAAAATTGATTACATCTTGTTTTGTTTTCTTTTCTTTTTTTATTTCTTCTACTGTTTTTTTAATAAATTCTAATCTTTGAGGAATTGTTAATTTTATAAAATCTAATGTTTCTTTTGATATATCAACTTCTTTTTTATATTCAAAAATTTGTGAACGAGACAAGACGGTTGGTAAAATTATTTTTTTACTTGGAACTATTATAAAAAAATAAGTATTGAGCGGTGGTTCTTCCAATATTTTTAAAATGCTATTTTGACTTTGTAGATTAGTCGAATTGAAGGCAATACCAATGATGTTCATTTCATCAGATGAAACCTTGTGTATGTGAGTAGAAAAAATATATTGAGCATCATCAAGCAAAAACTTATCGTATTGATATAGAACATAGCTTATTTTTTTATTTTTGTTTTTATTTGAAAAAACAGAAACGAGTTCTTTTATATCTTTAATGACAATGTCTCTATCTCCAACACAGATGTTGGTATGATGTAATTGTTCCTTTTTTAAATTTATAAGTGACATAAATAGAATTATATCAGAAATAAAAAAGACCCAAGGAAAATTGTTCCGAGGGTCTTTGTGTTGATATTACTGAAGCAAGACTAGCTACTGGGCAGAGGTGCATGTGAAATACTTCGTAATTCAAAGGAAGGGCCAAGTTCTTTCATCTTATCTGTAATCCACATTGCAACAGGTGGCTCCCACAAATCAGGATGGCTACATGTGACGGTTCCAAGACAAATTTGCAGATTGCGCTTAATTGGATTGGTACCTTCATCATGACGAAAAACAGCGATAATTGAGATCTTCATTTCAAAAGCATATTACAATACTTTAAGTTATTGTCAACGCTTCGTAATAATACTCTTTTTATATGTATCCAAATGTTCAATAGCAACCCCTGTTCCCTTCGCAACACAATATAGAGCATCTTTTGCGAGAATAGCTTTTACGCCAGTTTTTCGATAAACAAGTTCAGTAAGATTTCTAAGTTGAGATGTTCCTCCTGTCATAATTATTCCTCTATCAATAATATCTGAAGAAAGTTCTGGTGGAGTTTCTTGAAGAACAGCTTTAATTGCTTTAATCATTTCTTTTAAATCTTTACTAATAGCTTTTACAATTTCATTTGTTTTAACAGTTGTAGATCTTGGAAGTCCAGAAAGATAATCTCTTCCTCTTATAGTCATTTCTAATTCATCTTCAAGTAATACAGCAGAGCCAACATCTCTTTTTATTTGTTCGGCAGTTTTATCTCCAATCGCGAGGTTAAAAGTTTTTTTGATGTAATCAATAATTGATTGATCGATTCTATCACCTGCACATTTTACCGAAGTACAAGCAACAATTCCCCCAAGCGAAATTACAGCAACATCAGTTGTTCCACCTCCAATATCTACGATCATATGTCCATGTGCTTCATAAATAGGAATACCTGCTCCGATAGCCGCAAGAATTGGTTCCTTAACAATGTAAGCATTTTTTGCTCCGGCTTTTACAGCAGCTTCAACAACAGCTCGACGCTCAGTTGATGTGATACCAGCAGGAACAGAAATCATAACTTCTGGTTTAAAGATATTCCATTTACTCAAAGATTTTGTAAAAAAATATCTAAGCATTGCTTCGGTAACTCGATAATCAGCGATAACACCATCTCTCATTGGTCGATAAGCAATAATACTTTCAGGTGTTCTACCAACCATGTCTTTAGCTTCATTACCAACAGCAAGAATCCTATTATCAATCTCTGATATCGCAACAACTGATGGCTCATTAAGAACAACTCCTTTACCAGGAATAAAAACAAGTGTATTTGCCGTTCCAAGATCAATGCCTAGTTTTGGTGTAAAAAATCCCATGTGCTAATACTATATGCTATTTTGATAAAAATATGTAGATATTGACATACTAATAATATATGCTACTATATTAGAGATGATCCAAAGGTTGTCCTGGACGAAAAATGGAAGAGGTGCTTGAAATCTCTTGTATCTATTGGCTAACAAGGTCAATAATCCGTTATGTAAAACGGGTACCATTGTTCCAGAAAAAAGCTTCTGCATGATACGCAGGGGCTTTTATTTTTATATATGTTTTAGGTACAGACATTTGTCCCTTTTCTTTAACTTAACATTTCCATTGG